>CAYGYX010000004.1:0-75325 GCA_964354255.1 uncultured Acidimicrobiia bacterium | reverse complement strand
CGTCCACGGGCGTGGTGTATGGGTGACACCGCGTCGGCCTCTTGGTCGTGTCTCTAGCCGGTTGGGGTGGCGGCAGTACCTGGCGAGGCCTGGGTGGGAGGCTGCCCCCTCTGCCCTGCGGGTTCCCCCGCCCGCGGCAGCGGGAGGGGGCGAAGGGGGAGGGCTTCCTTGGCCCCCGCTGGGGCGGGGGGGAGATCGACCCGAGCAGGGGTGAGGTCGGCAGGCAGCAGCCCAGGGTATGGCTCCCTCGGCCCTGTGGCCGCCGGTCACCCCACACGCGGCGGAGGCCCGCCGGGGGAGCGGGCCTCCGCAGGTGGGTCATCCTGAGGAAGGGGTCAGGAGGTGACGCCCACCTTGACTTTGCGGGGCAGAACCTCGGGCCGGCGGGGGATGATCACGCTCAGGATGCCGTCCTCGGCCTTGGCGGTGATCTCCTCGGCCTTGAGCCCCTCGGGCAGGACCAGGGTGCGCTTGAACTCGCCGGTGAAGATCTCCCGGCGGTGGTAGCCACCCCCCTCGGCCGTCTCCTCGAACTGCCGCTTGCCGCTGACGGTGAGGGTGCGGTCCTCCACCGTGATGTCGACGTCCTCGGGCTTGACCCCGGGGATCTCGATGCGGATGACTAGTTCCTTCTCGCGGTCGAACGCGTCGATGCGGGGAGCCCAGGTGGGGGCAGCGGCGACGCCGCGCTCGAAGAAGCGGTCCATCTCGCTGAGCAGCGAGAACGGATCGAAGCGGACTAGGTCCATGGCTCATCCCTCCTTGTGTGTCTGTCTATACCGAATCATATACATAAACCTACTATAACCCAACTCATATTCCCTAAACCCGGGACTCTCACCACCAGGGCCCGGCGGTGGTAAAGAGACGATGCGCCTCTGGGTGGGTCCATCGACCGAGGTAGTGCCGTCCCAGCTCCGGCAGAAGCCGGCGGTGTGCGCTCCGGCGGCCCCGGCGTAGGCTGGCTGGAGCACGAGGAGGTGCGGCGGTGGCGGTGATCGCCGTGGACTGCGGCGGGACCAACCTCACCTTCGGCCGGGGCGACTCGCCGACCGCGATCCGGGCGGCCGGGGTGGTTCCCACGCCCCGGGAGACAGCCGCCATTTCCGCGGCGGTGGCCGGGGCGGTGGCGCCGCTGATCGATGGGTCGGTGACGGCCATCGGGGTGGGTTCGGCGGGCCTGGTAGACCACGCGGCGGGCACCCTGGTGTGGAGCCCCCACTCGGCCGGCGGCCCGGTGCGGCTGGGCCCGGAGGTGGCGGCGGCGACCGGGCTGCCGGTGGTGGTGGACAACGATGCCAACCTGGCCGCGCTGGCCGAGGCCCGCCTGGGGGTCGCAACCGGGTACCGCATGGTGCTGCTGGTGGCCCTGGGCACCGGGATCGGTGGGGGCCTGGTCGTCGAGGGCGCGGTGGAACGGGGCCGCGGGTTCCTGGGGGAGATTGGGCACATGGCCATGGATCCCTCCGGCCCGGTCTGCGCTTGCGGGCGGCGCGGCTGTTGGGAAGCCCTGGTGTCGGGCACCAGCCTGGGCCGGGCGGCTCGGGAGGCCGTGAGAGCGGACCCGGCGGGGGCGGTGGCCCGCGCCGCCGCCGGGGGCCCGCCGCGCGGGGAGCACCTGAGCGCGGCTGCCCGGGAGGGCGACCCGGCGGCGCGAGCCGCGCTGGCCGAGGCCGGGGCTTGGCTGGGGCGGGGCCTCGCCAACCTGGTGGCCGTGCTCGACCCCGACGTGATCGTGCTGGGCGGAGGGGCGGCGGCGGCGGGTGAGGCACTGCTCGGCCCGGCCCGGTCCGCGCTGGCTGCGGCGGTCGGCGCGGCGGGGTACCGTGCGGCCACGCCGGTGGTGGCCGCCCGGTTCGGCAGCCGTGCCGGACTCGTGGGAGCGGCCCTGGCGGCGGAGGAGGCAAGATGGTGAGCGCCGGACGTAGCCTGGTGGGCGCCGCGCTGGTGGCGCTCGGTGCGATCTACCTGCTCGATGCCGCCGGCGTCATAGAGGGCGGCGGGGTGGTCGGGCGGTGGTGGCCGGTGCTGATCGTGGCCCTGGGCTTGCTGCAGGCCTACGGGGAGAGGCACTTCAGCGCGGTGGCCTGGGTGCTGATCACCGGGGGGCTGCTGCTGCTGGCGGTGACCACCGGGGCGTTCGGGAAGACCGCCTGGTCGGTGACCTGGCCGATCCTGGTGGTCCTCGCCGGCGCCTGGCTGCTCAGCGGCTGGGGGCGGTTGCGGCGAGGGCAGATCGAGGACCCCGAGTTCTCCCGGATGTCGGTGTTCAACTCGATGAAGCTCTCCAGCCGGGCCACCGCCCTGCGCCGGGCGGCCCTGACCGCCGTCTTCGGGAAGCTGCGCCTCGACCTCACCGGGGCCAGGCTCGACCCGGCCGGCGCCCGCCTGTCGGCCACCTCGGTGTTCGGGCACATCGATGTGATCGTCCCCGAGGGCTGGGCGGTGGAGGTGCGGGGCCTGCCGATCGTCGGCGCCTGGGACGACACGGTCTCCCGGCGGGGGGTGGGGCCGAACAGCCCCAAGCTGGATGTGCACGTCCTGGTGGTGCTGGGCGGGGTGGAGGTGAAGCACCGCCGCCGCTGGGCCCCCGACCCTCGGACGTCCGACTAGGGCTCGGGGGAACCCCCGTTGCCGTTGGCCCGGACGTAGAGGTGCTCGAGGTACTGGGCGACCATGCGGGTGGCGCTGAAGGGCACGGCGGCGATCATCGCCTCCTTCATCATCGCCACCCAGCGCCGGGGCACCCCAGCCTCGTCGCGCTCGTAGTAGAGGGGGGCCACCTCGTGCTCGATGAGGTGGTAGAGCGTGGCGGCATCGGCGTCGTCGGACTGGTGCACTTCTCCGAACCCCCAGCCGTTACGGCCGTTGAAGCCCTCCAGCCACCACCCGTCGAGCACCGAGAGGTTGGGCACGCCGTTGATGGCCGCCTTCATGCCTGACGTCCCACTGGCCTCCATCGGGGGCCGGGGCATGTTCACCCAGACGTCGGCCCCGGCCAGCAGATAACGGGCCAGCTCCATGTCGTAGTCCTCGACGTAGGCGACGTGGCCCTCGAAGCGTGGGTCCTTGGCCATCTGCACCACCCGGCGGATGAGGTCCTGGCCTTCCCGGTCGGCCGGGTGCGCCTTGCCGCCGAAGACGATCTGCACCGGGCGATCGGGGTGGGTGAGCAGGGCCTGGAGACGGCCCATGTCGCTGAGGAGCAGACCGACCCGCTTGTAGCCGGCGAAGCGGCGGGCGAAGACCAGGGTGAGGCGGTCGACCGAGAACAGGGTGCCGACGCGGCGCAGCTCGTCGGGCGGCTCCCCGTGGCGGGCCTCCAGCTCGCGGAGACGGGTGCGCACATTGCGCAGCAGGCGCTGCTTCTGCGCCTGATGGGCTTCCCACAGCTCCTTGTCGGGGATCTTGCGCAGTGCCTCCCAGGCGGGGGTGTCGAGGGTGCGCATCGCCCAGTCCTGGCCGAGCACCCGGGCGACGCGGCGCTCGATCACGCCGCCCAGCCAGGTGGGGAGATGCACCCCGTTGGTGACCGCCTGGCTGGGCCCGCCGATGAGGCTCTGCCAGTCCCGGGTCACCACCTCCCCGTGCCGCTTGCTCACCCCGTTGGTGACTGCCGAGAGGCGGATGGCCAGGGCCCCCATGTCGAAGGCGCCCGGATTGGAGTGGGTGCCCAGGGAGGCCAGGGTGGCGGCGTCGATGCCGAGGAGGCGGTCGGCCAGGTAGTGCTGCACCAGGCCGAGGTCGAAGGTCTCGTTCCCCGCCGACAGGGGGGTGTGCAGGGTGAACACCGTCCGCTCCCGCACTTGGGCCGCGGCCTCGTCGAAGGAGAGCCCGGCCCCCATGGCCCGGGAGAGGCGCTGCAGGAGCGAGAAGGCGGCGTGGCCCTCGTTGATGTGCCAGGTGGACGGTTTCCACCCCAGGGCGTCGACCACCCGGGCTCCCCCGATGCCGAGGACCAGCTCCTGGCAGAGGCGCATCTCCCGGCCCCGCACGTAGAGGTAGTGGGTGATGGGCCGGTCGGCCGGGTCGTTGGAGAGCAGGTCGGTGTCGAGGAGGAGCAGGGGCACCCGGCCGACGTCGATGCGCCACACCCCCACATCCACCATCCGCCCGGGCAGCTCGACTTGCACGACCAGGGGGTGGCCGGTGCGGTCGAGTACCCGGCGCAAGGCCCGGCGCGCTACCTCGACCGGGCGGTAGAGGTGCTGCTGGGTGCCTTCGGGGTCCACCTCCTGATGGAAGTAGCCGAGGCGATAGAGGAGGCCGATGGCCACCATGGGCACCCCCAGGTCGGAGGCGGCCTTGGCATGATCGCCCGCCAGCACCCCGAGCCCTCCGGCGTAGAAGGGGAGGGTGTGGTGCACCCCGTACTCGGTGCACAGGTAGACCAGGCCGTTGGGCAGAGCACCGGGGTGAGTGCGGTCGTACCAGGTGTCCTCCGCCGCCAGGTACGCGTCGAAGGTGGAGATGACCTCGTCGTAGAGGTCCGCGAAGGAGTCGTTGTTCTCCAGCGCTTCCCAAGCCTCCTCGGGCACGGTCTGCAGCATCGAGAGGGGGTTGGGGGAATGCTGCCAGTCGGGGAGGCTGACCCGCTGCCACAACTCACGGGCCGGGCGGTGCCAGACCCACCACATGTTGTAGGCCAGGTCCCACAGCCGCTCATAGGACTTGGGGAGATGGACCTGGGTACCGGGCGCGACCGGGATGACGGGAAGGGGTGAGGGGCGGGTGACCATCGATCTCGAGTTGGACGACAGCCCCTCAGCCTACCCGGCCCGGGCGGCCCCGGCGGAATCGGCCGGGCCCCCGATACACTGCGCGCCGCCATGGCCTTCGCCGACGGCATCGCCGACTTCCGCTCCGACACGGTCACCCGTCCCACGGCCGAGATGCGCCGGGCCATGGCCGAGGCCGAGGTCGGCGACGATTCCTACGGTGAGGACCCCACCGTCAACCTCCTCCAGGAGGAGGCAGCCGCCATCGTGGGGAAGGAGGCGGCGCTCTTCGTCCCCAGCGGGACCATGGGCAACCAGCTGGCGATCAACCTGCAGACCCGGCCGGGGGACGAGGTGCTGTGCACCGAGTGGGCCCACCTGCGCAACTACGAGCGGGGGGCCGCCGCGGCCCTCTCGGGGACGGCCTTCCGCACCGTGCCCGGCGAGAGCGGGGTGATCACGCCGGAGCAGGTGGAGGAGGCTCTGGTTTGGTCGGAGACCCGCTTGCCCCGGGTTTCATTGCTCGTGTGGGAGAACACCCACAACGCGGCCGGGGGCACGGTCCTGCTACCGGAAACGGCGACCGCCGCCACCGCGGTTGCCCGGGACGGTGGCCTGGCGGTGCACCTGGACGGCGCCCGGCTGTTCAACGCGGCGGTGGCCTGCGGCCGGCCGGCGGCCGAACTGGCGGCGGGGGCCGACACGGTCATGTTCTGCTTCTCCAAGGGCCTGGGGGCGCCGGTCGGTTCGATGCTCTGCGGCCCGGAGGGTCTGATCCAGGCGGCCCGCACGGTGCGCCGCCGCTTCGGCGGCACGATGCGCCAGGCGGGGATCCTGGCGGCGGCCGCCCGGGTGGCGCTGCGCGACTGGCGCCGCCTCGCCGCCGACCACCAACTGGCGCGCTCGCTGGCCGACGCGCTGAGCGAGCGGCTGCCGGGGTCGGTGCCCATGCCGCCGCAGACCAACATGGTCCAGGTGCCGGGGGATCGCCTGGCGGGTGGGCCGGAAGCCTTCCGCCAGGCACTGGCCGCGGCCGGGGTGCGGGTGGGCTACATCCGCCCCGGCGTCCTGCGCTTCGTCACCCACCGCGATGTGGACGAGGCCGACGTCGCCCGCGTGGCGGCGGTGGCCGCCACCCTGGGCCGTTGAGGGCGGAGCCGCCGGGAAGCAGTATGGAACGGCCCGAGATCGAAGCGAGGCTCATCGACCTGCTCGTGCGCGAACTGGGGGTCGAGCGCGGCGCCATCAGACCGGAGTCGTCGCTCGAGGAGGATCTGGGGCTCGACTCGCTCGGGATGGTGGAACTGCTCCTCGCCCTGGAGGATGCCTGCGGGGTGAGCATCCCCGACGAGCAGGCAGAGCAGATCACCACGGTCGGGGCAGCCATCGACGCGGTGGTGGAACTCGGCGGCTGACTCGGCAGGCGACTCGGGGTGCGGGTGGCGCGAACCCGCCCGCCGGGTGCGATATCGGGGCTACCCTCGATGAGGTTGGGCAAGGAGGCAGGGCGTGAGGGGTCATCGGATGGCCGTGCCGATCATCCTGCTGACCGCCGCCTGCTCGGCGCCCGGGGCGGGCAGCGCCGACGATCTGGCGGCCCTGGCGGTGCCGGCGGTCATCGAAGTGGAGAGCACCGCCTTCGCCGAGGGCGCGGTGGTGCCTGCCCGATTCACCTGCGACGGCCCCGGCCTCTCCCCACCGCTCGCCTGGTCGGGCGTGCCCGCCTCGGCGGTCGAACTGGCGGTGGTGGTCGACGACCCCGACGCTCCCCGGGGCACCTACGTGCACTGGGTGGCCTTCGGCCTCGACCCGGGGCTCGGGGGCCTGGAGGAGGGGGTGCTGCCGGCCGGGGCCCGCCAGGCGCAGAGCAGCGGGGGCGGGACCGGCTACCTGGGCCCATGCCCTCCCGGTGGGGCCGAGCACACCTACCGGTTCTCCGTCTACGCCCTGGGGGATAGGCTGGGCCTGCCCGACGGCGGCGGCACCGGGGAGGCCCTGGCCGCCATTGGGGAGGCGGCGATCGCCGTCGGGAGGCTCACCGGCAGGTACGGCCCAGGGTGACCGGGAGCGTGTCGTCCGTCGGCCCGGGTGTCCCCCGGAGCGGGAAGGGGGCGGGAGACTGCGCCCCGGTCGGCTCGCCGGTGTATGCCTTCTGCCCGCTGTGCGCGGCGGCGCTGGAGTGGCAGGACCTCGGCGGCCGGCCGCGACGCGCCTGCCCGCAGTGCGGGTTCGTCCACTGGCAGAACCCGGGGGTGGGGGCGGCGGCGGTGGTCCGCGACCAGCGGGGCCGGGTGCTGCTGGTGCGGCGGGCAGCAGGGTCGAGCCGGGCCGGGCGCTGGTCGATCCCCGCCGGATTCGTCGATCACGACGAAGAAGTCAGGGCGGCGGCGGCTCGGGAGCTGGCGGAAGAGACGGGGCTGGTCGCCGAGATCGGCGAGGTGCTCCAGGTAGCCTCGAACTTCCACGACCCGGCCAAGCCAACCGTCGGCGTGTGGTTCGCCGCCCGGGTACTGGAGGGCGATCTGCACGCCGGCGACGACGCGGCGGAGGCTGCCTTCTTCGCTCTCAACGCCCTTCCCGAGCTGGCCTTCGGCACCGACGCCGAGCTTCTCTCCCGGCTGGCGGAGACGGAGGGCTAGCGGCCCGGCCGGGCTGCGGCCGGCCTCGTCCCATCGGTGGGAGGACCGGCCTCGGGCGGCGATCGATCAGCCGTCGGCGACGGGAGGGAAGGAGGTGGCGGGCCCGGGCGGTTCCCATCGAGCCGCCAGCCGCCAGGGCGACCCCGGCTCCAGAGTGAGGACCGAGCCGTGGCCGGGCTTGTCGATGTGCAGGTCGGCCGGCAGGCCCCCCGTGAGGTGGAGGCGGGCGGCCTGCACGGGATCCTGGTGGGAGACCAGCACGGCCCGGCTCCCCGGGTGGCTCCGTCCCAGTTCGTCGACCAGGGCGACCACCCGCCCGGCGGCGGCGGCGATCGACTCGGGAGAGAAGGGCAGCTCGGCGGGGTGATCGAGGTAGGCCTCCAATTCCCCGGGGAAGAGGGCGGGCAGGTCTTCCCAGGCGGTTCCCGCCCAGCGCATCCCCAGCCTCCACTCGGTGAGCCCTTCGTCGGCGAGCGGGCGCAGGCCGAGGCGGCGGCCGATGATCGCGGCCGTTTCCTTCGCCCGGCGCAAGGGGGAGCAGAGCAGGAGGTCGGCGCCGGTCGGAGCCAGGTAGGCGGCGGCAGCTCGCGCCTGGCGGCGGCCGTTGGGGCCGAGCCCGAAGCCGGGCAGATCGCCGTAGCAGATGTGGCCGGGATTGTGGACCTCGCCGTGGCGCACGAGGAAGAGGCGGGCGAGCACGGGCGGGAGTGTAGGGAGCAGGTACGGTAGGGCGGTGCCTGATCTCGCCGAGCACATCGCGCACGTCGACATGGACGCCTTCTTCGTGGAGGTGGAGCGCCGGCGCCGGCCGGAGCTGCGGCGGGTGGCGGTGGTGGTGGCCGGGCTGGGGGGCCGGGGAGTGGTTTCCTCGGCCTCCTATGAGGCCCGCAGCCGCGGGGTCACCTCGGGCATGCCCACCGCTCAGGCGCAACGCCTCTGCCCCCATGCCCGCTTCCTGGCCCCGGACCATCATGCCTACGGAGAGGCCTCGCGCCGCGTGCTGGCGGTGCTGGAGTCGTTCACCCCGGCGGTCGAGCAGATCTCGGTCGACGAGGCCTTCCTCGAAATCGGCGGGCTGCGCCTGACGTACCCTTCGCCGACGGCGGTGGGGGAGGCCATCCGGGCGGCGGTGCGGGAGCAGATCGGCCTGCCGGCCTCGGTGGGTTTGGCCACCTGCAAGCTGATCGCCAAGCTGGCCAGCCGGGCGGCCAAGCCCGATGGCCTGCACCTCGTGCCGGCGGGGAGCGAGCAGGCTTTCCTCCATCCCTTGCCGGTGCGCGCCCTGTGGGGGGTGGGGGAGGCGACCTACGCCCGGCTCGAGCAACTCGGGGTGCGCACCGTGGGCGAGTTGGCCGCGCTTCCCCGGGCGACTCTGCAGCGTCGGCTCGGAGAGGCCCTGGGAGGCCACCTGAGCGACCTGGCGCAAGCTAGGGACGACCGCCCCGTGGTGGCCGGTGGGCCGGCCAAGTCGATCTCGGTGGAGGAGACTTACCCTGCCGATCTCTCCGGCCGCCCCTCGTTGGAAGGCGAGCTCCTGCGCCTGGCCGACCGGCTCGCCTCCCGGCTGCGACGGTCCGGAATGGCCGCCCGCACGGTGGTCCTCAAGGTGCGCTTCGGCGACTTCGCCACCGTGACCCGAAGTCGCACCTACCCGGCTCCCCTGGACACGGCCCACGAGCTGTACCGAGCCGCTCTCGCGCTCCTCGAACGGGCGGCCGTGGGCCGACGGCCGGTGCGACTGCTGGGCCTGGGCACTGAAGGCTTGAGCGAATCGGGGTCCCCCCGGCAGCTGGGGTTGGAGGCGCGGCCCTGGGACCACCTGGAGGCGGCGGTGGACCGCGTACGGGACCGTTTCGGCAGCGCGGCGGTCACCCCGGCCCGCCTCACCGGGCAGCGCGGCCGGCCGCAGGCCTCCTGCCAGAATACGGAAGGCGACCTCCCCGACCGCTGACCGATCGTCTTCGGTATACTCGCCTCACCGGCCACCTGCGGAAGCCCAATGCCACTCGACGACAGAGAGCAACGCATCCTCGAGGAGATCGAGCGCCAGTTCTATGAGGACGACCCCAAACTGGCGGAGACGGTGCGCACTGCCACCCTGGCCTCGGCCTCGGGTCGGCATCTGAAGTGGGCGGTGCTGGGACTGCTCGGCGGTACGGCTCTGATGCTGGTGTTCTTCACCAGCCAGACCCTGGTGGCGCTGGCCGGCTTCGTACTCATGGTGCTGTCGGTGGCGTGGATCGTCGCCATCGTGCGGCGCCGTTCTGGGGTAGCCTCACGGCTCCCCTGGGTAGAGGGGCTGCGCCGCCGGCGCGGGCGCAGCGGGTAGAGACAGTTGACGGGGGAGTAACGCCCGGCCCCGCACGCGACGGGGCTCGGGCAGGGACCTTGGGGAGGGACGGCTGTGGAGGCGTTCACCGCACAGCAGGCGTGTCGCTTGACGGGCTGCACCGCGCACCAGCTGCGCTATTGGGATCGAGTCAATCTGGTACGACCCACCCTGCAGCGCACCGGTGGCCGCCCGGGGCGCCGCCGCCTGTACGCCTTCCGCGACCTCGTCGCCCTCCGGGTGGTCAAGAGCCTGCTCGACAACGGCATGTCGGTGCAGCGGGTGCGCCGGGCCTGGGACTACCTGCGCCGCACCGCCGACATGGACCGGCACCTGGCCGAGGTCAAGCTGATCACCGACGGGCACAGCATCTTCCGGATCGCCTCCAACGACGAGGAGCTCATCGATGCCCTGCGCGACGGGCAGCTGGCCTTCTTCGTCGCCATCAGCGAGATCACCCACGAGGTCGAACAGGACGTCGACCGCTTCGAGCTCGACCGCGATCAGTTCCTCGAGATGCTGCGGCGGGTGGAGGAGGACATCGGGTCAGCCGCCGAGGGCTGAGACCCTCGGCCCTGCCTGCGCATCCGCCAGCGCCGTGGGGTGAGCGAGCGCAGCCGGTACCGCGAGGCTGCCCGATGGGCCCACGAATAGCGCCCGGCCAGTTGCTGCTCGGTGGCTTCCAGAGAGCGGGTGGCGGTGGCCACTCGCCCCGGGTCGAAGGAGCGGTCTGCCGACGGCCCGTAGATGCTCTCCCCGTAGACGCGGGCGAGAGGGGCCATGGCCTGGTCGGTGGCGCCGGCCACCTCCTTGGGGGTCGCTCCCGGCGCCGGCTCCTCGCCCAGGTCGGAGAGCCGGTCGACGATCTCCCACCAGGCCGCCGACACGTCGCCGCCGGAGAGCGCCCGCAGCCGGTGACGACGCCGGGCCCACTTGACGGCCGGCACCAGCCCGAAGAGGAACAGGAGGGCACCGGCGGTGATCACCACCCAGGCCGGGATGTCCGGGAAGCCGGCGCCGCCGGGGTCGGCGGGCAGGAAGGGTGGGATCTCAGGGATCGACTCGTCGACGGGAGGCTCCCGAGGAGGAGTGGCCCCGGGGCCGCCCGGCAGGGTGGGGATGTCGACGTCGAGGTAGGCGGCCACGTCGAAGGGGAGCTCGTCTGAGTAGGCGGGGCTGGCTCCGTCGGCGCGCGGGGTCGGGTCGAAGCGCACCCAGCCCTGAGTGGGCATCCACAGCTCCACCCAGGCGTGAGCATTGCGGTCGCGGATCACGATCCGCCCGTCGTCGAGGCGCTCACCCGGGGCGAAGCCGAGCACTACCCGGCTGGGCAGGCCAACCTGGCGGGCCATCATCGCCATGGCCGTGGCGAACTGCTCGCAGTAGCCGGTCCGGTAGTTGGGGCTCTCGGGGTCGATCAGCCAGGCGCTCAGGTCGGTGGCTCCGTGGCCCGGCTCGACCTGTGTCGAGTAGCGGAACGCGCCGGGCTCGCGGAAGAACGCCTCGAGGGCGAGGCCCTTCTCGAAATCGGTGCTCAGGCCGGCTACCTGGCGGCGGGCCAGGGCGAGCACGCCGGGGTGGATCTCGTCGGGAAGGCGCAGGAAGCCCTCGCGGTCGGGGAGTTCGTACGTCTCGGGAGGGTCGGTCGGCGCCGGTGCCTCGTAGCCCTCCTCGGCCGCCGAGGCCTCGGCAAAGAGCGGCGAAGGTGCCCCGTCGTCTCCCAGGGCGAGCACGGCGAGGTCGGGCAAGGGCACTGCCGAGACCACCTCGTAGGTCATGCCGTAGTAGGTGAGGGCGTCGAAGTGGAGGGCGCCGTCGTTGACCTTGGCGCGGAAGCCCCGTTCCACCGCCCGGTTGCCGGCGGTGAGGGCGAGCGGGGAGTAGGCGGCGGGCAGCCAGTCTTGCTGGAGGGCGAGGATGGTGACCGCCTGGGTCACCGAGGCGGTGGGGCCCCGGAAGGCGCTGCCCTGGTCCTCGAGTGCGTCGACTTCCTCCGGACGGGCCACGGCCGGCCGGTGGGCGTACCACTGGGCGCCGTCGAAGGACTCGAGCGTGAGGAGGCGGAAGTAGACCCGGTCGTAGGGCAGGTCCCCCTCCACGATGGCGAAGAACACGGCGGCGTTGGTGGGGGAGAGCAACTGCTGGCGGATGCCGACGAAGGGGTTGTAGGAGATGCCCCCGTAGTAGCCGCCGGTCAGCGCCGAGGGGACTCGCCAGTCGAGGAGGCCGGTGCGGGGCAGGAGGCCGGCCAGGGCGTTGGTAGACAGGAGGGTGAGCAGCATGACCGCGGCCAGGGTGATGACGGCCAGGGCCGGCCGGGAGCGGGCCACGGCGGCCCGCCCCGGCCCGGTGGTGAGGAGCCCGGTGCCCCGGCGGCGCCGGTCCATGGCGACGGCGAGCAGGGTCAGGCCGAACAGCAGCAGGAAGGCGGCGGTCCAGAGGCCGCTCCTCCGGCGATCCATGGTGGCGAACTGGAGGTACGCGACGAAGGGGGCGAGCACCGCGGCGTAGGGCCGGTCGCGCCGCAGCCCCCAGGAGAGCAGGGCGCCGAGCAGCCAGAACAGCACGGCGAGGATGGCGATGATGCCGGCCAGGGGCAGCACCGGAGCCACCCCGGTGCGGATGACGTCGAGGGCGTAGGCCAGCTCCCTGCTCAACGCCCGGAACGAGGCGAGGGTGGGGAAGACGAACCAGGTGGTGGCGGGAACGGCGATGCGCACCACGGTGAGCAGCATCGCCGCCAGGTTGACGATCGCCACGGTGGGGGTGGGAAGGCGGTAGGCCAAGCCTGCCCACGTGATCGCCCCCCCGAGCACCGCGGCGGCCAGGAGGATCACCTCCCAGGGCAGCCCCTCCGTCGAGGAGCGCAGCAGGCGCTCGAGGCGCGCCAGGGCGAACAAGCCCCCGGCGATGCCGGCTAGCCAGCCGTAGCGGTAGACCACGACAACTCCATGGCGGTTTGCCAGGCGAGGGCCCAGGGGGTCCCGGGTCCGGCGGGAACGGTCACCACCCCTGCCCGCTGGAAGGCGATCAGGGTGTCGCCGGGACGCTCGACGACGGCGAGCACGACGGCGCGGGCGAAATCCTGGGCCAGTGCCCGGAAGGCGCCGAGCACTCCTTCGTCGGGGGTGCCGGTGACCACCACCAGGGCCCCGCCTCCCACCCCGCTCCGGCGGAGGCGGGTGACGGTGCGCTGCAGGTCGAGGTGGTGGACCACCTGCACGGCGGCCAGCATCTCCATGGCCTGGGTGTAGCGGGAGTCGGAGCGGAGGCCGGGGGCACGCTCGGCCGTCCACAGCTCGGGGCTGAAGCCACCTCCATACAGGTGGGAGACGACGGATGCTGCCCCCCGCACCGCATGCTCGAAGGCCTCGCCGGTGGGGTAGCGCTCGGCTCGCTGATCGAGGAGCACCAATGCCCGTGCCTGCCAGGGAATCTCCAGCTGTTTGATCATCAGTTCGTCGCGCTTGGCCGACGACGGCCAGTGCACCCTGCGCAGATCGTCCCCGATCTGGTACTCGCGGAGAGTGAAGAAGTCCTCCCCTCCCTGCGGGACGAAGGTGGGCCGGGTGGACTGCACTGCCGGGTCGAGGCCCCGCACGGCCGGGAAGCCGTCGAGGGGCTCCACCCCGGGGTACACGGTGAGCCGGTCGACGCTGCCGGCGGCGGCGCGGCGTTCGGTGAGGGCGAAGGGATCGGCCACCGACGCCTCGGCCGGGCCTACCTGGTAGATGCCGCGCGCCCGGCAGTAGACCTCGTAGCGGGCCACGAGGCGCTGGCCGCGGGTGGTGTTGGCGGCGGCGAAGCGGACTGCCCCGAGGCCGTGCACCGTGTCCTCCAGCGAGAGGTTGCGCGCCGTGCGGCCGGCGAGCATCTCCACCTCCACCGTCACCTGTTCACCCTCGTGCACCGGCGACGGGTAGATCTTCCGGACGACCTCGAGGCGCGGCGACACCACGCGCACGAACCAGATGCCGCCGCCGACCGCGAGCAACAGGAAGACCGCGGTGGCCAGCAGCTCGATCTCGCCGAAGGCGGCCCAGAGCACCAGCAGGGCCCCGGAGACCCCGACGGCCGCCCAGCCCCGGCTCGTGGGCATCAGGCCCTCGTTCGCGTCCCCGGAACCGGCACCCCGGCAGCGATGCCGTCGATGACGTCGTCGAGGGACGCTCCCCGCATCTGTGCCTCGGGGCGCAGGATCATGCGGTGGGTGAGCACCGGGCGAAGCATCGCCTTGACGTCGTCGGGGGTGACGTAGTGGCGTCCCTCCACCGCCGCCCGTGTGCGCGCCGACCGCTGCAGGAAGAGGGTGGCCCGGGGGGAGGCGCCGAGCAGCAGATCGGGGTCCTGGCGAGTGGCCTCGACCGTGTCCACCAGGTAGGCCTTCACCGGGGGCGAGACGTAGACGCGTCGGGCCACGTCGATCATCCGGCTCACGTCCTCGACGGTGATCACCGCTTCGAGATCCTCGAAGGTGGAGCGGACACCGTGGGTGTCGAGGATCTCGAGCTCCTTCTCACGGGAGGGGTACCCCATCACGAGGCGCATCATGAACCGGTCCAGCTGAGCCTCGGGCAGGGGATAGGTGCCCTCGTGCTCGATGGGGTTCTGGGTAGCGATCACCATGAAGGGGGGAGGGAGGCGGCGGGTCACGCCGTCGACCGTGACCTGTCGCTCCTCCATGGCTTCGAGCAGAGCGGCCTGGGTCTTGGGGCTGGCCCGGTTGATCTCGTCGCCGAGGACGATGTTGGCGAACACCGGCCCGGCGCGGAAGACGAAGGCGTTGCGCTCGCGATCCCAGACCGACACCCCGGTGACATCCGACGGCAGCAGGTCCGGGGTGAACTGCACCCGCTGGAAGGCGCAGTGGAGGCTGCGGGCGAGCGACTTGGCCAGGAGCGTCTTGCCGACCCCGGGCACGTCCTCGATGAGCAGGTGCCCTTCGGAGAGCAGGCCGAGCACGACCAGGTCGACGACGGCCCGCTTGCCCTGGATGACGCGCTCGATGTTGGAAGCGACGGCGTCGAAGCGCTCGGAGAACCAGGCCAGGTCCTGCTGGTTGACGGTTGCCTCGGTCACGGTCGGGGCCTCCAGGAGGGTGGGCTCGTGTGCGGTCAGGTTATAGCAGTGCTTGCAGGATGTGGGCCGGGGAGCCCCGGTGGCGCCGTCCCTAAGATGCCGCCGTGCGTCTCCGTGTGGTCCTCGCCGTGCTGCGCCGGCCGCGGTTGTGGCTGGAGGCGGGGAGGGCGCTGGCAGATATCCGATGCAAGCAGTGGTGGAAGCGGCTACTGTTAGTGCCGGAGTCGGACTACCTGCGCTGGCGCGTGACTACTGCCTACGGCGACCCGGATGCCCGGGTCGAGCCCGCCGACTTGGTGCGGTACCTGCAGTGGCGCCGGCGGCAGCGGGTTGAGTGAAGGGAGCGGTCGCCGTGGCAGCCCAGAGCCTGCGAGAGCAACTGCTGGCTCTGCCCGGGGTGGCGGAAGCCGAGGTGGATGGCGACGACGGCGCCCCGCTGGGGGTCCGGATCCGTCTCGCCTCTGAGGCGGATGCCGAGTCCGTCGGCGGCGAGGTGCAGCGAGTGCTCGCCGCCCGCGGCATGCGCTCCCGGGTGGGCGCCGGGGACGAGCCGCCGCCCCTGCCACCCCTGTTCGGCCCGGCAGGCCAGGAGTCGGCGGCACCACCCGTATCGGCCGCCCGCCCGGGGAACTCGCTCAAGTCGGTGTTGGTCGAGGAGAGCTCCTCGGGCCTGCAGGTGACCGTCGTCGGCTCCGATGGGCGACGGGCGGCCCGCAACGCCGAGGTGAGCGAGGAGGGCCTGGTGGCGGCGGTGATCGCGGCGGCGGGGATGCTCGTCGCAGGGGCCGAGCCCCGGGTGCTGTCGGTCGAGTGGGCGAGCGTGGACGGCTCGCGGGCGGTGACCATGGTGCTCGAGGGGACCGGCGGCCGCCGGGGGGCCGGGGCCGCGCTGGTACGGGGCTCTCGCGCCTACGCCGTGGCCCGGGCTGCCTGGTCGGCCCTCAGCGACTGATCTTCGCCCCGGCGAGCCGTTGCCGGCGGTTGCTCAGGCGGTGTCGCCGGCGGCAACGGGGTCTTCCGTCGATGGCACGAGATGGACCACCACGCCGTCGTCTGCCGGGCCGGAAGCCGGAGGGAGCGCTGGGGGAGTTGCGGAGAGAGCGTCCCGGTACTCGGCGACCCGCGCGAGGACGTCTCTCACGAAGCGCCGGGTGGCGTCGGCCGGGACGGGGGTGAGCACCTCGACGTCGGCGGCATCGGTGGAGAGCACGCGGGCTCCGCGGGCCCGCAGGTCCCAAAGCATTATCTCCTGGACGACGAGGTCGGCAGACAAGGCGGCCACCCCGGGCAACAGCACGGCCTCAGCGTGGCCGGAGGTGATGATCCCCAGCAGGCTTCGGTAACCCTCGCGGCCAAGGCTCAGGCCGGGTCGGGGGACGTCCTGGCAGATCGCCACCACGGCGAGGCCGTGGGCGGCGGCGTAGCGGCGGGTCTCCTCTTGCTGGGCGAAGGCGGGACGCTCTTCGCCCGGATCGGTCGACTCGCGTAGGTAGGCGACGACTCGCATGGGCCTCCTCCGCGGCAAGTGTGACTCCGGCGACCCAGAGTGTCAAGTAGACACGGAGAGTGTCGCGAGAGGGAGGGGGAAGGCCCGCTGGTACGATGCCCGGGCGATGGCACAGGCTTTGGTGCTCAACGCCAGCTACGAGCCGCTCTCCGTGGTGCCGACGCGGCGGGCGGTGGTCCTGCTCGTGCGCGAGAAGGCCGAGGTCGTCCACACCGACGGCCGGCGCTGGGCGTCGGAGCGCAGCAGCGTCCCGGTGCCGTCCGTGATCCGCCTGCTCCACTACGTCAAGGTGCCGTACGAGCGGCGGGTGCCCTTGAGCCGCCGGGCGGTGTTCGGGCGCGACCGCGCCTCCTGCCAGTACTGCGGGCGGGTGGCGGAGAACCTGGACCATGTGCTGCCGCGTTCGCGCGGTGGCAGCCACACCTGGGAGAACGTGGTGGCCGCCTGCCGGAACTGCAACGCCCGCAAGGGGGACCACACCCCGGAAGAGGTGGGGTTGCGCCTCGTGAGCGCGCCGCACGTGCCGCGGCACCACGGCTGGCTGCTGATCGGCCTGTCCTCCCCGCCGCATCCTTCCTGGCAGGCCTACCTGGAAGACGCCGTCTGAGCGCGGTGCCTAGGGGGTCCCCGCCCCGGTGAGCCCTGCCTTGATCTTGGCGCGGCGGCGGCGGAAGACTCCCCACAACCAGCCGAGCAGCCGGCCGAGGATGATCCCGGCCACGAAGGTGGCCAGGAGGATCACCCAGAGCGGCGCGCTCCAGTCGAGCCCGGCGAAGTTGAGGGTCGTCGACTTCCGGTTGGAGAAGACCAGGATCAGGGTGGGCACGAGCAGCACCAGGAACGTCAGCAGTGGGCCCGCCCAGAAGTTCGGTGTGTCCGTCTTTGCCGATTGGCTTGCCGGTGTGGTCATCTCGCCTCCTGTCCGGGTGCGCCGCTCAATCTAGGCGTGTCGCGCAACCCTGCCCACGGATCCCGCCCCAGCCAGCCGCGAGCGTCGAGGCGGGCGCCGGAGGGCTCGGGGGCGTCTGGGTGGGCGAGGCGCAGGAAGAGGGGGGCGATGTCCTCGGGGGAGGGGATGGTGGCCGGATCCTCGCCGGGCACCGCCTCTGCCCGCATGGGGGTGCGGGTGGCTCCCGGATTGACCGAGTACACCCGTCCCCGCTCGCCCCACTCGTCGGCCAGCAACTCCAGCCAGCCCTCGAGGGCCCGCTTGGAGATCGCGTACATACCCCAGCCAGCCCGGCCGACGCGGCCCACGGTGCTCGACACCCCGATCACCGCCGGCCGGTGGCCCCGCGCGAGGAACCCGGCCAGCCGCTGGTGCAGGAAATGCACCGACGACAGGTTGACCTCGAGAACCCGGTACCAGGCGTCGGCGGGGTAGGCCACCAGCCGTGCCTCCTCCCCGACGGGGCCGAGGGCCCCGGCGGCATGCACCACGACATCCAGCCGCCCCTCACCGTGCTCGACGGCCGTGGCCACGGCTCGCCGGCCGGGCTCGGTGGCCACATCGGCCGGGACGGGCACGATTCGCCCGGAGACCGCAACCGCGGCGGTCTCCTGCAAGCCCGCCTCCCCTCGAGCCACCGCCAGGACCGAGGCGCCGTGCGCGGCATAGGCACGCACGAGAGCCCGGCCGATGCCCGACGACCCCCCGGTGACCAGGATCCGCCGCCCGCTGAGCACGGCGGCAGGTTACCCGGCGGGGGCCGGGAGGGCGGGCCGGGGGGTCCCGGTGGGGGAATTGGCTTGACAAGTGGCGCGGAATGGTCCAGAGTGGCGCGAAGTGGGAGAACCGCGAGCGGGGTATTGGCCCCGCCCGCCGGCCGTTTCCAGGTGGAGGCGGCGGAGGAGCGACGGAGAGGCGGCCGCTGTGTTCCTTGGTGAGCACAAGCACATCGTGGATGTCAAAGGCCGGGTGGTCATGCCCAGCCGATTCCGGCCCGAACTGGAACGCGGGTTGGTGGTGACCAAGGGCCAGGACCGCTGCCTCGTCGTGTTCTCCAGCGAGCAGTTCAACCAGGAGGTGGCTCGCCTCAACCGGCTGCCCCGCACCGACCGGCGAACCCGCAACTTCGCCCGGTCCCTGTACGGCGGGGCCAGCGACCAGCCCCTCGATGCCCAGGGGCGGCTCCCGCTGCCCCCGGCCCTGCGCTCCTATGCCGGGCTCGACCGTGACGTGGTCGTGCTCGGGGTGGGGGACCGGGTCGAGATCTGGGACGCCGAGACCTGGTACCGGATCCAGTCCGAGAACGACGACGCTTACGCCCAGACCGACACGGCGCTAGGGGAGGAGGGAATCTGAATGCTGCCCTCCGCCCCCGGGGCCGCCGCCGGCCCATCACCAGCCTCCCGGATGCCACGTGGAATGCCCCTTACTCCGCCCGCTTCCTACATGGCGCCAGCGTTCCGGGAGGCTGGTGATGGGCCGGCCGGATCCCCCCTACCACATCCCGGTGTTGGCGGCCACGGTCGCCTCCCTGCTGCAGCCACCCGCCGGGGGAGTGGTGGTCGACGCCACCTTCGGGGGCGGGGGTCACACCCGGGCACTACTGGCGGCCTTCCCGTCGCTGCGGGTGATCGGCATCGACCGGGACCCGGATGCCGCCGCCGAGGCGGCCCGGCTGGGGGACCGACTGGGCTTCGTCCTCGGGGATTTCAGGAGGATCGACGACGTGGTGAGAGGAGTGGGCTGCGATGAGATCGATGGAGCCGTCTTCGACCTGGGAGTCTCGTCCCATCAGTTCGACGTGGGGGACCGAGGGTTCTCCTTTCACCGACGCGGGCCTCTCGACATGCGCCTGGGGCCGGATAGCCCGCTCACTGCGGGCGACGTGGTCAACGGCTGGGACGAGGGTCGCCTCGCCGCCGTCATCCGGCGCTTCGGGGAGGAACGCCACGCCGCCAGGATCGCCGGGGCCATTCTCGCCGCCCGCCCTCTCCGGGACACCCGTGAGCTGGCTGACGTCATCAGCGCGGCCGTCCCGGCGCGGGATCGGCGCCGGGCGCACCCGGCCCGGCGAACCTTCCAGGCCATCCGCATCGCCGTCAACGACGAGCTGGGGGCCCTTGGGGACGGCCTCGACGCCGCCCTGTCCGTGCTGCGACCGGGAGGCCGGCTAGTCGTGATCTCCTACCACTCGCTGGAGGACCGCATCGTCAAGCGGCGCTTCGTCGCCGGTGCCACCGGCTGCGTCTGCCCGCCCGACCTGCCGGTCTGTGGGTGCGGGCGCAGCGCCGAACTGCGCCTGCTGACCCGCCGCCCCGTGGTCCCCGGCGAGGAGGAAGTGGCGACCAACCCGCGGGCGCGTAGTGCCCGGCTGCGCGCTGCCGAGAAGGTGCTCCGGTGACAGCCCCGGCCCGGCCACTGCCCCTGCCCGCCGCCCCGGGCCTGCGCGTGCTGGTCGGCACCCCGGCCCGCCCCGCCCCCCGGCTGGGATCCTGGCTGCTGCTGACGGTGGTCGTCCTCGCCGCTTTCTTCCTGCTCATCTACTCGCGCATCGCTTTGGACCGGTCGGCCTTCGTCATCGAGGAGATCAGCCGGCAGACGGCGGTGGAGGAGACCCGCTACTGGGAGCTGCGGTTGGAGAGCGCCCGGCTGCAGGCGCCCGAGCGAATAGTGGCCAGCGCTCAGGAACTGGGGATGGTCTACCCCGACCGCGTCGAGACCCTGGAGGTTGCCGGCATGGGGTCGTCGGCCACCGGGGCCGAGGAGCGCTGGGCCGACCTCAAGGCCCTGCTCGGCGCCCAGCCATGATCCGGCCCGGTCAGGAGGGAGCGTGAGGTGGCCCGTCCGTCCCTCGCCACCACCAGGCGTCCTCGGAGGCTGAACGCCCGGTTGGTCATGGTCGGCGTCGCCCTCACCCTGGCCTGGGCCGGGGTGGGCTACCGCCTGGTGGTAGTGCAGGGGACCCGGGCCGGGGAGTATGCCGCCCGCGGCCTCGATCAGCGCCTGTACCACGAGACCCTGGCCGCCGACCGGGGCACCATCTTCGACGCGGACGGGCGGGAGCTGGGGGTCACTGTCGACTCGGTGACGGTCTATGCCAACCCGCAGGAGATCACCCAGCCCGAGGTGATCGCGCGGCTGCTGGCGCCCCTCGTCGCCCGGGAACCGGAGGCGGTGGAGGAACTGCTGTCGTTGGACGGCAGCTTCGTCTACATCGCCCGGCAGCTCGACCGGGCCGACGCCGACCTGGTGCGGGAGGCCGATCTCCCCGGCGTCTACTTCCTCGAGGAGCCGAAGCGGGTCTACCCGGCCGGTTCGCTGACCGCCCAGCTGATCGGCTTCGTCCGGCCGGACGACAACACCGGTCTGGAGGGGCTGGAGTACTTCTACGAGGAGGAACTGGCCGGGACACCGGGCGAGCTGCTGGTGGAGCGCGACCCATCCGGGAAGACCATCCCCCAGGGCGAGTACTCGGTCACCCCCGCCGAGCCGGGAAGCGACCTGGTGCTCACCGTGCGGACTTCCATCCAGTTCGCCGCGGAGCAGGCTCTCCGGGAGGGGATGGAACGGACCGGGGCGAGGGCGGGGTCGGTGGTGGTCATCGAACCGGCGACGGGGGCGGTGCTGGCCATGGTGAACCTCCCCAACTTCGATCCGAGCGACCGGGTCGAGCTCACCCCCGACCAGGTGCGGAACCGGGTGGTCACCGATCTCTTCGAGCCGGGCTCGACACAGAAGCTGATCACGGTGGCGGCCGCCCTGGAGGCGGGGCTGGTCACTCCGGGCACGGCCCTCGACATCCCCGAGCGCATCGAGATCCTCGACACCGTCTTCCAGGATTTCACGGCCCATGCCGACCGGCTCACCGTCACCGAGATCGTGGCCTACTCCTCGAACCTGGGGACCATCCTGCTCGGGGAGATGCTGGGGGCCCAACGCCTGCACGAGTACATGGTGGGCTTCGGCCAGGGCCGCCCGGCCGGCATCGACCTCCCCGGAGAGGCGGCCGGCGTGCTTCGGCCCTCGGAGGAGTGGTGCGCCACCACCTGTGTGGCCGGCACCTCGATCGGGTACCACGTTTCGGTCACCGCCCTGCAGATGGCCATGGCCTATGCCACCATCGCCAACGACGGCACCTGGGTGCAGCCCCATCTGGTCGCGGAGGTGGTCGACGGGCAGGGGGTGCGCTCGGCGGTTGAACCCGCCAGCCGGCGGGTGGTGTCGGCCGAGACGGCGCGACAGATCAGGATGATGCTGGAGGCGGTCGTGGAGCAGGGAACGGGGTCGCTGGCGGCCGTGGAGGGCTACCGGGTGGGCGGGAAGACCGGCACTACCAAGAAATACCTCAGCGAGTCCGGGGAATACAGCGACGAGGACGTGGTGGCCTCCTTCATCGGCATGGCCCCCATCGACGATCCCCGGGTGGTGGTGGCGGTGGTGCTCGATGCCCCCCAGGAAAACGCCTCCGGCGGCTCGGGGGCGGCGCCGGTGTTCGCCGCGGTGACTCTGGCCGCCCTCCACCAGTTGGGAGAGCCTCCCGATGCCCCCTGATCCGGTGACCCTGGGCGAGTTGGCGGCGCTGGTCGGCGGTCGGGTGGTCGGCGACCCGGCCACGCCGGTGCAGGACCTGAGCCACGACTCGCGGGCCGCCGGCCCGGGGATGCTGTTCGTGGCGGTGCGGGGCTTCACGGTGGACGGGCACCGGTTCGTCCCGGCGGCGCGAGCTGCCGGTGCCGCGGCCGTCTGCGTGGAGGAAGACCCGGGGGACGGCGGAGCGGCCCTGCTGGTAGCGGACACCCGGGCCGCCCTGGGCCCCCTGGCGGCGCGAGTGCACGGCGATCCTTCTCACCTCCTCCGCCTGGTGGGGGTCACGGGCACCAACGGCAAGACGACCGTGACCCACCTCCTCGAATCGATCACCGGGGCGGCCGGCCTCACTCCGGCCCTGGTGGGGACGGTGGGGGCCCGCATCGCCGGGAGGCCGGAGGAGGTCGTGCGCACCACTCCGGAAGCGGCCGATTTCCAGCGCCTCCTGGCCCGGATGGTGTCCGCCGGAGTGCAGGTCGCGGCGGTGGAGGTTTCCTCCCACGCCCTCGCTCTGGGCCGGGTGGCGGGCAGCCGGTTCGCGGTGGCCGCCTTCACCAACCTGAGCCAGGATCACCTCGACTTTCACCCCGACATGGAGGCCTACTACCGTGCCAAGGCCTCCCTGTTCGTGCCGGGGATGGCGGAGCAGGCGGTGATCTGGGTGGACGATCCGGCGGGGGAGCGCCTCGCCTCCGAGACCGCCCTGCCGGTGACCGGGGTGGGCCTCCGTCGGCCGGCGGCGGTGACCGCCGCCGAACTGACGATGGGTCTTGGCGGGTCGACCTTCGTCCTGGCGGGGGCGGGAGCCCCCGTCCCCGTCCGCCTGTGCCTGGCCGGTGAGTTCAACGTGGCCAACGCCCTGGTGGCGGCCGGGGTGGCCGCGGTCCTCGGCATCCCGTCGGATAGCATCGCCGCCGGCATCGGGGCGGTGACCACGGTGCCGGGCCGCTTCGAGATCGTTGAGACGGGGAAGGACTACACCGTGGTGGTCGACTACGCGCACACTCCCGACGGGGTGGCGGTGGTCATCGAGACCGCCCGCCGCCTGGCCGGCGGGGGACGGGTGATCGCGGTGGTCGGAGCCGGCGGAGACCGCGACCGGGCGAAACGCCCCCTCATGGGAGCGGCCGCGGCTGCCGCCGACCTCGCCTTCATCACCTCCGACAACCCGCGTTCGGAGGACCCGGGCGCGATCATCGAACAGGTGGCGGCCGGGGGGGCCGGGGGGCCGGCCGAGGTGAGGATCGAGGCCGACCGGCGGCTGGCGATCCGCGGCGCCCTGTCCGCGGCTCGGCCGGGCGACGTGGTTCTAGTCCTGGGCAAGGGACACGAGCAGGGCCAGCAGTTCGCCGAGCGGGTGGTCCCCTTCGACGACCGGGTGGTCGCCCGTGAGGAGGCGGCGCGATGAGCCTGCTCAGCTTCTCCCGAGCAGGAGGCACGCGGTGATCAGCCTCCTCGTGGCGGCAGTGGTGGCCTTCGGGATCACCGTGCTCCTCACCCCGGTGGCGGTGCGCTTCTTCCATGCCCGCCGGGTCGGGCAGCACATCCAGGAGGAAGTGGAGGTCCACCACCACAAGGCCGGCACCCCGACCATGGGCGGGCTGGTCATCGTGCTGGCGGTGGTGGCCGGCTGGCTCGCCGGGCACTTCGACGCTCGCGACCCGCAGGGTGCGTGGCAGATCGGGTTCCGCGACTTCCAGACGCCCGGCCTGCTGGTGCTCCTCGCCTTCGTGGGCATGGGGCTCATCGGGCTCCTCGACGACCTCCTCAAGGTGCGCCGGGCCCGCAACCTGGGCCTGGGCAAGACCTGGAAGCTCATCGGCCAACTGGTCATCGCCGGCCTGTTCGCCTGGGGAGCGCTCAGCTGGGACGTCACCACCCAGCTGTCGTTCACGCGGCCCTTCGGAGCGGACCTGGGCTGGTTCTACGTCCTCTGGGTGCTGCTCATGCTCACCGCCACGTCCAACGCGGTGAACTTCACCGACGGGCTCGACGGCCTGGCCTCCGGCTCCTCTGCCCTGGTGTTCAGCGCCTTCACCATCATGTCTTTCTGGCAGTTCCGCCATCCGGAGTTCTACGGGATCTCCGGGACCCTGGAGCTGGCCATCCTCTCCACCGCGCTGGCCACCGCCACTCTCGGCTTCCTCTGGTGGAACACCGCCCCGGCCCGCATCATCATGGGGGACACGGGGTCCCAGGCCCTGGGTGGGGCGATGGCCGCCCTCGCCCTGCTCACCAACACCCACCTGCTGCTGGTGATCCTCGGCGGCATCTTCGTGCTGGAGGCGGCGTCGGTGATCATCCAGATCATCTCCTTCCACGCCTTCGGCAAGCGGGTCTTCAAGATGGCGCCCCTGCACCACCACTTCGAGTTGCTGGGCTGGGCCGAGCCCACCGTGATCGTGCGCTTCTGGGTCCTCGCCGCCCTGGGGGTGGCCCTCGCCCTGGGGATCTTCTACAGCGACTTCATCACCTCGGGAGGGGTGGGATGAAGGCGCTCCTGATCGGCGCGGCGGTGAGTGGGCGAGCGGCACTGCGCCTGTTGGAAGGAGACGGCCACGAGGTGGTGGTCTACGACGCCGACCCGGCGGCGGTGGCCGACCTGAGCGTCGAGCGGCGGGTGAGCGGCGGGGACTGGGACCCGGCCCTGCTCGCCGGCGTCGACCTGGTGGTGGCCAGCCCGGGGGTGCCGCCGCACAGCCCGCCCATCGCCGATGCCCTGTCGGCCGGGGTGCCGCTCTGGGGCGAGCTCGAGCTCGCCTCCCGCCACCTGGCCGTTCCCCTGCTGGCCGTGACCGCCACCAACGGGAAGACCACGATCACCCAGATGGCGACGGCCATGCTGGCGGCCTCCGGCCGGCGCACCGCGGCGGTGGGCAACATCGGGGTCCCCCTCAGCGAGGCGGTGGGCGGGGATTGGGACGCCCTGGTGGTGGAGGCTTCCAGCTTCCAGTTGCGCTTCACCGAGTCCTTCCACCCACACGTGGCGGTCCTGCTCAACGTGGCTCCCGACCACCTCGACTGGCACGGGAGCTTCGAGGCCTATCTGGCCGCCAAGGCCCGCATCCACCGCAACCAGGAGGAGCAGGACTTGCTCGTCTTCGACGATGAGGACCCGGGTGCGCGCCGGGCCGTCGCCTCGGCCCGCTCGCGCCGGTGGCCGGTGAGCGGCACCCGGCGGCCGCCGACCGGGTCCGGCCCGGAGGACGGGCTCCTCTGGCTGGGGGACGTCGCGGTGGCCCTGGAGGGGGTGCCGTCGGTGGACCCGATCTTCCTGGTGGATGCCGCCGCGGCCGGCACGGCTGCCCTGGGCGTCGGGGCGACCGCGGAAGGGATCGGCGAGGCGCTGCGCGGCTTTCGTCCCCCCAGTCACCGGCGCCAGCTGGTGGGCACCTGGGAAGGGGTGACCTGGGTGGACGACTCCAAGGCCACCAACCCGCACGCCACCGTCGCCGCCATTCGCTCCTACCCGTCGGTGGTCCTCATCGCCGGGGGCAGGAACAAAGGCCTCGACGTGGCGACGATCGCCACCGAACCCCGCCTGCGCCACGTCATCGGGATCGGCGAGGCCGGGCCGGAGATGGTCGCCGCCGCCCGGTCCGGCAGCGTGGTCGCCGATCTCGAAGAGGCAGTGGCCCTGGCCGATCGGCTCGCCCTGCCCGGCGACACCGTGCTCCTCGCTCCCGGCTGTGCCTCGTTCGACATGTTCCGCTCCTACGCCCACCGGGGCGAGGTCTTTGCCGAGACCGTACGCCGCCGGAAGGAGGGGTGATGGCGACGCGGGTGATCCCCATCGCCGGCGGCCGGACTGCCTGGCGGCTGGCCGAGCAGGCGGCTCGCCGTTCCTCACGGCTCACGGTGGCCCTGCTCGTCCCGGTCGGCCTGCTGGCGGTCGTGGGCCTGGGGGCCATCCTCTCCGCTTCCTCGGTACATGCCCTGGAGTCGCAGCAGGACTCGCTGTTCTACTTCAAGCGGCAGTTGATCTGGCTGGGCGCCGGGGTGGTGGGCCTGGCGGCGGCGGCCGCTCTCCCCGTGCGCTGGTGGCGGCGGCTCGCCTTCCCTTGCTTTCTCACCACGGTGCTGCTGCTGGTGGCGGTGCAACTCATGGGGACCCGGGTCGGCGGCTCCGAGCGCTGGCTGGCCGTCGGGCCGATCACCCTGCAGCCGTCGGAGTTCGCCAAGCTGGCCACCGTGCTGTTCCTGGCGACGCTGGTGAGCCGCCGGGAGGACTCCATGCACCGCTTCCGTGACTTCTTCTGGCCGGTGGCCGGGTCGGTGGGAGTGGTGGGGGCCCTGGTGTTGATGCAGCCCGACTTGGGAACCACCCTGCTGATCGCCGCCGGGGGCTTCGCCGTCCTGGTGGCCTCGGCGGCACCCCTCGCCTTCGTCCTCGGCGGCGGCGTGATCGGCGGCGGCGCGGCGGCGGCAGCGGCGCTGCTATCCCCATACCGGTGGGATCGGGTGACATCCTTCCTCGATGTGAGCTCCGACCCGCTGGGGAGCGGGTACCAGGCGATGCAATCGCTGGTGGCCCTGGGCACCGGTGGGCTCTTCGGGGTGGGGCTGGGGGCGAGCCGCGCCCGGTGGTCGTTCCTGCCCAACGCCCACACCGACTTCATCTTCGCCATCGTCGGCGAGGAGACCGGCCTCGCCGGCTCGCTGGCTGTGATCCTGCTCTTCGCGGTGCTGACGGTGGCCGGGACCCTGGCGGCTCTCCACTGCACCGACCGGTTCGGCCGGCTGGTGGCCATCGGCATCACCACCTGGCTGGTGGCCCAGGCGCTGGTGAACATCGGCGGGGTCACCGGCGTGCTCCCCATCACCGGGGTGCCGCTCCCCTTCGTCTCCTTCGGGGGGAGTGCCCTCGTCACCGAGATGATCGGCGTCGGCATCCTGGTCGGCATCGTGCGCCAGCCGCCCCTGCCGGAGGCGGAGTGACCGTTGCCATCGCTGCCGCCGGCACGGGTGGCCACGTCTTCCCCGCCCTGGCGGTGGCGCGGGAGCTGGTAGCCGGAGGGATGGACCCCGGCGAGGTGGTCTTCCTGGGCGGCGACCGGTTCGAGGCACGGGCGGTGCCGGCGGCGGGGTTTCCCTTCGTGCCGTTTCAGATGGTGGCCCTGCGCCGCAGCTTGTCGCCGCGCAACCTGGGCATCCCACTGGTCGTGCGGCGCACCGCTCGGGACATGGCCGCCACGATGCGGGCGCGGGGCACTCGGGTGGTGCTGGGAATGGGCGGGTATGCCACCGTGCCGGCGGCTCTCGCCGCCCGGCGCCTCGCCCTGCCCTTCTTCGTCCAGGAGCAGAACGCCATCCCCGGTCTGGCAGTTCGCCTGGTCGCCCGCCGGGCGCGCGCCGCCTTCGTCGGCCTGCCGGGCCCGGCGCAGCGCCTCCCCCGGGCCGTCCTCACCGGCAACCCGCTCCGTGCCGAGTTGGCCCGCTTCGAGCGGGGGGCATTGGCGGCGGCTGCTCGGCGGCGCTACGGGCTCCCGGAAGGTGGCATCGTGCTGGGAGTCCTCGGGGGGAGCCTGGGGGCGCGGGTACTCAACCAGGCCGTCCCGGCGATTGTGGCCGCTTGGCGGGGTGGTCCCCTGGCGGTGGTCCACCTGGCCGGAGTCGAGGTCTCGACGGTGGCGCCCCTGGCGGCGGCCGCCTCACTACCGTGGCGCTGCTTGGCTTTCGAGGAGCAGATGGAGTTCTTCTACGCCGCCGTCGACCTGGTCCTGGGCCGGGCCGGTGCCATGACGATCTCCGAGCTGGCGGCCACCGGCACGCCGGCGGTCCTGGTGCCGCTGGAGAGGGTGGGGCAGCAGCACAACGCCTCGGCGCTGGCGACGGTGGGCGGGGCGCGGCTGGTCCCCCAGGGTGACGTCGCTCGCCTGCCCGCGGTGGTCGGCGACCTGCTGGCCGACCGAGCCGCCCTCGCCGAGATGGGCCGCTCTGCCCGGAGCACCGCCCGCCCAGAGGCGGCGGCGGTGATCGCCGAGCAGTTGCGGGAGGCGATCAATGGCTGAGCTCGAGGGCTGCCGCCGGGTCCACATGGTCGGGGTGGGGGGGATCGGGATGAGCGGCCTCGCCAAGCTGCTGGCCCAAGCTGGTTACGAGGTGAGTGGCTCCGACCTCAAGCCGAGCCGGATGCTGACCTCGCTGGAGGGCCTCGGGGTGACGGTCTGGGTGGGCCACCGGCCCGAGCGGGCCGCCGGATGGGACCTGGTGGTGGCGTCCTCGGCCGTCCCCGAGCGCGATCCGGAGCTGGCTGCCGCTCGAGCGACCGGAGTGGAGGTGTGGCGCCGCCCCCGCCTCCTGGAGACGCTCACCCGGCACAGCCCGGCTCTGGGCGTGGCGGGAACCCACGGCAAGACCACCGGCACCGCCATGCTGGTGGGCGCCCTCCGCGCACTGGGCCGCGACCCGTCGTTCATGGTCGGCGGCCAGCTGGTAGATCTCAACACCAATGCCCACCTGGGCGAACGGGACCTCTTCGTGCTGGAGACCGACGAGGCCTTTGGCACTTTCACCGAGGTGCATCTGGCCGCCCTGGCCGTGACCAACGTGGAGGCCGACCACCTCGACCACTACGGGACGACGGCCGCCGTGGAGGAGGCCTTTGCCGAGGTGGCGGGGCGAGTGGAGGGCCCGGTGGTGGCCTGCCTGGACGACCCCGGCGCCCGGCGACTTGCGGAGCGAGTTCCCGGGGTGGTGGGGTACGGCCTCGACCCGGCAGCCGCCTGGCGCATCGAAGAGGTGGCCTGCCGACCGGCCTCGGTGGCCTTCACCCTGGTGCACGGTGGGGAGGGGGTGCCGGTGACGGTGCCCCGGCCCGGCCTGCACGTGGCCCGCAATGCTGCCGGCACACTGGCGCTGCTGGGCGAGCTGGGCCTGGACGTGGCCGGCGCCGCCGCCGGGCTGGCCTCTTTCGGAGGCGTGCGGCGTCGCTTCGAGGTTCGTGCCCGCATCGGGGGAGTGACGGTGGTGGACGACTATGCCCACCATCCGACTGAGGTCGCCGCCACCATCGCGGCTGCCCGGGTCGGGGCGCCGCGCCGGCTGGTGGCGGTATTCCAGCCCCACCGTTTCAGCCGTACCGCGGAGCAAGCCGGCCGCTTCGGCGAGGCCCTCGCCGGGGCCGACCGGGTGGTGGTCACCGACGTCTACGCGGCGGGGGAGGCGCCGGTGCCCGGTGTCAGCGGGAGGCTGGTGGCGGACGCCGCCGCCGCCGCCGGCTCCCAGGTCGCCTACGTGCCTCACCGCCGGGATCTCGCCGGCACCGTCGCCGCCGAGGTCCGCCCCGGTGACCTCGTGCTGCTGATGGGGGCGGGTGACATCACCCTGGTGGCGGAGGAACTGGCCGGGCTGCTGGGGGCGAGGCGATGAGCACGTTGGCCGAGCTGGTCGCGGAGGGAATGGTCGATGTGGATGTCCCGCTCGCCCCGCTCATGACCTATCGCTTCGGGGGGCCGGCCCGGTACTTGCTGGAGGCCCACGACGAGGAGCAGGTGCTGCGGGTTGCTGCCGCCCTGGCTCTCGAGCCGGTGCCGGTGCTCGTGCTCGGGCGGGGGAGCAACCTGGTGGTCTCTCCGGAGGGGTTCCCGGGGCTGGTGATACGGCCCGGCGCGGGCTTGGGTGGGGTGGCGGTGCGCGGCGACGGCCGGGTGGTGGCCGGGGCCGCCGCCTCCCAGACGGCGGTGGCCCGGCGTAGTGCCGCCGCGGAGAGAGGGGGCCTCGAGTACATGGTGGGCATCCCCGGATCGGTGGGCGGGGCGGTGCGCATGAACTCAGGCTGCCATGGGACCGACACCGCCGAGTGGCTGGTGACCGCCCGGGTCATCGACCTGGTCACGGGGGAGGTGCGCGATCGGGGCGTCGGCGAGCTGGGTCTCGCCTACCGGCACAGCAGCCTGGCCGACACGGACATGGTGGTCGCGGCGACCTTCCGCACGGTGGCCCGGCCGCGCCGGGAGGCGGAGGCCGTCATGCGGGAGATCACCCGCTGGCGGCGCGAGCACCAGCCGGGAGGGGCTCTCAATGCCGGCAGCGTGTTCAAGAACCCCCCGGGGGACGCGGCCGGGCGCCTCATCGACTCCCTCGGCCTCAAGGGCCTCCGGGTGGGCGGGGTGGCGGTGTCCCACCGGCACGCCAACTTCTTCGTGGCGGAGGCCGGAGCCTCGGCCCAGGACCTCTTCGACCTGGTGGCCGAGGTGCAGCGCCGGGTGCAGGAGGGCGCCGGCGTGGCACTGGAGCCCGAGGTCCGTTTCGTCGGGCCCTTCCGCGAGCGGTCGTGAATCGTCCCCTTGCTGCCCCCGCCCGATCCCGGCCGGGGGCGCCTCGGGCCCGCCGGTGGGGATGGACGCTGGGGATCGGCGGGATGCTCCTGGTGGGAGCCGCGGCCGTCGTCCTCCACTCGCCCTGGATGTCGGTGCGAGAGGTCGAGATCCTGGGAGCAGTTCACGCCGATGTCGACGGACGCCTGGCGGCCGCCGGGGTGGGCGAGGGAGCCATCATGATCTGGCTGAATCCGGGCGAGATCGAGGAGGCGGTGGCCGCCGACCCCTGGGTGCGCGAAGTGCGGGTCGACCGGATCTTCCCCGGCCGCCTGGTCGTCGAGGTCCTGGAGCACACGCCGGCAGTGTGGGTGGCCGGTGGGGAGTCGTGGATGCTGGTGGCCCGAGCCGGGGTGGTGATCGCCACGGCTGATGCCCCCGGCGAGGGGGTGCTGCGGGCGGAGGTGTTCTACCCCGACCACGAGGCCGGCGAGCAGCCGGAGGGGAGCGAATGGGGGGAACTGGCCGGCCTGGGGGTGGCGCTGGGCCCGGAACTGGCCGCACGGGCCTGGGTCACTCGCGAGGGGGGCGAGCTGTGGCTGGAGGCGGACGGCTGCCGGGCCCGTCTCGGCCCGGCGACCCAACTGGCCGACAAGGGGAGGGCGCTCGCCGCTCTGCTGGCACGAGGGCTGCCGGTGGGTTCGCAGGTGGACCTGATCGCTCCGACCCGCCCGGCGGTGACCGGTCCGATGGAAGAAGCCGGGGACGGCGAGGGAGAGCCCCCGGGGTGAAGCTGTGGTGAAGGGTGAGATCTGGGATGACTCGCAGGCTCCGCCGAGCACTAACCTTCCACGAAAGGTTCATGGAGGTGGCGTCATGTCGCACCGCCCACCGCAGAAACGGTCTGAGAGGACCCAGATGCTGACCACGGAGCAGGGGATGCAGGCATACCTGGCGGTCATCAAAGTGGTTGGGGTCGGCGGGGGCGGCGTGAACGCCATCAACCGCATGATCGAGGCCGGCTTGCGCGGTGTGGAGTTCGTCGCCATCAACACCGACGCGCAGGCCCTCCTCATGTCCGACGCCGACATCAAGCTCGACATCGGGCGGAGCATGACCCGCGGCCTGGGGGCGGGCGCCGACCCCGAGGTGGGCAAGGCGGCCGCCGAGGAGCATCGGGCCGAGATCGAGGAGGCGGTGCGCGGCGCCGACATGGTGTTCGTCACCGCCGGGGAAGGCGGTGGCACCGGCACCGGGGCGGCGCCGGTGGTGGCCGAGGCGGCCCGCAGCGTCGGGGCGCTGACGGTGGCCGTGGTCACCCGCCCGTTCGGCTTCGAGGGCCGCCGGCGTTCCGTGCAGGCAGAACAAGGTATCCAGGCGCTGCGTTCGGCCGTGGACACTCTCATCATCATCCCCAACCAGCGGCTCCTCGAGCACGCCGATGCCGAGCTACCCATGGTCGATGCGTTCCGCATGGCCGACGAGGTCCTCTTGCACGGAGTGGGCGGCATCACCGATCTCATCACCACTCCCGGGCTCATCAACGTGGACTTCGCCGACGTGCGGGCAGTCATGAAGGGGGCCGGGTCCGCGGTCATGGGCATCGGGCGGGCAACCGGTGAGAACCGCGCCCAGCAGGCGGCGCGCAAGGCCATGGCCAGCCCCATGCTGGAGACCTCGATGGAGGGCTCGCGCGGCGTGCTGCTCTCCATAGCCGGGCCCTCCAACCTGACGCTGCATGAGGTCAACACCGCCGCCATCGCGATCTCGGAGCACTGCGACCCGGACGCCAACGTCATCTTCGGGGCGATCGTGGACGATTCCCTGGGCGAAGAGATGCGGGTAACCGTGATCGCGGCCGGCTTCGACATCGACCACAGCCGGCCCTCGCTGCGCCCGGGCGCCGGCACGGCTCCTCGACCCCACCCGGGCACTCCGGCGGAGGGCGAAGAGGGCCGGGCCGGAGGTCGCGAGGGCGGCATCGAGGACATCGAGATCCCCGATTTCCTGAAAGGATGATCCGACCACCCGGGTTCCGAGGGGCGGCCTTCGGAGCTGCCGCCGACGGTGACGGGCGGTCCGATGAGGCGGCCCGGCGCCGTATCTCCCGCGACCAGGGGCTGCCCGAGGCGTGGGCCTATCTGCATCAGGTGCACGGGCGACGGGTGTGGCGTGCCTCCGACCCCGGCCTGCTAGGTGATGGGGACGCTCTCTTCACGACGACCGCCGGGCTCCCCCTGGCGGTGGGCACGGCAGATTGCCTGCCGGTGGTGCTTGAGGCCACGGGCGGGGTGGGCCTGGCCCACGTGGGCTGGCGGGGCGCGGCCGCCGGCGTGGTGGCCGCCCTGCGCGGCGCCATGGAGGCAGAGGGTCTGGTGCCGCGGCGGGCGGCGGTGGGGCCGGGCATCGGTCCCTGTTGCTTCACGGTCGGCCCGGAGGTGGCGGCCGCGTTGCCCGCTTTCCGGGCGGTGGCCCGCACGGGCGCGACGAGCATCGACCTTCCGGCCGCGGTGGTGGCAGGCCTCGGCGGCGTGGAGGTGTGGCGGTCGCCGGAGTGCACGTGCTGCGGCACCGGCTATCACTCCTACCGCCGGGACGGGACCCGGCGGCGTCAGGTGGCGGTGGCATGGTTGCCGGCCGGCTGACCGAGGTCCACGAGCGGATCGCCGCGGCGGCGGCCCGGGTGGGGCGCGCTCCGGGGGAGATCAAGCTGGTGGCAGTGAGCAAGACCGCCGGCCCGCTCGCGCTGCGGGCCGCCTACGACGCGGGGCAGCGGGACTTCGGGGAGAACCGCGCCTCCCTGTTGGTGGATCGGGCGGCCATGCTGCCCGGCGACGCCCGCTGGCACTTCCTCGGCCGCCTCCAGGGGAACAAGGTGGCTCGGGTGCGCCCGTTGACTCACTTGCTGCACTCCCTGGACCGGGCCGAGGCGGCCGGCTACTGGGTGAAGGGCCCCGGCCTGCCGCCGCCGGTGCTCGTCCAGGTCAACGTGGCCGGCGAGGCGCAAAAGGGGGGAGTGCTCCCCGGCGAGGCCGAGTCGCTGGTGGAGACGGCGGTCGGCCTGGGCATCGAGGTACGCGGCCTCATGACCATCCCGCCGCTGCCCGGGAGGCCGGAGGATGCGCGGCCCCATTTCCGGGAGCTGGCCGCGCTCGGTGCCCGGCTGGCCCGGCGCTGGCCGGGCCTCACCGAGCTGTCGATGGGGATGACCGAGGACTTCGAGGTGGCGGTGGAGGAAGGTGCCACCCTGTTGCGGGTAGGACGGGCTATCTTTGGACCGTTCCCGGAGAGCGGAAGGCGGGGGTAATCGGCATGGCCAACCTGTGGCAGAAGTCTCTCTTCTACCTGGGGCTCGTAGACGAGGACGAGTCCGCCTCTGAGGCGGCCTCGCCGGCGGGGATGTCCGGCGCCCGGTACCGGCCCGAAGTTGCCCCGGAGGAACCCGCGGTGACCGTGACCCCGGGCCGGCGGCAGGAGCCGGTGGCCTCCGGCGGGCGGCGGGTGGAGCCGCCGAACGCCCGCTTCGCCCCTGGGGGCCGGCGGGTAGAGCCGCCGAACGCGCCCCGGCGCCGCACGAGCGCGGAAGGCGCCCTCACCGACGCCGGCGTCATCATGGACACGAGCGACTACAGCGCGGTCCGCACCGTGACCGACCACGACCTGGAGACACACATCATCACCGCTCGCAGCTATGCCGACGCCCAGCTGCTGGCCGATCACATTCGGGCCAACTCACCGGTGGTCCTCGACCTGCGCAAGGTCGAGCCGGCCATGGTGCGCCGCCTGGTCGACTTCGCCAGCGGGCTCACCTACGCCCTCGGGGGGTCGATGCGCAAGATCGGCCAGGGGGTGATCCTGGTGACCCCGGCCAACGTGAACGTCGGGCGAGACGAACGGCGCCGCCTGCAGAGCCTGGGCTACTACCAGTCCTCTGAAGGCGTCTGACCGGTGCGGGTGGTCTGTTTCCTGCTGCAGGTCCTGGCCATGGTGCTGTTCGCCCGGGTGGTCCTGGAGTGGATACCGGTCGGGGACGAGCACCCGGTGGGGCGGGTGCGGCGGGTGCTGCGGCTGGTCACCCAGCCGGTGCTGGCCCCCGTGCGGGCCCTGGTGCCGCCGCTGCGGGTGGGGTCGGTGGCCATCGACCTTTCCCCGCTCATCGTGATCCTGCTGCTCAACCTGCTGGCCGCCGCGCTCTGCTGAGCCGGCCTCAAGGCCGGGCGATGGAGACCTCGATGTGCTCTCCATCCACCTCGAAGGGCGTGCCCGAGCCCGGGGGGGCGGCCGTCAGGGCTACGGCGAGGACCTCGCCGGCGAGCCACTCCCCGTGCTCGGCCATGGCCTCGGCGACCCGGGGCGAATCGCTCGCCCACGACAGGGTGATGCGGTCGGAGACCTCGAGCCCGGCGGTGCGCCGCAGGCCCTGGACCACCTTCACGACCTCCCGCGCCAGGCCCTCCCGGGCGAGGGCAGGGGTGACGGTGGTGTCGAGCGCCACCGACAGGCGGTCGTCGGCGGCGACCACCACCCCGGGCCGGGGTCGGCGGGCCACCACCACGTCGTCCAGGCCGAGCTGCTCACCGGCGACGGTGAGCGCCTCGCCGCCGAGGAGCCGGGCGACTGCCGCCTCGTCGAGGGACTCGACGGCGGCGGCCACCTCCTTCATGCGAGCCCCGAGGCGCGGCCCGAGGCGGCGGTAGTTGGGCTTGGCGCTCAGGTGGGCGTGGGCCCGCTCGTCCTCGCTGGTGGCGACCAGCTTGACGTTCAGCTCGTCGGAGATCAGTTCGGCGTGGGCGTCCACCGCGGCACGTACCCCCGGATCGTGGCTGACCACGACGAGAGAGGGGAGGGGCTGGCGCACCCGTACGGCATGGGTCCGTCGCAGCCCCCGGCCCAGGCCCACCACGGCGCGCACCAGCGCCATCTGATGCTCCAGGTCCTGGTCGATCAGGGCGGCGTCGCCCTCCGGGTAGTCGCAGTGGTGCACGCTGCGGGGCGGCGTCTCACCGGGCGAGGCCTGTTCCACCACCAGGGCCTGGTAGAGGGCCTCGGTGATGAAGGGGAGCACCGGGGCCATCACCTTGGCGAAGGCGACGAGGACTTCGTAGAGGGTGGCGAAGGCGGCCAGCGTGTCCCGCTGCACCGCGGGGCTGCCGGCGTTGCGCTGGCGCCAGAAGCGGCGTCGCGAGCGGCGGATGTACCAGTTGGTGAGATCGTCGATGAAGGCGATCAGCGGGGGGACGACGTCGTACAGGTAGTAGCCCTCCATCTCCCGGTTGACCCGGCGCACCAGGGTCTGCAGCATCGAGAGGATCCAACGGTCGATCTCGGGGCGCTGGGTGGGAGCAGGGGCCGCCGCCAGGTCGGCGGCACCGAGGCCGTCGGCGGCGGCGTAGGTGGTGAAGAACGAGTAGGCGTTCCACAGGGGGAGCATCACGGTGCGCACCACCTCGCGCACTCCCGACTCGGAGAAGCGGAGCGGTTCCGCCCGGACCACCGGCGAGTTGATCAGGTAGGCGCGGAGGGCGTCGGCCCCGGTGCTCTCGATGAGGGCGAACGGGTCCGGGTAGTTACGGAGGCTCTTGGACATCTTGCGCCCGTCCTCGGCCAGGATGAGGCCGTTGACCACGCAGTTGCGGAAGGGGGCCTGGTCGAAGAGGGCCGTGGAGAGCACCAGCAGGGTGTAGAACCAGCCCCGGGTCTGGTCGAGGCCCTCGGCGATGTAGTCGGCCGGGAAGCGGCGGGGGAAGGCCTCGGCCTCCTCGAAGGGATAGTGGTGCTGCGCATAGGGCATCGCCCCCGATTCGAACCAGACGTCGAGTACTTCAGGGACGCGCGACATGACCTCGCCGCAGGCAGGACAGGGAAAGGTGACCCGGTCGACGACGTGCTTGTGCAGGTCGGTGAGCCACACCCCGGAGCGCCGGTGCAGGTCCTCGATAGATCCCACGCACACTCGCTCCCGGCACGAGGCGCACTCCCACACCGGGAGGCAGGAGCCCCAGTAGCGGTTGCGGCTGATGGCCCAGTCGCGAGCCTGGGACAGCCAGTTGCCGAAGCGGCGCTCGCCGACGTGGCCGGGCACCCAGTGGACGGTGCTGTTCAGTTCGACCATGCGCTCGCGTAGTGCCTCGACACGGACGAACCAGGTGGGGATGGCCTTGTAGATCAGGGGAGTGCCGGTGCGCCAGCAGAACGGGTACGAGTGGACGATGCGCCCGCTCTGCACGAGGGCCCCCCGCTCCTTCAGCAGGCGGAGGAGGATGGGGTCGGCTTCCTTGACGTTGATCCCGGCCACCTCCGGCACCGCGGCGGTGAAGCGGGCCTCGGCGTCGGTGGGGTCGACCAGCACCGAAAGGCCGGCCGCCTGCAGGGCGAGGAAGTCGGCCTCGCCGTAGGCAGGGGCCATGTGCACCAACCCGGTGCCTTCCTCGGTGCTGACGTCGTCGCTGGCGATGACGGCGAAGGCCCCCCGTTCCCGCTCGCCGGCGAAGTAGTCGAAGGGAGGGCGGTAGACGGCCCCGACCAGGTCGGCTCCCCGGGCGGTGGCGGCGGGGTGCAGGGCGTGGTCCGGCCAATAGGAGGGGACCAGGTCGGCGGCCACCCAGTAGCGGCCATCGTGCCCTCCGACCGGGGCATCGATGCGCACGTACTCGAGTTCGGCGCCGACCGCCACCGCCAGGTTGGCGGGCAGGGTCCAGGGGGTGGTGGTCCACACCAGTAGGTAATCGCCGGGGGCCGCCGGGCCCCGCCCCTCGACCAGCTCGAGGCGCACGGTCAGCGACGGGTCCTCGACGTCCCGGTAGTCCATGTTGGCTTCGAAGTTGGAGAGCGGGGTGGCCGCCCCGAATGAGTAGGGGAGGACCTTGAAGTCCTGGTAGACGAGCCCCTGGTCCCAGAGGCGGCGGAAGACCCACCAGACCGATTCCATGAAGCTGGGGTCGAGCGTCTTGTAGTCGTTCTCGAAGTCGACCCAGCGGCCGATGCGGCGGGTGATGGCCCGCCACGGCTCGGTGTTGGCGGCCACCCGGGCTCGGGCTGCCTCGTTGAAGCGCTCCACCCCGAAGGCCTCGATCTCCGCCGGGCCCGAGAGCCCGAGCTGCTGCTGTACTTCCATCTCGATGGGGAGGCCGTGGGTGTCCCAGCCGAAGCGGCGCACCACCCGGTGCCCGCGCATAGTCCAGTAACGGGGCACCACGTCCTTGAGCACTCCGGCGAGGAGGTTCCCGTAGTGGGGGCTCCCGGTGGGGAAGGGAGGCCCGTCGTAGAAGGTGAACTCGGACTCCTCGGGGCGCATGGCGACCGAGGCGGGGAAGGCCCCGATCTCGTCCCACAGGTTGAGCACGCCCTCCTCGAGCGCGGGGAAGGAGATCTCCGGTGTGGCTCTGGCGAATGCCCTGTGCTCGGCCATGGCGTCCTCGGTCGGCTACCTCTTGCCGCCGGGACGGGCGGAGCCCGCGGTACCACCCGGCTTGCCGTCCCGGTGGACGGCCGCTCGTTGGCCCCATCTCGGAGGGGTGCCGGCGGGTTCTACTGAGGCCGGGCGGCCCGTTCTTCCCGCGGCTCGGGGGTGATGTCCGCTCCGGGCCGTAGGCACCGGCCTCACACCATCTGCCGGCTCGCTGGGCCCCGGTCCGGGCGGCGCGTCCCCGTCGGCGCCGTGGTCGGGGATGGTAGTCCGCACTGCCGCCGGCGCGGTCGCGCCGTACCATCCGGACCGATGGCTGCCGGCCTGCCGCTGCGCGCTCACCCGGACGGGGTCGTGGTCGAGGCGTGGGTCGTGCCCGGAGCGGCGCGCTCGGAGATCGTGGGCCTCCACGACGGGGCGCTGCGGGTGCGGGTGAGCGCCCCGGCCGAGGGGGGGAAGGCGAACCGGGCAGCGGCCGACCTCATCGCCCGCGCCCTCGGCGGCGGCCGGGCGGAGGTGGTCGCCGGGGCCGCCTCGAGACGCAAGCAGGTGCTCGTGACCGGGGTGACGAGCGGCACCGCCGCGGAGCGCCTCGCGGGCCTGCTGGCCTGCCCGCCCGACGCCCCGTGAAGCGGGCCGGGCCGTGCTAGCCTCCCCCGTCCCAGGAGGTCCCGTGGCACGAATACTGGCCCAGTCGACCCTCGATCGCTTCCGCCGCCGGCTCGAAGAAGAGCGTCGTCGTTTGCTCACGGTGATCGAGGAGATCGAGGCGCAGCGGGAGGAGGTGCGGCTCACCGAGACTTCCTCCGAGCGCAGCCCCGACCCCAACACCGCCGAGGGCGGATCGTTGGCCTTCGAAATGGAAAAGGAGCTCTCGCTGGCTCGCAACGCCGGCGATCTGCTCGCCCAGGTCGACGGAGCCCTGGGCCGTCTCGGGGGCGGGGTCTACGGCATCTGTGAAGGTTGCGGCAAGGGGATCCCGGTGGCCCGCCTCGACGCCCTGCCGCACACCAGGTTCTGCGTCAACTGCGCCGCCAACCACCGGTGACCTCGCGCCGCCTGCCCCTGCTCGTCGCCGTCGCGGTGATCGCCGCCGACCAGCTGACCAAATGGTGGGCGGTGAGCACGCTGCCGGGCAACCCCATCGAGCTCATACCGGGGGTGCTCTTCCTGCGCTACGTGACCAATCCCGGGGCCGCCTTCGGGCTGCTGCCTGGGGCGGGGTCCTTCATCGCCCTGGGAGCCGTCGCCGCCGTGGTGCTCATCGTGTTGGTGGTGCATCGCCTGCCGGGACGGCTCGAAGCGGTGGCCATGGGCCTGGTGCTGGGCGGGGCCCTGGGCAACCTGGGCGACCGCCTCTTCCGGGGACCGGGGCTGCTCGACGGCCGGGTGGTGGACTTCGTCGACTTCGAGTACTTCCCCGCCTTCAACGTGGCCGACAGCGCCATCACGGTGGGGGCCGCCCTCGCCCTGCTGGCCGCTTTCGTGCTGTCCCGGGAGAACCGGGGCGATGCCGACCCGGCGTCTTGAGGTCCCCCCGGACCTGGCCGGCGGACGCGCCGACAAGGTGGTCGGCGTGCTGGCCGGGGTGAGCCGCTCGCTGTCCCGGCGCCTGCTGGAGGAAGGGGCGGCCACTCTCGACGGTGTCCCCCTGTCGCCGCGCCGCGCATTGGCGGTGGGCCAGGTGGTGACGGTCGAGCTGCCGGGACCGGCGCCCATGCTGGCGCCCGAGGAGATCCCCTTCGGGGTGCGCTACGAGGACGCGCACCTGGCGGTGGTCGACAAGCCCGCCGGGGTGGTCGTCCACCCCGGCGCCGGACGCGGCCCGGGCACCCTGGCGGGGGGCATACTGCAGCGATGGCCGCAGGTCCGGGGGGTGGGGGAGGAGGGCCGCTGGGGGATCGTGCACCGGCTCGATCGGGATACCTCGGGCCTCCTGGCGGTGGCGCTGACCGCCGACGCCTGGGCTGCCCTGCGGCGGGCCATCGCCCGGCACCTGGTGGAGCGGACCTATCTGGCCCTGGTGCACGGTGAGCCCGACGCGGCTACCGGCACCATCGATGCCCCGCTCGGGCGGCACTCACGCCGGCACGGCCTGGTGCAGGTCGAGCCCGCCGGGCGCTCGGCCCGCACTCACTACCGATGCCTGGCCCGCTGGCCGGCCGCTCGGCTGGCGCTTCTCGAGGTCACTCTCGAGACGGGGCGCACCCACCAGATCAGGGTGCACCTCGCCTCGATAGGGCACCCGGTGGTGGCCGACCCCGTCTACGGCCACCGGGACGGGCTCGCCCCCCGGCAGTTCCTCCACGCTGCCCGCCTCCGCTTCACCCATCCCATCACCGGTGAGCTGGTCGAGGTGGAGTCGCCCCTTCCCCCCGACCTCGAGGCGGCAGTGGGCCGGCTGGGGGAGCCGGCACTCGAGGGACCGGGGACCTGAACCGGCGGACGCCGGGGCGCGGAGAGGGCCGGGGGCTCGCTACCCGAAGAACGACCGGGCGATGGCGAAGAGCTCCGGGTCGACCCCGCGTGCTTCGGCGCAACCCTCGTCGAGCGGCACGTCGACAATCCGGCTGCCCCGCATGGCGACCATGACCCGATGTCGGCCCTCGGCCGCCAGGTCGGCGGCGGCGGCCCCCAGGCGGGTGGCCAGGACGCGGTCGAAGGCGGTGGGGGTGCCCCCCCGCTGGAGGTGGCCGAGCACGGTCACCCGGGTCTCGAAGCCCGTCAGCTTCTCGAGGATGGGGGCGATCTGGTAGGCGACCCCGCCGAGCCGCTCGAATCCGAAGATGTCCTTCGGTCGCTTGGTCTTGACCGGCGGCTCAATGCCCTCGGCCACCACCACGATCGAGTAGGCGTGGCCGTGGCGATGGCGGCGGCGGAGGATGGTGGCCACTTCCTCGAGGGGGACGGGGACCTCGGGGATCAGGATGGCATCGGCGCCCCCGGCCAAGCCGGCGTAGGTGGCGATCCAGCCCTTGGTCCGACCCATGACCTCCACCAGGATCACCCGATTGTGCGACTCGGCGGTGGTGGTGAGGCGGTCGATGGCGTCGGTGGCGATCTGCACGGCGGTGTCGAAGCCGAAGGTGAAGTCGGTGGCGGCGATGTCGTTGTCTATGGTCTTGGGGACCCCGACCACCGGCAGGCCCTCGTCGGCGAGGCGGAGGGCCGTCTTCAGGGTGCCGTCGCCGCCGATGACCACCACCACGTCGAGGTCGTTGGCTTCCACGGTGCGCCGTATGCTGTGGTAGCCGTCGCCGTGCACATAGGGGTCCTTGCGGGAAGTGCCGAGGATGGTCCCTCCCCGCCCGAGGATGCCCCGCACCGCATGGCGGTCCAGCGGCATCGTCTCCCCCTCCATGAGGCCTTCCCAGCCGTGGAGGATGCCCACCACTTCCGAGTCCCCCCGGTACAGGGCGCGGGCGGTGACTCCCCGGATCACCGCGTTGAGCCCGGGGCAGTCGCCCCCGGCCGTGAGCACGCCGATAACGGCCATGGCGCCTCCTCAGAGCAGGTTTCGCTAGTTCTGGGGGATTATCACACCCCGGCTCGGGCCCGCACCGCACGCTGGTCCCGCGACGAGCCCGTGGCCGCGCCCTCTCAGTAGAGGAACATGGGCTTGCCGCCCACGTGGCGCACCTTGGGTCGGTATTCGGTGACGTCGTACAGCTCGTCGACGTCGACTCGCTTGACTCCTTCGCGGGTCACCGAGATGGGCACGTTGGTGTAGGTGCCGCCGCGCAGCGCCACCATGCGCCCGGAGCGGCCCTCGACTGCCAGGTCGGCGGCCATGATGGCGTAGTTGGTGGCGACCATGAGGTCCAGCGAGTCGGGGCTGCCCGACCGCATCAGGTAGGCGACCTGTTGGAGGATGATGCCCTGCCCGGTGATCTGCCGGATCATGTCGCCGGCCTGCGCTCCCACCCCGCCCAGCTTGCGGTGGCCGTAGGCATCCTCTTCCCCGCTGAGGAACATCTCACCGCCTTCGATCACCGCCCCTTCGGAGATGGCCAGCATGGCGTAGTTGCTCGGGTTGGCCGCCTTGTCGGCCATCAACAGCGCGGCCAGCCGGTGGATGTCCACCGGCACCTCCGAGATGACCGCGCGATCGATCCCGGCCAGGTAGCTGGTGACCAGGCAGGTCTCCCCGCTGTAGCGACCGAACAACTCGACCACGGCGATCCGCTCGTGCGAGCCGGTGGCGGTGCGCAAGTTGTGGACGAACTGCACCCCGCGGGTCACCGCCGTGGAGAAGCCGATGCAGTAGTCGGTGCCGTGGACGTCGTTGTCCATGGTCTTGGGGATGGCGATGACCTTCACCCCCTCGTCGTGGAGGCGCAAGGCGTAGGAGAGGGTGTCGTCGCCGCCGATGGGGATGACCACCTCGATGCCCTGCGATTCCAGCAGCCGCAACACGTGCGGGGTGAAATCGAAGGGAGCTTCCCCGACGGCCTCGGCGGCGAGGAACGCGGGCACGCTCTTGGCACCCACCCGGCCGGGGTTGGTGCGGGAGGTGTGCAGCACCGTGCCGCCGCTGCGGTCGATGGTGCGTACCGCCGCCGGGTCGAGCGGCACCAGGTTCTCTGCCATCGCCTGGGGGTCGTCCGGATTGGCGTCGAGCAGCCCGCCCCACCCGTGGCGGATGCCGACCACCTGATGACCCTGCTCCGCCGCCCGAAGGACGACCGCCTTGATGCAGGGGTTGAGGCCGGGGACGTCGCCTCCGCCGGTCAGGATCCCGATCTTCACTGCCGCCTCCTCAACGCCGGGCGGGCGCTAGCGCGCCGCCTGTTGGTAGACGTCCACGAAGTGCCGGTAGGCGGCGGCGATGGCCTCCACCGCCTGCGGCCGATTCAGAGTGCCGTCCTTCCAGCCCTGCACTCCGTCCCACCAGATGGTGCGGCCGATCGCAAACCCGACGTAGCCGGGCACGGCCGCCCCTGTGCGCACCCAGTGCTCGACCTTGGCCTCGTCGGCGCCCCGTCCCAGCACCACCGCCTTGACGCCGTCGCGCCCGTCGCGGCGGACGAGGCGGGAGATCAGCTCGCAGTCCTCGCGAGCGTCAATGCCCTCGATCTTCCAGACGTCGGGCTCGATCCCCGCCTCCTGGATCTCGTAGATGACCTCCAGCATGAGGCCGGGGCGGAGATGGGCGTCGTAGTCGGCCCCGTTCCCACCCACCAGGGCCAGCTGACGCTGGCTGGCGGGCACCAGCAGCTCGAAGAGGTACTTGCGGCCCCGGGTGTGCAGCCAGTCGCCGAGGCGGCGCAGCCGCTCGCCCTGCTCCTGCTTGATGGCGGGGTCGTCGTCGGGGTTCCAGCGCACGAGGACCTTGGCGAAGTCGGGGTTGAAGGACTCGATGTGGGCCCCGAAGTCGTCGCCGAACTCGAAGTCGAAGACATCCTCGCCGGACCTCTCTACCGGCATGGCCAGGAGCACCCCGGCGGCGGTGGCGAACCGGGCCACCTCGGCCCCCATCTCCTCGTCGACCAGCACGCCGGCGGCGGCGGTGGGGACCCCGGCCGCGAGAGCCGCCCGGAAGCCTTCCCATACCAGGAGCTTGGCGTCGTTGAGGCGGGCTTGCTCCTCGGCGGTGGCCTCCCGCCCGCTGATGCCGAACATCTTCTTGCGGAAGCTGCCCCGATGGTCGAAGGCCAGGATGAACAGCTTCCCGTCGTAACCGAGATTCATGGGGTCCCCCAGGGTCAGGTGGTCGCCTACGGCGAGGGATTTTAGGGGAACCCGGGGCAGCCCCGGGTGGGACGGGGCTCCGGTGCCGGTGGTAAGGTGCGGCCGGGCTCTTACACCTCTGTAGTTCGGGGACCCGAGTGCACCAGCCGGGCTTCGTTCACCTGCATCTCCACACCGAGTACTCGATGCTCGACGGGGCCGGCCGTGTCGAGGAGGTAGTGGCGGCGGTGGCCGCCGACGGCCAGCCGGCGGCCGCCATCACCGACCACGGGGTGCTCTACGGGGCCGTGGACTTCTACAAGGCGGCGACCGCGGCCGGGATCAAGCCGATCATCGGCATAGAGGGCTACCTGACCCCCGGTTCCCGCTTCGATCGCCCCTCGCGCCGCGAGGATCTGCGCTACCACATCACCCTGCTGGCGGTGAACGACACCGGGTATCACAACCTGGTCAAGCTGGCCAGCCGGGCCTTCCTGGAGGGCTTCTACTACAAGCCCCGCCTGGATAGGGAGCTGCTCGCCGAGCACGCCGCCGGGCTCATCGGCACGACCGGCTGCCTCGGGGGCCACGTGCCCCAGCTGCTCGCCCCCGATGCCTACGACGAGGAGGGCAACGTCGGGGTGGCCCGCGACTTCCGGGCGGCGGTGGCCGCGGCCGGGATGTACCAGGACATCTTCGGGAAGGACAACTACTTCGTCGAGGTCATGGATCACGGGGTGCCGGCCCAGCAGCGGGTGCTGCCCGATCTGCTGGCCATCGCCCGGGAGGTCGGGGCGCCGTTGCTGGCTACCAACGACTGCCACTACACGCGACGGGAGGAGGCGGAGAACCACGACGTGCTCCTCTGCATCCAGACCGGCGCGCAGATGGCCGACCAGAAGCGGTTCCGCTTCCACGGCGAGGGCTACTGGGTGAAGTCGGCCCGGGAGATGCGGGCGCTCTTCCCCGACGACGAGTTCCCCGGCGCCTGCGACAACACATTGGCCATCGCCGAGCGGGCCGAGCAGAAGATGGAGTTCGGGCGCATCCTGCTGCCGCACTTCCCGGTGCCCTCGGGCTACAGCGAGACCTCCTACCTGCGGCGGTTGGCCGAGGCGGGGGCCCGGGAGCGCTACGGCGAGATCCTGCCGCCGGAGGTGCGGGAGAGGCTCGAGTACGAGCTGCGGGTCATCGAGGAGATGGGCTTCCCCGCCTACTTCCTGATCGTCTGGGACCTCATGCGCTACGCGCGGGAGCAGGGCATTCGCACCGGTCCCGGCCGGGGGAGCGCCGCCGGCTCCATCGTGTCCTATGCGCTGCGTATCACCGACCTGGATCCCCTCCGCTACGGCCTGATCTTCGAGCGCTTCCTCAACCCCGGCCGCCGACAGTTGCCCGACATCGACATGGACTTCGACGAGCGGTACCGGGGGGAGATGATCCGCTACGTGTCCGAGCGCTACGGCTCGGACCACGTCGCCCAGATCGTCACCTTCTCCACCATCAAGGGCCGCCAGGCCCTGCGCGATTCCGCCCGGGTGCTCGGGCTGCCCTACGCGGTCGGGGACCGGGTGGCCAAGGCGATGCCGCCGGCCATCCTGGGCCGGGAGGCCACCCTGGTCCAGGCCCTGGAGGCCCCGGCGGAGGGGGCCGAGCAGATTGTGCGGGACTTCTACGCCAACGCCGCCGGGCTGCGGGACATGCACGCCGGCGATCCCGATGCGCGGCGGGTCATCGACACGGCCCGCGGCCTCGAGGGCTTGCGCCGCCAGGATTCCATCCACGCCGCGGCGGTGGTCATCTCCCCGCAGCCCCTCACCGAGATCGTCCCCGTCCAGCAGAAGGGCGAGGGGGCCGAGGTCGTCACCCAGTACGAGATGCACGCCATCGAGGAGCTGGGTCTGCTCAAGATGGACTTCCTGGGGCTGCGCAACCTGTCCACCATCGAGCGAGCGCTGGAGCTGATCGCCGAGAACACCGGGGAGCGCCCCGACATCGACCGGGTGCCCCTGGACGACCCCGAGGTCTACGCCATGCTCTCCCGGGGCGACTCCATGGGCGTCTTCCAGCTGGAGGGGAGCGGGATGCGGGCGCTGATGCGCAGCCTTCGTCCCGACCGCTTCGAGGACATCATCGCCCTGGTCTCCCTCTACCGTCCCGGGCCGCTGGGGGCCGGCACCCACAACCTGTACGCCGACCGCAAGAACGGGCGGGCGCCGGTGGAGTACCCGCATCCTGACCTGTCCGGCGTCCTGGCCGAGACCTACGGGATCATGGTGTACCAGGAGCAGGTCATGCAGGCGGCCGAGATCATGGCCGGGTACTCCATGGTTGAGGCCGACACGCTGCGCAAGGCCATGGGCAAGAAGATCCCGGTGGTCATGGCCCGCCAGGAGGAGCAGTTCGTGCAGGGCTGTGCCTCCAAGGGCCACCCCCCGGCCCTGGCCAGCCGACTGTTCGCCGATATCTCCCATTTTGCCGGGTACGGGTTCAACAAGTCGCACGCGGCCGGCTACGCCCTGATCGCCTACCAGACGGCCTGGCTCAAGGCGCACCACCCGGCCGAGTACATGGCCGCCCTGCTCACCTCCGCCAAGCGTGACAAGGAACGCACCGCCGTTTACCTCAACGAGTGCCGGACGATGGGCGTGCGGGTGCTCGTCCCCGACGTGAATCGCTCCGAGTCGGATTTCGCCGCCCGCAATGGGGTCGTGCTCTTCGGCTTGTCGGCGGTGCGCAACGTAGGGGAAGGGGTGGTCGAGCTCATCGCCCGCGAGCGGCAGCGCCACGGGCCCTTTGCCGACTTCACCGACTTCGCCCGGCGGGTCGACACCATGGTTCTCAACAAGCGCACCGTGGAGTCGCTGATCAAAGCGGGGGGTTTCGACGCCACCGGCGCTCCCCGCAAGGGCCTGTTGACGGTGCACGAGCAGGTGATCGATGCGGCGGTGGCGCGGCGCCGGGCCGAGGACATGGGCCAGTACTCGTTGTTCGGTGCGGAAGAGCCGTTCCTGCAGGCGGAATCGGTGGCCGTGCCGGCGACCGAGTGGGACAAGCCCGCGCTGCTCTCCTTCGAGAAGGAGATGCTCGGCCTCTACGTCTCCGACCATCCCCTGTTCGGGGTGGAAGCGGCGTTGCGGGCGGCGGCTACGACCTCCATCGCCGCCCTCGCCGACGAGAAGGACGGGGCGGCGGTCACGGTCGGGGGGATCGTGGCGGGGGTGAGCCGGCGTTACACCCGCAACGGCGAGCTCATGCTCATCTTCCAACTGGAGGACCTCGAGGGGAGCGTGGAAGTGGTCTGTTTCCCGCGCACCACCGCCGAGCACGGCCACCGGGTTCGCCCCGATGCCGTGCTGGTGGTAGCCGGACGGGTGGACCAGCGGGGCGACGGCGTCAAGCTGGTGGCCCAGTCGCTGGCCGAGCCCGATCTCTCCAGCGGGCCGGCTGTGCGCCTGCAGGTGCCGGCGACCAGGATGTCGCGCGATCTGGCCGGACGACTGCGCGGCGTCCTGGCCAACCACCCCGGGGTTGCCCCGGTCTACCTGCACCTGACCGGGGAGCAGGAGACCGTGGTGCGCCTGGGCGACGAGCACCGGGTGGAGCCGCGGACCGCCCTCTACGCCGAGCTGCGGGAGCTACTCGGGCCGACGGCCATCATGCGCTGACCGGCCGAGGGCCGGGCCCGGCCCCTTCGGCCACCACCCTGCCCGGGGTGGAGAGCGGGCACTTCGCTCCGATGGTGGAGCGTTGGCGGCCCCTGGTGGCCCACCACTTTTCGGCTGAGCTGGTGGACCAGGCCCTGGCGGTGTTGGCCGGTGAGAGCCTCGGCGATCCCGCCATCGTCAACCCGCTCAGCGGAACGGCCGGCCTGTTCCAGCACCTGCTCCGGTACTGGCCGGAACGGGCGTCCGCGGCCGGGTTCCCGGGCGCCACCCCGGATGACGCGGAGGCGAACAGCGCCGCTGCCGCCTGTTTGGTGGGGGAGTCGGTGGCCTCGGGCCTGGGCCCGTGGTTCTTCTGGGCCTGCCAGCCTTGAGGGCCCGGCGGAGCGACGCGGCACTCCGGAGCCACCTAGCCTTGACCCACCACCGGGACGGAGGACCCATGGCCGATTTCGATGTCGACGCTTTCCTCGAGCGCTTCCGCCAGCGCGCCGCCGCGGTCCGGGAGAGAGGCATCCCGCCGCTGGAAGGCCCGGCCCGCAGGCTCTACGTCGAGGCGGCGGAGCAGGACCACACCGACTATTCCCTGGTGGCGTCGGCAGCGTGGTCGGTGGACGGCGACCACCTGGTACTGCGCATTCCGCTGCGGCCTTAGCCGCGGTCGGCCCGGGTGGTCGTCGCGGCCCGCCGGGCCGCCGCCCGGCGTTCGGACTCCAACCGCTCCAGTCCGTGCTCGCCGTGGTCGACGAAGGTCATGGCGGCCGCGAGGCGGTGGTGCCCGGCCTGTTCGCCGATGAGCCGGTGCATCTCGGCACAGACCCGGCGGTAGCCGGGATGGCCGCCCGGCTGGGTGCGGAGCTCCAGCATGTGGAAGGCGGCGCGGGCGTTCAACTGAACGCAGAAGCGGATGCGGTAGGCGAAGGGCACGGCGTACTGGGCCACGTCGGGCCCCAGGGCCGGGGCCAGCCGGGAGTGAAGGGACGCCGTCTGCTCCATGGCCTGTTGCCAGTCGCCGGCGGCCCCGGCCTCCTCGAGGGCCGGCGGGGTCACGAAGCCGTGGGCCGTGCCCAGACGCTGCCAGTCGATGGTGAGGATGCGGTGGCGCTGCAGATCACGGAAGATCCCGTAGTCGCAGAGCAGGTCGAAGCGATAGCTCACCCGCTCCATGCCCCTGCCCGGCTTGTGGCGACGGTTCTCGCGGAGCCCGGCGTACGCCGAGAGGAGGGCTGCCACCTGGTCGTCGGGCAGGCGGCGCACGTGGTCGAGCAGCTGATCGTCGGGCAGGTCGGTGTGCGGATACAGGGCGGCGGCGGCCACCTTGCGCTCGGCGTCGGGGTCCCAGTCGACCAGCGTCACCTCCGCTCGCGGCTCGGGCGAGGGCGCGAATCGGGCGGCCATCTCCTCCATGCCACCCGCCGTCTCCGCGAAGTACCGGCTCCAGGCCTCGCCGCGATCGGGCAGATCGACCCGGCGGACGAAGGCCGGGATCACCCGGCGCAGCTCGCTGAGCATGCGGCCGCCGTACTCGCGAGCCTCGGCCAGGGGGTGGGCACGCATCCGCAGGAGGAGCGCCTCGAAGGCCTGCCCGCTGGCATAGATGCCGAGGTTGGAGAGGGTGGCGGCGGGCAGCAGGCCGCGCAGGTCGTCGTAGGCCCGGGCGCGGATGCTGGCTCGGTACACCGCGTCGGAGTCCGATTCCGCCTGCGGGTAGCGGGCCTGGTAGTGGTCCTCGAGGACGCTCACCAGCCGGGAGTACAGGGCGAAGAGGCCGTCCAGCACTTGCCGGTAGGCGGCGGCCAGCGACGACCCGGCTAACTCGGGCGGGATCAGGTAGCGGTAGCGGCCGCCGAGCGGCCGGTCGAAGCGCAGGTAACGGGTGCTCTGCTCCAGATAGGAGGCCAGCCGGCCGCGTTCCAGGACCTTGGTGAGCAGGTTGGAGGCCTGTTCGCAGGCCAGGTGCGCCCCGCCCAGTTGGGCCACGGAGTCGTCTCCGTATTCGGTGAACACCTTCTGGTACAGGGCCTCGGCCCGCGCCATGCGGACGGCCTGGTCCTCCCCGCCCATTCGATCCGCGACGGCGGCGATGGCGACTTCGGGGGCCTCGTAGAACTCGTCGAGGAAGAGGCGGCGCAACGAGCCGGTGGTGCGGCTGTAGCGGGCGAACAGCGCCCCTTTGACCACCTCGGGCAGGTTGATCAGCGCGAAGACCGGCTCGGTCGTGTTGGTGAAGAAGCGCTCGAGCACCGCGGTCTCGGCGGGCGTGAACTGCTCCCGGAAGTAGTCCAGGCGACCCCGGGCGGCGACAGGGGGCTGGGGAGTCATGAGCCGAGGTTACAGGCCTGTCATTCGCCTCGCCAGGGGCGTCGCCGGTGTGGGGAAGGGGGGTAACCTCGGCGGGTGACCGTCATCCGCGTGACCATTGGGTTGATCATCGCCGCCATGGTGGGGGTGGCGCTGGTGCCCATGCTGGTCCTGCTCGACCTCGCGGGCGGCGGCGACGGCTGGGGGTTGTGTGATGGGGGTCTCGCCTCCTGCCGGGCGGCCTATTTCGAGGGGCCGGAGCTGCTGGCCGCCCTGGTGGTGCTCCTCTTCCTGCTGCTGATGCTGCTGCGCCTCGCCCTCTACGGCCGCCGGGTGCTCGAAGACCGGCGTTCCTCAATGGGCGGGGGTGAGCGCCTCGGCGGTGGGTAGCGGCTCCTCTTCCCCGGCCAGGGCCAGGTAGATGCCGGCCAGGATCAGGGCTGCCCCGGCCCAGCCGCGTCCGGAGAGGCGCTCGCCCAGCGCGACGGCAGCCGCCGCCGCGGCGAAGGCCGGTTCCAGGGCGAGGATGATGGCGGTCCGCGACGGGCCGATCACCGTCTGGGCCCACACCTGGAGGAGGAAGGCGCCGGCGCTGACCGCCAGGCCGGTCATGAGCAGAGCCGGCCAGGCCTCGGCGGGGGGGAGGGGCAGTCCCTCGAACAGGGCGGAAGCCGCCAGCCCCCCGGCGGCGGTGACCAGCAGCTGCACGGCGGTGAAAGGGACGACCCGGTGGCGGGCGGCTACCCGGGACAGGTAGACGATGTGGACGGCATAAGACAGGGCACACCCCACGGTGAGCAGGTCACCGCGCTGCAGGCTGAGTCCGTCGTTCAGGGTGAGGAGGGCGAGGCCGGCGAAGGCGAGCAGGGCCCCACCGGAGACGAGCAGCCCGGGGACGCGGCGGGCGACGGCCGCGGCCACCAGCGGGGTGAGGACGACGTAGAGGCCGGTGATCAGCCCCGAGTTGGAGGCCGAGGTGTGGGCGAGGCCCACCGTCTGCAGGGCATACCCGGCGAAGAGCCATACCCCGGCGATCACCCCGTCGTGCCACACCGCCCGGCCCAGGGGCGGCGCGAGAGCGGTCAGCACCACCCCCCCCAGCAGGAACCTCCAGCCCACGAAGGCGAGCGGGGGCAGGCTGGCGATCGCCTCTTTGATGATGACGAAGGTGGAGCCGAACAGCAGGGCGGCGAAGGCGAGAGCCAGGTAAGCGACCCGGGGGCGGTGCATCGACCGCCGAGCTTAGGGCGGGCGCTCCCTCCGGCTCGCCGGCCCCCCGTTACCCTGGCCCGATGGACGCCACGCCGCCGGCGGTGAGTCCCCTCCGGGAGCGTTTTCCCGGCTACCTGGCCGCCTTCGCCCTCGGGCTGGGGGCCGGCGGCCTGATCGGTGGGGTGGTCTGGCTGGCGACCTCGGCCCGGATCACCGACGCCGTCGGCTACACCTACAGCGCCCTGGGCGCCCTGCTGTTGCTGGTGGGCGGGGTGCGGGGGAGTGGGTACGGGAACCCGGTCGGTGGGGTCGGGGAGGCGTTCGCCGGTAGGGGCAGCCGCCGCGGGGAACCGGCGGGGGACGGCGCCCCGGCCCGGGGGAGGCCGCCGTGGGAGCGTGATCCCGTGGGACGACGACGCCGCCGGCTCAGTGCCGAGCCCAATCACACTGCCTTCTGGCAGGTGGTGGCCGGGTTCGCCTACCTGGGGGTAGGGGTGGCCCTCACCGTGGTCTTCGCCGTCCCGGCCGGGTGATCAGCCGATCCTCCGGCTGAAGGCGAGCAGGCTGCCCAGCACCGCCAGGGCGGCGCCGGCGGCCACCACCCAGGTCCCCGCTCCCACCGCCGCTCCTTCCATCGGGCGCACCGCCAGGACGGCGTCGATGACTTTGGCTACCGCGAACACCAGGGCGGCGCAGGAGAGGAGCAGGCCCGCCGCCGCCACCGGGGGGCGGTGGCCCTCGGCGCGGTCGCCGACGACGGCCAGGAGGGCCACCGGGGCGAGGGGCAGCATGACCGGCCAGGTGTCGGCGGCGAAGCCGTCGACGAAGCCGAGGGTGGGGAACCGGGCCTGCGGCAGGAGAAGGGCCAAGCCGGCGAGCACCACACCGGCGAGGATCACGATGCGCGAACGGTGCACGGCTCAGGAGAAGAGGTCTTCGAGGTCGTCCGGCCACCAGTTGCGGACCCTCTTGACCCCCGGGAGGGTCGGCTCCGTGTCGGGGTCGGAGGGACGGGGCTGCGGTGGTGGCCCGGCCGGGTGCGGGGGGCCGGCCGGCCGGCGCGGCACCGCCCGGGGCGGTGGGTCGGCTGTGGCCGGAGCGGACGCGGGGCGGGGCCGGGGCGAGTCGGCGCCCTGGCGGGGGATGACCGCCGTGCCGCGCCGAGGGGACGCTGGGCGGGGGGCTGGTGGCGAAGCCCTGGCCGTCGGGCGGGCGGGCGCCGGGGTCGGCGCGACCCAGCGGCCGGGCGGGCCCGCTGCCTCGATCGGGGGCGGCTCGGGGTGAGCCGGGTACGTGCCCGCCGCCGGCAGGTGGAGGAGGCCGCGGATGAGTCCCAGGACGATGCCGGCCAGGGTGACGAAGGCGCCGAGGACCAGGATGCGCGCTCCCATGCCCACACTGCCGTCCAGTGTGCCGGCCAGGGTGGAGGCGTCCAGGTACTTGACCACGGCATAGGGGAGGGCGGTCGCCGCCAGGAGAAGAGACGGCCAGCCGAGCGCGGCGGGGACGGGCCGGGTCTGGTCGGGTAGCAGGGTGATGACGAAGACGGGCAGGAAGAGGAGGAGGGCGGGGAGGGCGTCGGCCGCCACCGCCCGCTGCGCGAAGCTCTCGGCGGAGACGAAGGGCAGGCTCATCGACCCGAGCACCAGCAGGACCCCGACATCGATCACGATCCGGGAGGCGTGGAAGGCCAGCCGGGTCGGTGGGTAGAGGGGGCGGGGGTTGGGCGTGCGAGTCACCGTGCTGAAGGGTCGCCGGAAAGGCGAGGTTAGCCGCCCGATCGGTGGCCGCCCTACCCCCCGGGTCGATAGCCTGGAGGGCAGTGAGCCGGGAGCAACAGATGAGGCCGGGACGCCTCGCGGTGCTGGTGGGGACGCTGGTGGCCACGGGAGCCCTGTACCTGAAGCACCTCGCGCTGGACGGCGCCGCCTTTCGGGCCGTCACCGGGGGGAGCGTCCCGAGCATCTGGCAGGAACTGGGAAGGTGGGGGCGGCCGGCGGCCGCCTTGCTCGCGGCCGGGATGGTGGCGGCGTCCTTTCGGCCGGGCTCCGGGCTGCCCGACCGGGTCGGCTCGGTCGCCGGCCTGCTGCTGGCGGTGGGGGCGGTGGCCGGAGGGCTGCTGGCCTGGCAGGGAGCCGGGGACGATGCCGCGGTCGTGGCCGCTGCTCTGGAGCAAGCCGTGGCGGGGGGCCCGGGTGCGGCGGCCGGCCTGGGCTTCTGGGTCCTGGTGACCGGCACAGGCGTGGCGGCAGTCGGAGCGCTGTGGGACCTGGTGGCTGCCTGGCGGGGCGAGGGGAAACGCAGCCCCGGCGACACGCCCTCAGTCGGCGAACAGGATGCGGCCGCCGTCTAGCGAGGCGACCCGGGCCAGGGCTTCCACCCGCCAGCCGTGGGCGTCGAGGCGCCGCCTCCCGTCCTGGAAGGTCTTCTCGATGGCGAAGCCCAAGCCGACGACCGGGCAGGCGGCCTCCTCGGCGATTTCTCCGAGGGCCTCGGCGGTGCGGCCCCCGGCGAGGAAGTCATCGATGATGAGGACCCGGAGGCCGGGAGAGAGGGCCCGGCGGAAGACCTCCACCCGGTACTCCATCCCGCGCGTGGGGGAGAAGACCTCACGGAAGTAGACGTCCCGTCCTCCGGGGCCGAGGTACTTCTTGGCGAACACCATGGGGAGCCGCAGGCGCTGGGCGCAGGTGAGGGCCGGGGCGATGCCGCTGGCCTCGGCGGTGAGCACGAGGTCGGGGGTGGCGGTGGCGAAGCGTTCGGCCAGGGAGTCCCCCACCGCGACGATCAGGTCGGGGTCGACCCGGTGGTTCAGGAAGTCATCGACCTTGAGGAGGGTTCCCTCGACCCGCCCGCGCTCGACGATCGCCCGGCGCAGCAGGCTCGTCCCGGTGTCGCCCAAGCCCCTCCTCGGTCGCCGGCGCTCACCCTAGAGGAAGGCAGAGGGGAGGGTGGGCCGCGACACCCGACGTCGTGCCGCGATCACCGGCGGGCGGACTTGACCGCCTCGAGCACGGCGAAGACGAGTGCTCCGGCGGCCGCGGCCAGGGCGAGATCCATGGGGCCCAGGGCCCGGACTCCGAAGAACCCGTTGAGTCCCGGGGTGAAGATGACGGCAAGTTGCAGCGCAACGACGAGAACCGCCATGGCCGCGACGAGGCGGAAGCCCCTCAGACCGCCTGCGCGGCGGGGCCCTGTGCGGGAGCGCAGCGCCAGCGCCTCGGCTACCTGGGCGAAGGCGAGGGAAGTGAAGACCAGAGTCTGCCAGGTGCCGCGGTCGGCGTAGAAAGCCCAGGTGCCCAGGCTTAGTGCCAGCCCGCCGATCAGCAAGCCGATGAGGACCACCTGCAGCCCGGCGGGCCGGGGGAAGATGCCTTCGGCCGGGGACTGGGGGGGCCGCTGCATGACCGCGGGCTCGGGCGGCTCCAGGCCCAGCCCCAGGCCCAGCAGGCCGTCCGTCAGCAGGTTGAGCCAGAGCAGCTGCAGGGGCAGGAGGGGGACGGCGGTGCCGAGGAAGGGGGCGAGGAGCATCACCAGGACCTTCCCGACATTGCCCGCCACCGAGAAGCGGACGAACTTGCGGATGTTGTCATAGACGGTGCGGCCTTCGCGGACCGCGCTCACGATGGTGGCGAAGTTGTCGTCGAGGAGCACCATGTCGGCGGCCTCTTTGGCGACATCGGTGCCGGTGATCCCCATGGCGACGCCGATATCGGCCCGGCGCAGCGCCGGGGCGTCGTTAACCCCGTCGCCGGTCATCGCCACGATGTGGCCCTCGCGCTGCAGCGCCTCGACGATGCGAAGCTTGTGCTCGGGAGACACCCGGGCGAAGACGCGGGTGTCGGCCACCGCCCGGCGCAGCTCCTCCGGGGAGAGGCGCTCGACGTCGGTTCCGGTGAGAGCGTGGTTGCCGGCGGCGATGCCCAGCTGGCGGGCGATCTCGAGAGCAGTGAGCGGGTGATCCCCCGTGATCATGGCGGGCTGGATTCCGGCGGCGCGGCAGGTAGCCACCGCGTCGGCCACCTCAGCGCGCGGTGGGTCGATCATGCCGAAGAGGCCCACGAAGGTGAGATCCGTTTCCAGGGACTCGTCGGGCGCGGAGGGCGCGGAGGGAAGCAAGCGAAAGGCGATGCCCAGCACTCGCATGCCGCGCCGGGCCAGACGCTCCTCGGCGGCCGCGATGCGGATGCGCCAGGCGTCGTCGATGGGTTGGGCGGCGCCCTCCACCCAGATGCGGCTCGACAGCGCCAGCAAACCCTCGGCGGCGCCCTTGGTGAAGGCGACGCTCTGGTGGCTGCCCGGCTCGAGGCCGGGGAGCAGGGCAGGGTCGTGGTCGCCCAGGAGGTGGACGGTGGTCATGCGCTTGCGGTCGGAGTCGAAGGGCACCTCGGCCTGGCGGGGCAGGGACTCGTCCAGGTGGGTCTTCCAGTAGCCCATGGCAGCGGCCGCCGCCACCAGGGCGCCCTCCGTCGGGTCGCCGACGGTGTGATGGGTGCCGCCCTCTCGATCCACCAGGCGGGCGTCGTTGCACAGGGCGCCGCCCACGGCGGCGAGCGACAGGGCGGAGGTGGCCGGGGAGCCCGGGTTGCGGCGGGCCCGCACCGACCCGTCCCGGCCCACGTCCTCGGTGAGGTCCAGTTCGTGGTCGGCGACGTCAAGCACCACGACCGTCATCCGGTTCTCGGTGAGGGTGCCGGTCTTGTCGGAGCAGATGATGGTGACCGACCCCAGGGTCTCCACGGCGGGCAGGCGGCGGATGAGGGCGGACCGGGCCAGCATGCGCTGCGCCCCCAGGGCCAGGGTGATGGTGACCACAGCGGGGAGGCCCTCGGGGATGATGGCCACCGCCACCGAGACCGCGGTCAGGAGCAAGTGGCGCAGGTCGTCGCCCCGCCACAGGCCCAGCACGAGGACGAGGGCGGCCACGCCGAAGCCGGCCAGGGCCAGGTACTTGCCCACCCGGTCCAGGCGGCGCTGCAGCGGAGTGGGGCCCTCTCCCGTCTGCTGGAGCAGGCCGGCGATCTTGCCCAGCTCGGTGCCCATTCCGGTGGCCACCACGAGGGCGGTGCCGCGGCCCTGGGTGACGACGGTGCCCATGAAGGCGAGGTTGCGGCGATCCCCAAGCGGCAAGCCCGCCCCGTCGAGGGCCTCCGTCTGCTTGGTTATCGGCTCCGACTCCCCGGTGAGGGCGGCCTCCTGGATGCGGAGGCCGGCGGTCTCGACCAGGCGGAGGTCGGCGGGCACCAGGTCCCCGGCCTCCAGCAAGACCACGTCGCCGGGTACCAGATGGCGGGCGGGGATGCTCTCGGGTAGCCCGGCGCGCACCACGGTGACCTCGGGGACGGCCAGGCGTTTCAGGGCCGCGATGGCCTTCTCGGCCTTGTGCTCCTGGAAGGTGCCCAGGAGGACGAAGAGCACGACGATGGCCCCGATGGCAACGGTGGTCTTGACGTCGCCGAGGGCGGCGGCGAGGCCGGCCGCCGCCAGCAGGACCAGGACCATGGTGGCCCGGACCTGGTCGAAGAGGATGCCCAGAGGGGACCGGCCGGCCGAGCCCTGGAGTTCGTTGGGCCCGTGGCGCTCGAGGCGTCCGGGGACTTCCTCCGGGGTGAGGCCCTCCGCCGGATCGGTCCCCAGGCGGCGCGCCGTTTCGGCGACGGAGAGCAGGTGCCAGGCGACCGGGGCCGTGTCGGGGGAGTCTGTCATGGCGGCAGGAATGATGGCGGCGGCCGAGATCGTAGCGGCACCGGGCTCGGGAGCGGGAGGCACAGCCGTTACGATCCGGCCGTGCCTGCGCCGACTGCCCCGCCGGCGGAAGAGGTGCGGCGGCGTGCTCGCGCCATCCTCGGCCGTCTCAAGAAGCGTTACCCGGAGGCGGCGACCGCCCTGCGTTACCGGGATCCCTGGCAATTGCTAGTGGCGACGGTGCTGAGCGCCCAAACCACCGACGCCAACGTGAACAGGGTCACCCCCATCCTCTTCTCCCGCTGGCCGGCGCCGGAGGATCTGGCGGCGGCCGACCCGGAGGAGGTGGAGGCGGTGGTGTACCCGACCGGCTACTACCGCCAGAAGACCCGAGCCGTCATCGCCCTGAGCGCCGACCTGGCGGCCCGGTTCGGCGGCGAGGTGCCCGCCGACCTGGCGGCCCTGACGACTCTGCACGGCGTGGGGCGCAAGACGGCCAGCGTGGTGCTCGCCGAGGCCTTCCGACTGCCGGCCATCGCCGTCGACACGCACGTGGGGCGCCTCGCCCGTCGCCTGGGCCTGAGTGCCGCCTCCGACCCGGCCCGGGTAGAGGCCGACCTGCGGGCGCTCTACCCGGAGAGGGACTGGGCCGGTATCTCGATGCGCTTCATCCAGTTCGGCCGGGAGGTGTGCATCGCCCGTCGCCCGCAATGCCCCACCTGCCCGCTCCTCGACCGCTGCCCCTATCCGCACAAGGCCGCAGCCGGTTGAGGCTCTGATATCGCCGGCGAGAGGTCACGGCCCGACGTGGGGTGATTCGGCGGCCCCCGCCGGCCCGACGACGTCCAAACCCTTCGTCTCCGGCAGCAGAACGAGCAGCGAAGTAGAGGCCAGCAGCAACAGGCCGAGGCCGGCGATGGTGACCGGGACGCCCCAGGCGCCGATGGCGAAGCGCCCGGCGAGGAACCCTCCCAGGCCCCCGAGGATGCCGGCATTGACCAGCCAGGCCCCGGCGGTGGCCCGGGCCTCGGTGGGGAACAACTCGGCCCGCTGCGCGGTGAAGGCGGGGGCGAAGGCCGAGGCGCCCAGGATGGAGAGGAAGACGCCGAGGCCTATCACCCAGCCTTCCTCCGAGAAGTAGGCGGCGATGCCCCCCGAGACCCCCAGCACCGCGGCTGCCAGTTCCGTGACCCGGCGGCCGACGACGTCGGCGGCGCGACCTCCGCCGAGCAGGCCGAGCAGCACTGCCGGGGTGCTGGCCAGCACGAGGAGGAGGGAGGCCGAGCCCTGGCCCCAACCCAGGTCGTTGACCAGGCGGGGGTTGAGGAAGCCGGCTCCCGGGCCGGTGAAGGCCGCGACGGCGAAGGAGACCCCCGCCATCGGCCAGAAGTAGCGGGCCAGGCCTCCCTGGAGGGCAAGGGTCAGAGGAGCCCTGGTCCCCGGCCGGAAGGCCCGCGACTCGCGTAGCCGCAGGGCCAGCAGGGGCAGGAGGAGGAGGGGCACGGAGGAGATCCCGAAGAGGATCCGCCAGGACTCGGCGCCGGCCTGGGCGATCGGGGTGATCAGGAGCCCGAAGCCGGTCCCCATGCTCAGGCCGAGGGCGAAGGTCGCCGAGGCATAGCCACGCACCGCCGGGTTGACCTCTTCGGCGACCATGACCAGGCCCAGGGCCCCGAGGGCGATGGTGCCGATGCGGGCGATGCCCTGTAGCGCGGCGAAACCGGCCAGCGAGGGGACGAAGGCGGTGGCCAGGTTGGCGGCGGGGATCAGCAGGAAGGCGAGGAGCAGCGGGCCGCGCCGGCCGTGACGATCGGCCCACCACGAGAGGGCCAGGGCGAGCAGGGCAGTGGCCCGCACCACCGCCTCGACGTCGGCGATCCCCTGGTCGCTGAGGCGGAAGGTGACCCGGGTGTAGGCCAGGGTGTGGGTGAACACGTTGGAGGCCCATCCCTGGGAGAAAGCGGCGGCCCCCAGCAGGGCGAGGATCCCGATCTCCCGTCTGGTGAGCGGGACGGAGGGCGCCAGCGGCTTGAGCAGGCGAACTACCGGGCGCATGGACGAGCCACGGGAGGGCACCGGCGGGAGGTTACCGGCCAACCGAGCCTCACGGCCGGTGGCCGGGCCGCGGTCCCGGCAGTGCCGCTGCTGGGCTCCGGCGGGCACCTCGGGGGCGTGGGCGGGCGCGGGGCATCTACCCTGGCCTCATGCGGGTGTTCTCGCCCCTCGCGGAGTCCCTACGGCCGGCGCCCGAGGCGCGGGGAACCTTCATGGTGCCCTTACATCTGCCGAACCTGCCGGGCCCAGGATGTGATTGAGGAGGCGCCGTGTACAGCCGGGGGACAGTGGTCCTGATCGAGGACGAGGAGGCCATCGCCGACCTGGTCCGCATGTACTTCGAGCAGGAGGGCTTCCGGCTGGTGCACGCCGCCGACGGGCCCGCCGGGCTCAACGCCGTGCGGGATCGCACCCCGCGGGCCGTGCTCCTCGACCTCGGCCTGCCCGGCATGGACGGCATCGAGGTATGCCGCCGGATCCGCGCCACCAGTGACGTCCCCATCATCATGCTCACCGCCCGCGACACCGAGGTCGACAAGATCGTCGGCCTGGAGATGGGGGCCGACGACTACGTGACCAAGCCCTTCTCCCCCCGGGAGCTGGTGGCTCGCGTGCGGGCAGTCCTGCGGCGCTCGGAGGAGGCGCCGCGGGCCCCGGCCGTCATCGAGATCGGGGAGTGGGCGATAGACGGAGGGCGGCGGCAGGTGACTACTCCGTCGGGGGAGGTGGTGCGGCCTACCGCCCGCGAGTTCGACCTGCTCTGGTACCTGGCGGAGAACCGGGGCCTGGTCCTCACCCGGGCGCAGATCCTCGAGGCGGTCTGGGGCTACGACTACTTCGGGGAGACCCGCACGGTGGACGTGCACGTGCGCCAGCTGCGCAAGAAGCTGGAGGGCATCCCGATCGAGACGGCCTGGGGGGTCGGCTACCGGATGGGCGAGTAGCGATGCGCCGGCGTGTCTTCTGGGCGCTGGTGACGGTGGCGGTGGTCACCCTCGCCGTCGGCGGCCTGGCGGCGGCGTTGCTCATCAACCGCTCGGTCGAGGAATCGGCGCGCAGCGAGTTCACCCGCCAGGCCGAGGCCACCGCCCGGCTGATCGAAGCGGGGGTGCGGGAGCGAGGCTCGGGCCAGGCCCCGCTGCGCAACCTGGGGAGCATCCTGGCCGTGGTGGCGGCGGTGGGTGGGCACGACTACGTCGAGGCGGTCTTCGTCGGCCCGGCGGGTGGCGTGACCGTGGTCGGGGAGGGTGCCCCGGTCGCCGAAGATATTCCGGGAGGAGCCGCCGCGCTGACCAGACGGGTGCAGTTCGAGGCGGAGGTGAACGGCGAGGCGGTCGCCGCCTTCGCCCTGCCGGTGCCGGTGGGCAACCTGGGGACGGTGGTGGTGGTCATCGGCACCGACCTGGAGCTGGTGCCCTGGCCGCCGGTGGTCGTCCGGCTGCTCTGGGCCCTGGCGCTGGGGGTACTGCTGGCGGCCCTGCTCGCCGGCTGGCTCTCCCGCTTCCTGGGACGGCGGCTGGAAGGCCTGGGCTCGGCCTCCCGGCGCATCGCGGAGGGCGACCTGGGTGCCCGGGTCGAGGTGCAGGGTGCCGATGAGATCGCCCAGGTGGGAGTGGCTTTCAACGAGATGGCCGGCCAACTGGAGGAGGCGCGACGCCGGGAGCGGGGGTTTCTGGCGGCCGTGGGCCACGACCTGCGCACTCCGCTCACCACCATCTCCGGCTACGCCGAGGCGCTGGAGGAGGGGAAGGTGGCCGGAGGCGACCTGGCCAGGGTGAGCGGCGTCATCCACCGCGAGTCGGGGCGCCTCAGCCGTCTCCTGGAGGACCTGATGCTCCTCTCCCGCCTCGAGGCCGGCGAGTTCATGCTGAGGCCGGAGCAGGTCGACCTGGCCCGTCACCTGGGAGGGAGCGTGGAGGCCTACCGGGGCCGGGCCGACGCGGCCGGGGTCCGCCTGGAGACGGACCTGGGCGAGGTCCCGCCGGCGATGGTCGACCCCGACCGCATCGACCAGGTGGTGGGCAACCTGGTGGAGAACGCCCTCCGCTACACGCCGCAAGGAGGGACGGTGCGCCTGGCACTGCGCGCCGAGGGACCGGGGGCACGGATCTCGGTCTCCGACACCGGCCCCGGGATCGAGGCCGCCGATGTGCCGCACATCTTCGAGCGCCTCTACGTGGCCCAGCGCTACCGCCCGGCCCGTTCCGAGGGTTCCGGCCTGGGCCTGGCCATCGTCAAGGAGCTCGCCGAGGCCATGGGGGGCACGGCGGGAGTGAGCAGTGAGCCGGCTCGGGGGACCACGGTCTCGGTGACGCTGCCGCTGGTGTCGCCGGGCAAGTAGCCCCCGCCCACTCCTTACGGTACGCGGGGCGGGGGCCGAAATGGGGGCGGTGGTGTGCCGGCCCTGCTCGCCGCCCGGGGGTCTACCCTCTCGGCCATGACCGACTTCATCCGCGTCGCCGGGGCTCAGATCAACCTCACCGTGGGGGACCTCGACGGCAACGTCGAGCGCATCCTGGCCGCCATGGCCTGGGCCGAGGAGTTGCAGGCCGACGTGCTGCTCCTCCCCGAGCTGGCCGTCACCGGGTACCCGCCCGAGGACCTGCTGCTGCGCCGCCGCTTCATCGAAGCCAACGTGCAAGCGGTCTACCGCCTGGCCTCCAAGGCGGGGCAGACGACCACGGTGGTGGGCTTCGTCGACCGCACCCAGGGGGCGCCCAAGCGGGACGATGGCGGCCCGGGGCGCCTGCACAACGCCGCTGGGCTGCTGGCCGGGGGGCGGCTGCGAGGCATCTACCACAAGGTGCTGCTCCCCAACTACGGGGTGTTCGACGAGGACCGCTACTTCTTCCCAGGGGCGGCGCCGGCGGCGCTGTGGGACATCAACGGAGTGGTCGCCGGGGTGTCGATCTGTGAGGACATCTGGGTGGCCGACGGGCCCCCGGCCCGGCAGGCGACGGCCGGGGCGGACATCCTGCTCAACATCAACGGCTCGCCCTACCACCGCCACAAGGACGCCGAGCGCGAGGAGATGCTGCGCGACCGGGCCCGGGCCTTCGGGATGCCACTGGTCTACGTCAACCTGGTGGGTGGCCAGGACGAACTGGTCTTCGACGGCGGAAGCCTGGTCATCGACGCCGCCGGCGAGGTGCTCTACCGCTCCCCCCAGTTTGAGGAGGACCTGTTCTGGGTGGACGTGCCTCTCTCCGAGGCGGGACGGAGCGACGTGCAGGCCACCGTGGTCAGCCGAGGCACCCTGCTGGAGGGCGAGCCGGCAGCCCTCCCCGACCTGCGCGAGCCATCGGGGGCGGTCGAGGAGGTCTACCGGGCGCTCTGCCTGGGCCTGGGCGATTACTTCCGCAAGATCGGCTTCGCGAGGGTGGTGCTCGGCCTCTCCGGGGGGATCGACTCGGCTCTGGTCGCCGCCATCGCCGCCGACGCCCTGGGGCCGGAGATGGTGTGGGGGGTGGCCATGCCCAGCCGGTACTCCTCGGAAGGGTCGGTGGCCGACGCCCGGGCACTGGCCGAGAACCTGGGCATCCGCTTCTCCGAGATCTCCATCGAGCCCCCGTTCCGCGGCTTCCTGGAGACCCTGGCGGAAGCCTTCGCCGGCACGGGGCCGGGGGTGGCCGAGGAGAATCTGCAAGCGCGCGCTCGCGGCACCATCCTGATGGCCCTCTCCAACAAGCACGGGGGCCTGGTGCTGGCCACCGGCAACAAGTCGGAGATGTCGGTCGGCTACTCCACCCTGTACGGCGACATGGTGGGCGGCTACGCCGTCCTCAAGGACGTGTCCAAGACGCTGGTCTACGAGCTGGCCGGGTGGCGCAACCGGAACGGCGAGGTGATCCCGGCGGCGACGATCGCCAAGCCGCCCTCCGCGGAGCTGCGCCCCGGGCAGCTCGACACCGACAGCCTGCCGCCCTACGCGGTGCTCGATCCCATCCTCGAGGCGTACGTGGAAAAGGACCTGGCGCTCGACGACATCGTCAAGCTGGGCTTCGACCGGGCGGTGGTCGAGCGGGTGGCCCGCCTGGTGGACCGCAACGAGTACAAGCGCCGCCAGTCGGCCCCGGGGGTGAAGATCACCCCCAAGGCGCTGGGACGGGATCGGCGCCTGCCGATCACCAACGGTTTCGAGGGCTGAGGCGCCGTACCGGGAGGGGGAGTCGAACCCCCACGAGGTTGCCCTCGGCGGATTTTGAGTCCGCTGCGTCTACCATTCCGCCATCCCGGCGCGCCCCCATCGTAGGGCGCTCGCCCACCCGGGAGCCTCCCATGAACCGCCTGCACCAGCGCCTCTTCCGCCTGAACGAGCGGATCGCCCGCCTGGCCGCCGAGGAGCACCAGGCGGCGGCCGAGCTGGAGGTGCACCGCCACCTGGACGACGACGCCCGGCGGGACGCGGCGGTGAGCGAATCGCCCATCGACCGGGAGGAGGCGCGCGACACGGCCGCCGATGTGGCTCGGTTCGGGCAGCTGGTGGCCGACCTGCAGAGGCGGCGGGGACGGCTCGAGGCAAAGCGCGACCGCCTGCTCGCCCGGCTCGGTTAGGGCCCCTGCCCTAACATCGAGCCATGTCCCGCCTCGCCCTCCTCGACGGGCACAGCCTCGCCTTCCGGGCCTTCTATGCCCTGCCCCCCGACCTGGCCACGCCGGATGGACGGCCCACCAACGCGGTCTTCGGGTTCACCTCGATGGTGATCAAGCTGCTCGGCGACGAGCACCCCGACGCCATGGCGGTGGCCTGGGATACCCCGGAGGCCACCTTTCGCGACGAGGCCTATGCCGACTACAAGGCCACTCGGAAGGCGGCCCCCGACCTGTTCCGCAGCCAGCTGCCCCTGATCGACGAGGTGGCCGACGCGCTGGGCATCCGGCAGTTCCGCGTCCCCGGCGTCGAGGCCGACGACGTCATCGCGACCATTGCCCGGCGGGCGGCCGAAGCCGGCTGGGAGGTGCTGGTGGTCACCGGCGACCGCGACGCCTTTCAGCTGGTGGGCGGGCCCATCAAGGTCGTCTACACCCGCCGGGGCATCAGCGACACGGTGCTGGCCGATGCCGCCTGGGTGGAGGAGCGCTACGGCGTGACCCCGGCCCAATACCCCGACTACGCCGCCCTGCGCGGCGACACCTCGGACAACCTGCCGGGGGTGCCGGGAGTAGGGGAGAAGACGGCCACCCGCCTGGTGGCCGCCTACGGGGGGCTCGAGGGGATCTACCACCATCTGGAGGACCAGCCGCCCCGGCTGCGGGAGAGCCTGGCGGCCGCCCGCGAGCAGGTGTTCCTGAACCGGCGCCTCACCCATCTGGTGGAGGACGTGCCGCTCGAGGCCGATCCGGACGAGCTCCGGCTGCAGCCGTGGGACCCGGCCCGGGTGCGGCAGGTGTTCGATGGACTGGCCTTCCGCTCGCTCTGGCAGCGCCTACAGGAGGTCGGTGGGGCGGGAGCCGCCCCGGCCCAGGGGGTGCTCGACGTGGAGGTGGTCGCCGCCCCAGATCCGGGGGAACTGGTGGCGGCGGGAAGGATCCTGGCCCTCGAGCCGGTGTGGGAGGGGAGCGACCTGTTGGGGGTGATGATCGCCGGGCCGGATGACCGGGCGTCGTTCATCCCGGCCGACCGGCTCGGACCCCTGGGGACGGCCCTGGTCGACCCGCAGGTGCCGAAGGCCCTGCACGGCGCCAAGCCGCTGGCCAGGGCGCTCTTGGAGGCCGGCGGCGACTTGGTCGGCCTCACCTTCGACACTGCCCTGGCGGGCTACCTGCTCAACCCGGCCGAGGGGGCGCCGGACCTGAGCGCGCTGGCCGCCCAAGTGCTCGGCCTGGAAATCGAGCCGGAGACCGAGGCCACGGCCGCGGAGGGGGCGCAGGCGGCCTTCGTGTTCGCGGCCGGCGGGCCCGACCTGGAGCGGGCCGGCCGGCGGGCGCTGGCGGTAGACCGGCTGGTGGAGCCACTCACCGCCCGGCTGGAGGCGCAGGGCGGGCTCGACCTGTACCGGCAGGTGGAGCTGCCCCTGGTGCGGGTGCTGGCCCGCATGGAGGAGGCAGGGATCCTGGTGGACCGGGCCTACCTGAGCGAGCTGGGGGAGCACCTGCGCGACCGTCTAGCCACGCTGGAACGGCGGGTGCACGAAGCGGCCGGAGAGCCGTTCAACATCAACTCCACCCAGCAGCTGCGCGAGGTCCTCTTCGACCGGCTGCGCCTGCCGGTGCTGAAGAAGACCCCCAAGGGCGCCCCGTCGACCGACGCCTCGGTGCTCCAGAAGATGGTCGACGAGCACCCGGTGATCGGCCACCTGCTCGCCTATCGCGAGCTGGAGAAGCTGCGCTCCACCTATGTCGACGGCCTGCTGCCCCTGATCGCCGAGGACGGGCGCATCCACTGCATCTTCAACCAGACCGGGGCGGCCACCGGTCGCATATCCTCGGAGCAGCCCAATATGCAGAACATCCCGGTGCGCACCGAGGAAGGGCGCACCATCCGGCGGGCTTTCGTCGCCGCCCCCGGCCACACCTTCGTGGTCGCCGACTACAGCCAGATCGAGCTGCGCATCCTCGCCCACCTCAGCGGCGACCCTGGGCTGTTGGAGGCATTCGCCTCAGGGGCGGACATCCACGCCGCCACCGCGGCCCGGGTGTTCGGCCTGGCCCCGGAGAAGGTGACCCACGAGCTGCGGCGGCGGGCCAAGATGATCAACTTCGGGCTCCTGTACGGGATGGAGGCCTACGGCCTGGGCCAGCGGCTGGAGATCCCCACCGAGGAGGCGAAGGAGCACATGGACGCCTACTTCGCCCAGTTCCCCGACGTCGCCGCTTTCATGCAAGGCATGGTGGCCCGCGCCCGGGCGGACGGCTTCACCACCACCATCCTGGGGCGGCGCCGCTACCTGCCGGAGCTCGCCGCCGACAACTTCCGGGTGCGCCAGACCGCGGAGCGCATGGCGCTCAACGCCCCCATCCAGGGCTCGGCCGCCGACATCATCAAGAAGGCCATGGTGGTGCTCGATGGGGAGTTGGAGAGCCGCCGGCTCGCCGCCGCCATGCTCCTCCAGGTGCACGACGAGCTGGTGATCGAGGCGCCTCTCGAGGAAGCGGACGAGGTGGCCCATCTCGTCAGAGAGGCCATGGAGGGCGTGGTGGAGCTCCAGGTGCCGCTGCGGGTCGACCTGGGGAGCGGGCCCACCCTGGCCGAGGCCAAGGGCTAGCGGCACCGCTCACTCGGTGTGTTAGCCTTCGGCCGCTCTCGTGCGTCCCCCGACGGACGCCGGGAAGTCCAACTTCCAGGAGACAACCCAACCCATGACCGACGATATCCACGACGCGCCTGCCCCGCTGGAATCAGCCGGCGAGCAGGCGATAGCGGCCAGCGAAGAAACCGCCCCCACCCCAATCGCCGCCGAAGAGGTGGCCGCTGCCCCCGAGGTGATCGCCGCCGAAGAGGTGGCCGCTGCCCCTGAGGTGGCCGCTGCCCCCGAGCCCGTCGAGGTCCCGGTGGCTGTGGCTGAGGCCGCGGCCCCCGCCGATGACCTGTCCGGCAGCCTCTCGGCCGAGGACTTCGCCGCGGCGGTGGAGCGCACCGTGGTCGAGTTCAAGGAGGGCAGCCTGGTCAGCGGCACCGTGGTCCGCGTCGATCCCGATGAGGTGCTCGTGGACATCGGCTTCAAGTCGGAGGGAGTCATCCCGGTCGCCGAGCTGTCCATCCGCAACAACGTCAACCCCGGCGATGTGGTGCAGGTGGGGGACGCGATCGAGGCCCTGGTTCTCCAGATGGAGGACCAGGAAGGGCGGCTCATCCTCTCCAAGAAGCGCGCCCAGTACGAGCGCGCCTGGGGCCGCATCGAGGAGATCATGCGCCAGGCAGGCACCGTGACCGGGCAGGTGATCGAGGTGGTCAAGGGCGGCCTGATCGTGGACATCGGCCTGCGGGGCTTCCTGCCCGCCTCGCTGGTAGAGCTGCGCCGGGTCCGCGACCTGCAGCCATACGTGGGCACCACCCTCGAAGCCAAGGTCATCGAGCTCGACAAGAACCGCAACAACGTGGTGCTCTCCCGCCGGGCCTATCTCGAAGAGGAGCAGGCCGAGCAGCGCCAGGCCTTCCTCGACGGGTTGGAGCCGGGGGAGATCCGCAAGGGCGTGGTCTCCTCGGTGGTGAACTTCGGTGCCTTCGTCGACCTGGGGGGCATGGACGGCCTGGTGCACGTCTCGGAGCTGTCCTGGCAGCACGTCAGCCATCCCGGTGAGGCGGTGTCGGTAGGCGACGAGGTGATGGTCAAGGTGCTGGAGGTCGACCGCGACCGGGAGCGGATCTCCCTGTCGATGCGCCAGACTCGCGAAGACCCGTGGGAGTCATTCTCGACGGCGCACAACGTCGGCGACGTCGTGGATGGGCAGGTGACCAAGACCGTGCCGTTCGGGGCCTTCGTGTCGGTCACCGACGGGGTGGAGGGCCTGGTGCACGTCTCCGAGATCGCCATGCACCATGTGGAGAGCCCGGAACTGGAGTTGTCGGTCGGCCAAGAGGTGAAGGTGAAGATCACCGAGATCGACGGCGAACGGCGCCGGATCAGCCTCTCCATCAAGCAGGCCACCACCGAGTGGTCCCAGCGCTCCCAGTGGGTGGCCGAGGATCACCGGCCCCCGCGTCGGCGCCAGCGCAAGGAGTTCCAGCGCGAAGAGGAGGCAGCGGAGCCGCAGCCGGCCTTCAACGCCGACGCTTCGCTGGAGGCCATCCTGCAGGAGCTCAAGGAGAAGGGGATCGGTCGCAAGTAGGCGCCCGGTCGCCGGCCCTTCGACCCGCCCGCTCGCCGGGCGGGTCGTCGCGTCCGGGCCCAGGGCGGGGCGGTAACGTTCCCCTGGTGACGGATCCGGTACGCGTCCTGCTCGGCGGGGGCATCGGCAGCGGCAAGAGCGCCGCGGCTGCCGTGTTCTCCCTCCTGGGTGCCACGGTGCTCTCCGCCGATCGGGCCGCCCACCGCGTGCTCGAGCCGGGAGGGTCCGCCGCGGCAGCCGTGTCTGCTCGCTGGCCGGCGGCAGTCGTGGGGGGGCGCATCGACCGCCCTTCGCTGGCAGCGATCGTCTTCCGGGATGCGGTGGGCCTGGCCGAACTGGAGTCCCTAACCCATCCCGCCATCGCCCAACTGCTCGCCGAGGAAGTGGCCGGGACGGCCGCCGGGGTGGTGGTGGTGGAGATGCCTCTCCCCATCGACCTGCTCGGGCCGGGGTGGCGCTGGGTGGTGGTCGACGCCCCCGATGACCTGCGCTTGACCCGGCTGGTGGCCCGGGGGATGAACGCGGAGGAGGCGGTTCGCCGGATGGGCGCTCAGCCGTCGCGGGCCGAGTGGCTGGCGCGGGCCGACCTGGTGGTGGACAACGGAGGGGACCTGATCCACCTGGAGGAGGAGTGTCGGCGGGCATGGGATGTGATCCTCGGGTGGTACGGGTAGGCAGGGGGTAGGGTGACCCGGTGAGCGGCTTCCGTGTCGTCTCGGACTTCGCCCCGGCCGGCGACCAGCCGGCGGCGGTGGCCCGCCTTGCCGCCGGGGTGGAACGGGGGGACCGTTTCCAGACGCTCCTGGGCATCACCGGGTCGGGCAAGTCGGCGACCGTCGCCTGGCTCATCGAGAAGGTGCAGCGCCCCACCCTGGTGCTGGCGCCCAACAAGGCGCTCGCCGCCCAGCTGGCCAACGAGTTCCGTCAGTTCTTCCCCGACAACCGGGTCGAGTACTTCGTGTCCTACTACGACTACTACCAACCCGAGGCCTACCTCCCGCAGACCGACACGTACATCGAGAAGGACGCCACCATCAACGACGAGATCGAGCGGCTGCGCCACTCGGCCACGGCCGCCCTGCTCACCCGGCGGGATGTGGTCATCGTCGCTTCCGTGTCGGCCATCTACGGCCTGGGATCACCGGAGCAGTACCGGGGCCAGTTGCTGCGCCTGGTGCGCGGAGTGGAGTACCCCCTTGGGGACGCGGTGCGCCGCCTGGTGAACATCCAGTACGAGCGCAACGAGGTCAACCTGACCCGGGGGCGCTTCCGGCTGCGGGGGGACACCCTGGAGGTCTTCCCTTCCTACGAGGAGACGATCGCCCGCGTCGAGTACTTCGGCGACGCGGTCGAACGGATCGTCCGGATGAACCCGGTCACCGGGGAAGTCCTCGAGGAGCTCTCCGAGTTGTGGGTGTACCCGGCCACCCATTACGTGACCACCCAGGACCGCATGGTCGAGGCCATGGCCGACATCGAGGTGGAGCTGGCCGAGCGGCTGGCGGACCTGGAGGGGCGGGGCAAGCTGCTCGAGGCGCAGCGCCTGCGCATGCGCACGGTGTACGACCTCGAGATGATGCGCGAGGTCGGCTACTGCAGCGGCATCGAGAACTACAGCCGCCACCTCGACGGGCGGTCGGCCGGCGAGCCTCCCTACACGCTGCTCGACTACTTCCCCGAGGACTTCCTCACCGTCGTCGATGAGAGCCATGTGACCATCCCCCAGCTGCACGGGCAGTACGAAGGTGACCGGAGCCGCAAGGAGGTGTTGGTGGAGCACGGCTTCCGGCTCCCTTCGGCCGTCGACAACCGCCCGCTGCGCTTCGACGAGTGGCTGGAGCGGACGCGCCAGGCGGTGTTCCTCTCCGCCACCCCGGCCCGGTGGGAGCTGGAGCATTCCGATCAGGTGGTGGAGCAGATCATCCGCCCGACGGGGCTGGTCGACCCGGAAGTCCTGGTCAAGCCCACCCGCGGGCAGATCGATGACCTGATGGAGCAGATTCGCCGGCGGGCCGACGCCGGGCAGCGGGTGCTGGTCACCACTCTCACCAAGAAGATGGCTGAGGACCTGACCGACTACCTGCTGGAGATGGGGGTGCGGGCTCGCTATCTGCACTCCGAAGTCCAGACCCTGGAACGGGTGCAGATCCTGCGGGACCTCCGCCTGGGCGAGTTCGACGTGCTGGTCGGCATCAACCTGCTGCGGGAAGGGCTCGACCTGCCTGAGGTGGGCCTGGTGGCCATTCTCGACGCCGACAAGGAGGGCTTCCTGCGTTCGGAGACCTCGCTCGTCCAGACCATCGGCCGGGCCGCCCGCAACGTCGAAGGCCAGGTGCTGATGTACGCCGACGACGTGACCGACTCCATGCGCCGGGCAATCAACGAGACCAACCGGCGGCGCGCCCTGCAGACGGATTTCAACGCCGCCCACGGCATCGACCCGCAGACCATCCGCAAGAAGGTCTCCGACATCCTCGAACTGCTGCAGAGCCGCGATGCCCCGGCTGTGGAGCGGCGCCGGCGCGAGGCGGCGCCCCGGCCGGCCATCGACCTGCCGAGCGAGGACCTGGGCCGGCTGATCCGCAGCCTGGAGGAGGAGATGCGGGAAGCCGCCCGGGAGCTGCGCTTCGAGTACGCCGCCCGGCTGCGCGACGAGGTGGCCGAGCTGAAGCGGGAGCTGAAGGAGATGGCGGAGGCGGCCGGCCCGTGAGGGCCGAGGGGGCTCAGGCTCCCCGGCTGGCCCCGGCGAGCCGGGCGGAGTGGCGGTCCTGGCTGGCCGCCCACGACGGCGACTCCGACGGGGCGTGGGTGGTGGTCGCCAAGAAGCATTCGGGGGCTCCCGGCCCAACCTATGAGGAGGCGGTCGAGGAGGCGCTCTGCTTCGGGTGGATCGACAGCCGGATGCACCGCCTGGACGACCGGCGGTACGAGCAGTGGTTCTCCCCGCGGCGGCCGGGGAGCATCTGGTCGCAGTCCAACAAGGCGCGGGTGGGGCGCCTGCAACGGGCAGGACTGATGGCCCCCGCCGGCCTGGCCAAGGTGGAGGCGGCGATGGGCGACGGCTCCTGGGAGCTGCTCGATCGGGTCGAGGCGCTGGCGATGCCCGGGGATCTGGCCGGGGCACTGGCGGTGGTGCCGGGCGCGGCTGAGGGGTTCGCCGCGATGGCAGCTTCGCTACGGAAGCAGTACCTGTACTGGGTGCTGTCGGCCAAGCGCCATCAGACCCGGGCGGCTCGTGTGGCCGCAGTGGTTGCTGCGGCCCGAGGGGTGGCGATCCGGCCGGACTGAAGCCGCGACTCATTCCCGTCGCGGAACCGGCCGGTGATCGTGGGCGATCCGGTGATGTCTCCGGCACAGCAGCCGCAGGTTGGCGGCTTCGGTGTTGCCGCCCCGGGCCCAGTGGTGGAGGTGGTGGGCGTCGCACCAGCGGGCGGGGACGTCACAGCCGGGATGGGTGCAGTGCTGGTCCCGATGGTTGAGGGCTCTTCGCAGGGCCGGGGGCACCACCCGGGTGCGCCGTCCGACGGCCACCAGGCGGCCGTGGCCGTCGAGCAGGACGGGGGTGAGGTTGCCATCGCAAGCGAGGCGGCGTGCTGCTTCAGCCGGGATGGGCCCGGTATCCAGATCGACCACGCCGTCGCCGGCCAGGTCGCCGGGGCTGAGGGTGAGCACCAGGTGGGGCCGTTCTCCTCCTTGCCGGGGCCGGTCCGGGGAGTCGAGATGGCGGCGGCAGATCTCCACCAGGGCGTCGGCCCGCCGCTGTTGGGGGCTCCGGGTGTCGCCGGGCTCCAGGGCCCACGGCTCGGCCAGCGAGCCGACTGCCTGCATGACCACGGCGCCGCTCTCCGGGTCCAGATCGCCGTCGAGGCGGACCATGCCCGCCCAGGTGGCCGACACCCACAGGCGGCGGCGGAAGAAGGCCCGGCCGGCGTCGGCTTGGGCGCCGTCGGGGTCGGCGAGGCGCCGCCAGTGGGACAGAGCCTTGGGGAAGGCCCGGGCAGAGAGAGAACGAGCCTGGGAGACCAGCAGCGGCTCGTCGCGGGTGAACACCTCAGGGGAGGATGCGCAGGCGTCGACCAGCAACCGTACCCTGGGCTCGGACAGCTCCCCTTGGGCGAACGCGGCAGCGGTGTGGGGCATCCCCCGCAAGCTGAAAGCCACCCGCACCCGACTGCGGCACACCGCCGGTGGGTCGCCGGTGACGGCGATGAGCCAGGCGGTGGGGGAGGCGAAACCCTGCGCCTGGGGCACCCCGCGGCGATGAGCGGTGGCAATGATCTCAGCGGTTCGCGCCTGGGCGCGGGTGATGATGCGCTGCAGCCGCTGCAACTCGGGCACCAGTTCGCCGTCGCCCAGCCAGTCGACGGGAGCCGTATCAACCTGGTCGGGGGGAGCCGAATGCTCGGCCGGGATGGCCACACTTCAAGCTATCAACCAGCAGTGACACAACCGGAGGGGGGCTGGAGACGTGAGGGTTGGCTGGGCCCCGACGATGGCGCTTGCCCGCTAGTGCCTCTGTTGGGGCTCCGCCCTCCCTCGTGTCGATCGCCGTGAACGACGCTTTCGGCGATGTTGGCTTGTCCGATGCCAGAAGGGCCTTGACAGTTCTACGCCGTAGACGTACTCTACTGCGTAGAACTCTCTACACAGTAGAAACAGCCTCAGGAAGGGGACCGGCGTGACATCAGACACGAGGCGATCAGAAGGCACCCGGCAGTCAACCCGGCGCCGTCCCCCCAGCGAGCCGTTGAGTCGGGACCGGATTGTGAGCGCAGCCCTGGCCCTGGTCGACCGGGAGGGGCTTGCATCCCTGTCCATGCGCCGCCTGGCGGCCACGCTTGGCATCGATCCCATGGCCATCTACTACTACCTGCCCAACAAGGCGGCGCTCCTCGACGCCATCGTCGAAGCGGTGAATATCGACCTTCCCGTGGCTTCGTTCGAGATACCGCCTTCCCTGGACGATCTAGTGGTGGCCGCCGGCCGGCTTCTTCGCACGGTCCTGCTGTGCCATCCCCATGCCATCCCTCTTCTGGTGGCCCGGCCCGTCGCCACGCCCGCCGCTTCGAAACCGGCCGACGTCATGCTCGGCGCCCTCATCCGGAGCGGCCTCACTCCGGCGGAGGGCGTCGCTGCCATAGACGTCTTCTCCACCTTCATCACCGCTTCGGTTCTCCGACAGGTCCAATACCCGTCGGGACCGGAGCACGATCCGCATGTGCAGCTGCGGCATCTGCGGGAGTCGCTGGACGAGGCAGAGTCCCCGAATCTCATTCGGGCGGTCACCGAAGGACACCTCATGGACTTCGAGACCGAGTTCGAGTTCGGCCTCCGGGCCCTCGCCCGTGGGTTCGCTGAAGTCGTAGCCGCCAGAGGGGCGCAGCAGAGTCAAGTCGATCACGGAACCGGAGAGGAGAGCCAGCCGTGACAGGCTTTGGGGCAATGGGCACGCAGAGACCTCGGAGCGGGACGTCCGTGCTCGGGATGATCGACCTGGCCGTGGGGTCATCCGCCATGGCACGGGGCGGCCTCCCGGTGCTGCCGACTCTGCCGGCCGCCATCGGGTTACAGACGATTCACAGCGCGCTGCTTGCCGAGAGAGGAACGCCATGATCCGGCTGGCCGGTGTCGAGAAGGAGTACCGCACAGGCAAGCTCTCCTACCGGGCGTTGCGGGGTGTCGACCTCGTCATCGAGCCCGGGGAGATGGTGGCGATCGTCGGCCCATCCGGAAGCGGCAAGACCACGATCCTGAATCTCGCCTGCGGGATCGATCGGCCCACTGCAGGCACCGTGACGGTCACCGGGCAGCGCATCGACACCCTCAGCGAGGAGGAACTGGCGACCTGGCGAGGCCGGCACATCGGCATCGTCTTCCAGTTTTTCCAGCTCCTCCCCACACTCACCGCACTCGAGAACGCCCTGCTGCCGATGGAGTTCGCCCGAGTCGGGACGGCGCGGGGTAGGGAGGCGCGAGCCCTGCACAATCTCGACCTGGTGGGCCTGGCGGACAAGGCTCACCACCTGCCCGTCGAGCTGTCGGGCGGCGAGCAGCAGCGGGTGGCGATCGCCCGTGCCCTGGCGAGCGACCCGCCGATCCTCATGGGCGACGAACTCACCGGCAACCTCGACAGCGAAACCGCCAGCGAGATGTTCAACCTGCTCACCCGGCTGAACGATGCCGGGACCACGATCGTGTACGTGACCCACGACAACGGCCTCGCCGAGTGCTCGCCGCGAGTCGTGACGATCCGCGACGGCCTCGTCGTGGGCGACTCGAGGAGGGTCTGATCAATGGGCACGACGTTGGCTCGCAAGGCGTGGCGCGATCTCGGTCGACGGCGCGCCCGCTCGATCCTGACCTCCGCCACGATCGCCCTGGCGGTGGCGGGCATCGGGATGCTCGCCGTTCCGAGCCTGATCGATCACACCATGAGCGCCGAAGTCCGCGAAGCCCAGTTGTATGACCTCACGCTGGCTGTGCGCGACATGGCGTTCGACGACGACACCGGCCGCGAGCTCGCCGCCATCCCCAACGTCGAAGCGGTCAGCGCGCGCGTGACGTACTCCACTCGGGCGCTGATCGGCGACCGTCGCGTCCCGGCGACCCTGTGGGGCGTTGACGACTTCACACGGCAGTCGATCGACGTCGCACGGGTTACGGGGGGCGCTCGGCCGACGGGCGCCGAGGTGCTCGCCGACGACAGCAACGCCGCCACCGTCGATGTCAACCTCGACGGCGGCGACCAGCTTCGCCTCGTCGCCGCCGACGGATCTGTCGCGTCGCTCGAGGTGTCTGGAGTTGCCCGCAGCCTCGCCTTCCGGCAGGGACCGTGGAACAACCCTAAGCAGCTCATCCTTTACGCCACGAACGAGACCGTGCGTGCGCTCGCCGGCGTCTCCGGGGTGAACAGCCTCGCCTTCCGGCTCGACGACACAGGGCCGGGCGCGGTGGACGCGACGGTGACGCGCCTGCGCACCTGGCTCGACACGAACGTCGGGCCCGGTATCCTCACCGACCTGCCCGTGACCCGTGACGAGGGCGACTGGCCGGGCCGGGTGTTCGCCCACCAGATGACCACCTTCGTGTACGTCCTGGCTGGGCTCGCCCTGATCACCGCGGTGTTCCTTATCGCCAACACGATGAACACCGTCATGGCGGAGCAGACGGCCGAGATCGGCGTGATGAAGGCGATCGGCGGCCGGCGCCGTCAGATAGCCGGCGTCTTCCTCCGCGCCGCGCTCTACCTCGCGGTCTTCGGCGTCCTGGTCGGCGTGCCGATCGGCATCGCGCTCGCCCACCTGATCGCCAACTTCGTCACGAGCAGCGTCCTCGGCGTGCCGGGTCGTTTCGCGGTGAGCCTCCCCGTCGTCGGGTTCAGCGCCGCGTTCGCCGTAGTCCTGACGGTCGGGGCCTCCGTGCCGGCACTCCGGCGGGCGCTGCGCATCCCCGTCCGCGACGCTCTTCAGAGCCACGGTGCAGCCGTTACCTTCGGCGTGTCGCCCATCGACCGGTTCCTCGTGCAGGGCCGGATGCTCCCCCGCACCCTCAGGCTCGGCGCCCGGAATCTGGTGCGCAACAAGCGCCGGACGGCAGCGACGACCCTTCAGATCGCGCTCGCGGTAGCGACCGCGCTGGGGTTCCTCAACATGGCGGTCTCGTTCGGGCGGGCGCTGGAGAGGGACTACTCCGTCATTGCCTGGGATGCGAGCATGTACGCACCGGCCGGCGCTCCGCGGCTCGACGCCGCCGCCCGCGAGATCGCCGGCGAAACGACCGGCGTCGAGCGGGTCGAACCGGTCCTCCTCAACACGATCGAGTACGCCGCCGAGGTGTACTCCGTGTTCGGGATGACGGACACGGCGCTCTACCGCCCGGAGTTGCGCGCCGGGCGCTGGTACAGCGCCGAGGAAGCCCAGCAAGGCGCCCCGGTAGCCGTCGTCGGGCCGAACGTGGCGCGCGAGAATGGCCTCGAACCGGGTCACACCGTCACCATCACCACGGCCGGCGGGGAGATGGACCTGCAGATCGTCGGGATCGACCGTAGCCAACAAGGCGGCGGACGGGCGTTCTATGTGCCCCTCAGTTGGCTGCAAGAAGCTGCCGGGTGGGGGGATGCCACGAACATGCTCTGGTTGTCGATGACCCCCGATGACGACGGTGCCATCGACCGCTCCACGAACGCGGTCGAGGACGCGCTCACCGCCGCGGGCTACCGGGTCGCACCCGAGAAGCTCCACTCGCTCAAGGCCGAGAACCAGGCGGCCAACAACGCCATCCTCAACATGATCATCATGGTCGGCGGTGTGGTGGTGGCGATCGGCATGGTCGGCCTCGTCAACGCGATCACGATGAACGTCATCGAACGCACCCGCGAGATTGGCATCCTGCGCTGCCTCGGGGCGCGTGCCCGCGACATCCGCCGAGCCTTTGCGGCGGAGAGCGTCGTGCAGGCGGTCCTCGGGTGGGTTCTCGGCATCCCGCTCGGGTTCCTGCT
>CAYGYX010000003.1:79619-85886 GCA_964354255.1 uncultured Acidimicrobiia bacterium | reverse complement strand
CGCCGGGATGAGGCGTACGCTTGGCGGGAGCCTTGACGGCCCGACGGTGAGAGGGAGGCGGATCATGCGCATTCGGGGTGTGCTGGTGCTGGCGGTGCTGGCGGTGGCGGCCTTGCCGGCGGCGGCGGGGTCGGCGGCGGTGATGTGTAACGGGGTGCCCGCCACCAGGGTGGGGACGCCGGGGCCGGACACGCTCTACGGCACCGACTTCAACGATGTGATCGCCGGGCTGGGTGGCAACGACACTATCTACGGCTACAAGGGCGACGACATTATCTGCGGTGGGGACGGTAACGACACCATCTGGGCGGGTGAAGGCACCAACAGGGTATGGGGCGACGCTGGGAACGATGTGATTTCGGGCGGGTCCGCTTTCGACACCTTCTACGGGGGGCCGGGCAACGATGTGCTCGACCCGGGGGAGGGTGCGGTGAGTCGCCTGTACGGGCAGGGGGGCGCCGATCGCATCCTGCTGCGGCGGGTAGTCGGTGGTGACGACCAACTGGTCGATGGGGGAGCGGGTCGGGACATCTTGGACCTGCGCAATGCACCAGCGGCGACGACCAGCTTTGTTGGCCCCTGGGTGGAGGTGAACCTCGACCTGCCTGGTACTCCTTACTTCGGTGTGAAAGCCATGGTTGGGGTAGTTGCCACCTTCACCTCGGCGGGTTCCGGAACCGGCATCGAGTCGGTCTATGGCACCTTGGGGGCCGACCTCCTGAGCGGCGACGACCGCAGCAATGTGCTCCGTGGTGAAGGCGGGGACGACTACCTTTGGGGCAACGGGGGCAACGACCGCCTGATCGGAGGGACCGGCAGCGACGGCATCTTCGGGGGCGCCGGGACGGACACCTGCGTTGCCGAGGTGACCTCGCAGTGCGAGTAGGGGGATCGGCTCTTCCCTCGGCGGCCCGCCCCACGCCGGGCCACAGGAGCCGCCCCCACCATCAGCTATGCCATCCCACCATCGGCATGGACTAACCCGGACGCCCGCCCAACGCGCCTCACGCGGAGGCTGGCGACTGCGGCTGTCGGCGCTCGCCGGGTCGGCGGTCGGCGCTCAGCTGGAGCGAGCCGAGCCCACCGGTGACAGGTCCTGGCCGGGTGCGATGGGGGAGCCGGCCGGCGATCGTGCTCCGCCCGGTTCGGGAGCCGGGGCGGGCTCCGCGGGGGAAGGGGCGCCGGGGAGCCGCAACTCGAAGACGGTGAGGCCGTCGCGGCGGTGGTAGGTGATGTCCCCGCCCATGAGGCGGGCAAGGCGCCGGGAGAGCCAGAGGCCAAGTCCGATGTTGTCCGGCTGGCCTGGGTTCCCGTGCATCGTCTGGTAGGGGGCGAAGAGGTAGGGGACCTGCTCGGGTGATAGCCCCGGGCCGTGGTCGGTCACCTCGACTCGGGCGTTCCCGTCCGCTCCCGAGGAAATGCCGAGCTCGATGGGGGGTGCGCCGTGCTTGACGGCATTGTCGAGGAGGTTGCGCAGGACCTGACGCACCCGGGCGGGATTGGCCCACGCCCGCGCCCCGCCCGACACCGCGCCGATCTGATCCCGGGTGGCACGGGGGATGTTGGTGAGCAGGCGGGAGACCTCGTCGGCCAGATCCACGGCAACGGGGGTCGCCTTGAGGAGCTCGCCGTCGCTGCGGGTCCCGGCCAGTAGGTCCTCGACCAGGCTCTTCAACTCCCACGACTGCTCGAGGGCGATGGCGATGTGCTCCTGCTGCTCAGGGCTGAGCCGGTCGACTTCGGGCATGGCCTCGAGGAAGCCGACGATGCCGGTGAGTGGGGTACGCAGCTCGTGGCTCACCGAGGCGAGGAAGCGGTCCCGGGCGGCGATGCCCGCGCGCAGCTGTCTTTCCTCGCGGCGGCCGCGCAGTCGCGCCGCCGTGAGCCAGACAGCGGCCCCGGTGATGAGGCTGACCAGTGTCCCCACGAGCAACACCACCCACTTCTGGGACGGGGGCTGCGCCGGGGCGGCGCGGCCGGCCCGGACCACCTCGACCTGCCAGACGCGGCGGCCGACCTGGATATGATCGATGTAGGGGGGTGCCTCCGATGGTGGCGAGGCCGACCCGATCACCTGGCCGTCGCCCAGGTCGGTGACCTGCCAGTGCCACCTGCCGCCAAAGCCCCGGGCGGCCAGTACCTGGCCCAGGTCGATGGGGATGGCGACCAGGGCGGGCTCGGCGTCGGCGTCGACCGGCACGCGCCGGTAGGCCACGAGGCCATCGGTGTCCTGGTCTCCCGGCAGGCGGAGGAACGGGGTGAGCAGCATGTCGTCGGTGCGGAGAGCGGTGTCGACGGTGGCGGCCGCGGCCTGGTCGGAGTACAGGCACATGCCCTTGAGGCCGGCGGCCGGCTCGGCCGAGGCGAAGTGGAGGATCACCGTGTGGGCACCGGTGTCGGTAACCGAGCGGGTGCGTCCGAGCTCGTCGATGGCGAATACCTCGAAGGAGGGGTCCGCCTCCTGCACCTGAGCCTGGAAGGCCGCCAGGCTCCCCTCGGGCACCTGTACGGCGTAGCCGGCCCCGATCGTCCCCGCGATGGTGCCCAGGTGGGTGACGAAGGCGTCGAACTCCTCCGCGCTCACCTCCCCGGTCGCCGAGAACAGGCTGGCGAGCGCCGCCGTCTGCCCCTCGACCTCGGTGAAGGCCACCTGCAGCGCCGCCACCAGTGAATCGCCGGCCTTCTCCAGCTCGGCCTCGGCATGGGCGGCCTCCTTGGCGGAGAGCCAGGAGGAGACGGCCAGGGTGGCTCCCATGGCGAGGAGCGCGGCGATGCCGACGGTCAGCAGGAGGCCGAATCGCCTGCCCCAGCCGCGGTGCAGGGAATGATCAGACGGCATCGCTGCGGATCTCCCGAGTCGCTCAGCCTCCTCTCTTCGGCTCGGATCGATTCCGGGTTGACCGCTCTGGTGCGGGTGGGGGGAATCGCGCTGATGACCGGGGAGGCCCGGGGGCGGGGTGTCTTAGTCGCGAGCCGCCGCGTTGATGGGTAGCCTCACCCCTTCCCCGCCACGCAGAACTCGTTCCCCTCGGGGTCCGCCATCACCGTCCAGTGGAACCCGCCCATTTCGTGGTCCTGGAGGCGGGAGGCGCCGAGTCCGATGGCGCGGGCGATGAAGGCCTCCGGGTCCTCGGCCCCCAGGTCGAGATGGACCCGGTTCTTGACCGTCTTGGGCTCGGGCACCTGCTGGCAGGCGAGGCGCGGTCCCTTGTCGCTCATCCTCCCGAGGAAGACGTAGCCGGGGAAGCGCATCTTCTCCTCGAGGCCGAGGACCTCTTTCCAGAACCCGACCACCTTCGCCAGGTCGTTGCAGTCGACCATCACCGATCCCACCACGGGTATGTCGGCCATGTGCCCTTCCTCGCTCGCCGGGCGCCGATTCTCGTCGCCGCTGGGGTAGCGTGCGTTGATCGGGCGACAAGGATCCGGGAATGCCCAAGACCGACTTCCCAGAGCTGGGTGAGCGGCTGCAGGCCGCCCTGGCGGGTGACCCAGGACCATTGCGTTCCTTCCTGCGTGAGCACAGCCACCTGCCCGGGCCGCGGGGCAACCTGGAGCTCGCCGGGCAGATCGCCGACATGGTGGCGGCCCTCGCCGAAGGGGTGACGGGGCCGGGGGTCTGGCAAGTGGTGACCGGCCTGGCGGGAATCGGCCCGACGGAGGCGCCCACCGGGGACCCCGGGGAGTTCCTCGCCTTCTGCGGCGTTCTGGGTGCCGCCGGCTTCGCCGGAGACCCGTCCCGTCGGCCCGACGTGTGGCGGACGGTGCGCGTCGCGGCCGAGGACCCGCGCTGGCGCCTGCGGGAGGCAGCCGCCCAGGCGATCCAGCGGGCGCTGCCCCTCGATCGGCGTGGAACCCTGGCAGTCCTGGGGGAGTGGGCGGCGGAGGGCGGGTGGCTGCTGCTGCGGGCGGTGGCGGCCGGGGTGGCCGACCCGCCCCTGCTGGCCGATCCCGACGCGGCCGGCGTCGCGCTGCGGCTGCACGAGGTTCTGCTCGACCGCTTCGGCGCGGCCGCCGACCGGCGAGACCCCGACTTCCGGGTGTTGCGACAGGGGCTCGGCTACAGCCTGAGCGTGGTGGTCGCCGCGGCCCCGAAGCCGGGCTTCGCCCTGCTGCGCCGGCTCGCCGCCGTGGGCGACCGAGACCTGGCCTGGGTGCTGCGCTCCAACCTGGGCAAGTCCCGGCTGGCCCGCCGCTACCCGGAGGACGTAGAGACGGTTCGCCGGCTGCTGGCCGGCTAGACCGGGCTCAAACCCTCAGGTTGCTCTTCGGCGCGACGCTGCTCCTCGGCTGCCAGCTCCCGCCGCAGCACCTTGCCCACGAAGGTCCGGGGCAGGGAGTCGCGGAACTCGATGAACTTGGGGACCTTGAAGCGGGCCAGGCGCTCCCGGCAGAAGTCCTGCAGCTCCTCGGCGGCGGCCTGGGCTCCCTGCTTGAGCACCACGAAGGCCTTCACCCGCTGGTCGGGGGAGCCGACCGGCACGCCGATGACGCCGACCTCGGCCACCGCCGGGTGCTCGTAGAGGACGTCCTCGATCTCCCGGGGATAGACGTTGAGGCCCCCGCCGGCCAGGATCAGGTCCTTCTTGCGGTCCACGATGTGGAAGAAGCCGTCGTCATCCATAACCGCCACGTCGCCGGTGTGCAGCCAGACCCTGCCGTCTGGGTCGGTGCGCAGGGCCGCCGCCGTCTCCTCCGGGTTGTGCCAGTAGCCCTTCATCACCTGTGGGCCGCTGATGCACAGCACCCCACGTTCGCCGGGGCCGACCACCCGGGTCTCGGTCTCTTCGTCGACTATGCGGCAGTCGGTGTCGGGGAAGGGGATCCCGATCGTCCCGATGCGGTCCTGAGTGGCCAGGGGGTTGGCGTGGGTGATCGGTGAGGTCTCGCTCAGCCCGTAGCCTTCCACCAAGCGGCCGCCGGTGACTTCCTGGAAGCGGCGCTGGACCTCGGGGGGCAATCCGGCGGCGCCGCTCATGCACTGCTTGATGGAGGTCAGGTCGTACTTGCCCTTCTTGACGGCGGGGTGATCGGCCAGGGCGGCGTAGAGGGCGGGCACCCCCGGCACCAGGGTGGGGCGCTGGCGATCGATGACCTTGAGCAGGCCCCTGATGTCACGCGGGTCGGGGACGATCACCTCCGTATAGCCGCGGTCGATGGAGTGGTTCATGCACACCGTCATGGCGTAGGAGTGGGTCAGGGGGAGGGCGGTGAGCATGATCTCGCCCGCCTCGACCAGGCCGGTGGACCACGCCTGGCCCTGGCGTGAGTTCGTGACCAGGTTGCGGTGGGTGAGCATCGCCCCCTTGGGCACGCCGGTGGTCCCGCCGGTGTACATGAGGACGGCGAGGTCCTCCGGGTCGATGGCCACCGGCTGCGGGTCCCGAGGGGCGGAGGCGATGACCTCCTGGAACCAGTGGGTATTGGGATCCCCGGCGATGTCCACCCGGTGACCCTCCTTGCGCTCCTTGGCGACGGTGAACAGGGTGCGCAGCACCGGCGGGAAGTACTCCTTGATGTTGGTGACGATGACGTGTTCCAAGGCGGTCTCGGGCCGGGCCTGGCGCACTCGCGGGTAGTTGAGGGTGAGGCAGAAGGCCACCCGGCTGCCGGCGTCGGCCACCTGGTGGCCAAACTCGACCGCGGTGTACAGGGGGTTGGCCGGCACGGCCACCGCCCCTGCTCGCCAGATGGCCTGGTAGGTGATCACCGTCTGCGGGCAGTTGGGGAGGAAGATCGACACCCGATCCCCCTTGCCCACCCCGAGTTCCTGCAGGGCGGCGGCGAGCCGGTCGGCGAGGACGTCCAGCTCACGGAAGGTGAGGCCACGGTTGAAGAAGATCAGCGCGTTCTTGTCGGGGTGGCGGGAGGCGGTGCGGGTGAGCAGGTCGGTGAGGGTGATGTTCGGGTAGTCGAGGGTGGTCGGGACCCCCGGGTCGTACCAGCGGTGCCAGGGCCGTGCCTCCATGCCGGGTCTCCTTCCTGCCCACCGGCGGGCGCGCGCACCGCCGGGCACCGTCCCGGTGCAGTGGCCATTCCACCACGAAAACGATGGGGTTGCCGGGTCCCCGGAGGCCGGGCCCGGATCGGCCGGGCTCGGGTCGCCATCCGCCACGGCAAGGAGGAGGCATGCGAAGGTCAAGCCGGCGAGAGGATCGGAGGGCCGGCCGGTCGAGGTCCCGCCGAGGGTCCTCGCCTCACTCGGCGTCAGCCGAGGTCCCGTCGACGGCCGGCTCGGTCCTGGAACGGAGGCGGCCAGAGGACGGA
>CAYGYX010000003.1:77226-79519 GCA_964354255.1 uncultured Acidimicrobiia bacterium | reverse complement strand
GGGGGGGTCTGTCAGCCGAAGCGGCGCCCGCAGCCTGGGCAGAGGGCGTCTTCCTCCCCGGTCTGGCTGTGGCACCAGGGGCAGGGCAGATCCGTTCCCTCCGTCTCCCAGACGAGGCGAGAGAGCGGTACGAGGCGCGCGCCGCTCACGGCCGCCCCTCCGGGGCCGACAACGTGCGGGCCATCGTTCCCACTCCTTGCTCGGGATGCGGAGCGCAGGCTAGGGCGCGGCGGGCCGCCGGTCGAGGATTTCCGCACGGGCGGCCCGCCTGTTGTGCCCGTGGGGCCGATTACCCTACGGCGCACCCTCTGGAGCGAGCCCTATGTCCATCACCATCACTCTCCCGGACGGATCCTCCCTGCGCCTCGCCGAAGGGGCGACCGGCGGCGAGGCCGCTGGGGCCATTGGGCGGCGCCTCGCCGAGGCGGCGGTGGCGGTCAAGGTCGATGGAGAGCTTCGCGACCTGTCGGTGCCGCTGGCCGACGGTGTTTCTCTGGAAGTCGTCACCGCCGACAGCGGCGCGGGGCGCCACATCCTGCGCCACTCGGCGTCGCACGTCATGGCCCAGGCGGTGCTCGGCCTCTTCCCCGGAGCCCGTTATGCCATCGGGCCGGCCATCGAGGACGGCTTCTACTACGACTTCGACATCGGCCGGGCCTTCACGCCCGAGGACCTGGAGGCCGTCGAGGCCCGCATGGCGCAGATCGTGGCCGCCGACCAGCCTTTCGAGCGGGAGATGGTGACCAAGGAGGAGGCACTGCGGGTCTTCGCCGACCAGCCGTTCAAGCGGGAGATCATCGAGTCGGTCGATGAGTCGGAGTTGGCGGAGAGCCAGCGGGTCTCCCTGTACCGCAACCGGGACTTCGTCGACCTCTGCCGCGGCCCGCACCTGCCCTCGACCGGGAGGCTGGCCGCCTTCAAGCTGGTGCGGACCGCCGGGGCGTACTGGCGGGGTGACGAGCACCGTCCCCAGCTGCAGCGCATCTACGGCACCGCCTGGGAGAGCCCCGCCGCCCTCGAGGCCTACCTGCACCGCCTGGAGGAGGCTCGGCGGCGGGACCATCGCCGCCTGGGCCCGGAGCTGGACCTCTTCTCGTTCCCGCCGGAGTTGGGGAGCGGGCTGGCCATCTGGCACCCAAAGGGGGCGACGGCGCGTGAGCTCATGGAGGACTACAGCCGCCGCACCCACCGGGCCCACGGCTATCAACTGGTGGTCTCGCCGCACGTTGCCCGGGCGAACCTGTGGCAGCAGTCGGGGCACCTTGGCTTCTACGCCGAGACCATGTACCCGATCATGGAGCTCGACGACGGTGACCGTTACGTCCTCAAGCCGATGAACTGCCCCTTCCACATCCTCATCTACCAGAGCCGGGGGCGGTCCTACCGGGAGCTGCCGCTGCGCTTCTTCGAGTTGGGAACCGTCTACCGCTACGAGCGGTCGGGCGTCATCCACGGCCTCTTGCGGGCTCGGGGGTTCACCCAGGACGACAGCCACATCTTCTGCATGGAGAGCCAGATCGGTGAGGAGTTGAAGGGGCTGCTCGACTTCTCCCTGATGGTGCTGCGGGATTTCGGCTTTGAGGAGTTCGAGGCCGACCTTTCGACCCGGCCGGAGAAGTTCGTGGGCCGGCCCGACCTGTGGGATCGGGCGACGCTGGCCCTTGAGCAGGCTCTCCGGGAGTCGGGGCTGCCCTACGCCGTGGCCGAGGGAGAGGGCGCTTTCTACGGTCCCAAGATCGACCTGCATGTGCGCGACGCGATCGGGCGCCGCTGGCAGTTGACCACCCTGCAGGTGGACTTCGCCCAGCCGGAGAACTTCCGGCTCGAGTACGCCACCGCCGCCAACACCCGGGACCGCCCCGTGATGATCCACCGGGCCCTCTTCGGGGCGGTGGAGCGCTTCTTCGGCGTGCTCCTCGAGCACTGTGCCGGGGCCCTCCCCGGCTGGCTCTGCCCGGTGCAGGCCACGGTGGTGCCGGTGGCCGACCGCCACCGGGACTACGCCGGAGAGGTGGCGGCATCGCTCGAGAGCCAAGGGCTGCGGGTCGAGGTCGACGTGGCCGACGAGACGGTGGGGGAGAAGATCCGCCGGGCTCTGACCCAGAAGCACCCGGCGGTGCTGGTGGTGGGGGACCGGGACGTGGCCGCCGGCACGGTAGGGCTGCGCCTGCGGGGCGGGGACGAAGAGCGGGGGGTGGCCCTGGCCGAAGCTTCCCGGCGCCTCTTGGAGTTCTGCCGGCCGCCGCGGTGAGGGCAGGGCGGGGGGCGAGACAAGCGGGACGCTGCCCGGCGT
>CAYGYX010000003.1:49080-77126 GCA_964354255.1 uncultured Acidimicrobiia bacterium | reverse complement strand
CGCGAAGCTGGGCCGGCGCGGCCAGCGCTCCAACAGGGTCATCGCCTGCAGGTTGCAGCCGGCCAGGAAGGTCGGCCAGGGCTCTCCCCGGAAGGCGGTGCCCAGGTCGGCGGAGCATCCCCCCACGGGGTCGGTGCGATCGGGGTGGAGGGTGAACCCCTCCATGGAGACGATCGCCAGGCCCAGGTCGCTGCAGCGGGCGATGATGCTCGTGGCCGCGTCGTACGGGTAGAAGCCCTCATCCTCGGGGCCGCGCCGGGCGGCTCGCCGGTCGAACTGGGCGGCGAGGGCGTCGACCGGGTGTTCGGTGGCGCGGCCGGCTGGGGGCTCGCCGGTCGGGTCGGGCTCGGGCTCGCCGGCCCCGGCGCCGAGCATCGAGGTGACCGTGTCGAGTACCCGCTGCAGGTCGGCGACGTCGTAGAGGCGCGGCTCGCCCTCCGCGTCGGGGTAGAACTCGACGAACAGCTCGCCCTCATCCTCGTAGGCCAGGCCGACCACCTCGTCGTCCTCAATGAGGTCGGCGACCGGGCGGCCCCACTCGGGGTCACGGCGCTCGCGGGCGTGCAGATCGGACATGACCGCGATGCTACGCCTCGGCGTCGGAGGGTCCGGCAGTGTCGGCGGGGGAAGGGCCGGTCGCTGCCCTACTCCTTCTCCTCCTTGGCCGCCGCCACCACCTTCTGCGTCTCCTGGGGCGGGGCTTCCTCGTAGTGGTCCATGGCCATCTCGAAGGATCCCCGGCCGCTGGTGATGGAGCGGAGGTCGATGCTGTAGCGCTGCATCTCGGCGAGCGGCACCTCGGCGGTGATGACCCGCAGGCCGCCCTCGGAGTCCATGCCCAGCACCCGGCCGCGGCGGGAGTTGAGGTCGCCGATGACCTCGCCCATCTGGTCTTCCGGAACCCGGATGGTGACCTTCATGATCGGCTCGAGCAGGGTGGGCTTCAGGCTGGGGGTGGCCGCCTTGACGGCGAGGATCCCGGCCATGCGGAAGGAGAGCTCGTCGGAGTCGACCGAGTGGTGCTTGCCGTCGTAGACCGTGGCCTGGATGTCGACCACCGGGTAGCCGGCGAGGATGCCCCGGCCGAGCGCCTCCTGGATGCCCTTGTCCACCGCCGGGATGTACTGCCGGGGGATGTTGCCCCCCCTGACCGCGTCGACGAACTGGTAGCCGCTGCCGGCCGGGAGCGGGCCGAAGCGGACGTAGGCGACGCCGAACTGGCCGCGGCCCCCGGTCTGCTTCTTGTGCTTGCCCTCCACGTCGGCCGTGCCCCGGATCGTCTCCCGGTAGGGGATGCGCGGCAGGGCGGTGTCCACCTCGACGCCGAAGCGGGCGGAGAGGCGGGAGACGGCCACTTCGAGGTGGGTGTCGCCCAGGCCGGAGAGCACCGTCTCGTTGGTGTCGGCCCGCCGCTCCATGTGCAGGGTGGGGTCGTCTTCCACGGCGCGCTGCAAAGCCAGGGAGAGCTTCTCCTCGTCCTGCTGGGACCGGGGGAACACCGCCAGGGACATGGCCGGTCGCGGAAGGCGCACCGGCTCGACGGCGACTTTGACCCCGGAGGAGCGGAGGGTGTCGCCGGCCAGCACCGACTCCAGCTTGGCCACCGCCGCGATGTCGCCGGCGGGGACCTCGGTGAGGTCCTGGTGCTCCCTGCCTCGCATGGTGAAGAGGGTGTGCATGCGCCCGGTTCCGCCCCGGGCGGCGTTTTCCAGGGTGATGTCGACGGGAACGGAGCCGCGGAACACCCGGAACAGGGCGATGCGCCCCACGTACGGGTCGGACTGGGTCTTGAAGACGTAGGCGACCACACCCGAGTCGGGCAGTGCCTCTCCCTGCGATAGCGGGGGGCTGGGCCGCTCACCCGGGTTCGGGCCGTAGTCCACCAGGAACTGGGCGAGGCGGTCGACGCCGATCATGCGGACGGATGCCCCGCAGAGCACCGGGAAGGCGGTGCCTTCCAGCATGCCCCGGCGCACCCCGGCCACCAGTTCCGCGTCGTTCGGCTCGGTGCCCTCGAGGTAGCGCTCCAGGAGGGAGTCGTCGGTCTCGACGACCGCCTCGATCAGGGCGGTGCGCAGTGCGGCGACTTCCTGGCGGACCCCGGCCGGGATCTCCCGCAGCTTGCCCTTGGTGGAGCCGTCGTAAGAGAAGGCGCTGCCGTCGATGAGGTTGGCCACTCCGGATAGCTCGTGTTCCGCCCCGATGGGCACCTGGAGAGGGGCGACGGCGGTACCGAACGAGGCCTTCAGCTGGGCGAGGGTGCGGGTGAAAGAGGCGCGTTCCCGATCGAGCTTGTTGACGAAGAAAGCGCGGGCGATGCCTTCCTCACCGGCCATGCGCCACAGGGCGGCGGTCTGCACCTCGACGCCGGAGACGCCGGAGACCACGAAGAGGGCCAGGTCGGCGGCGCGCAAGGCCGCCCGGGCCTCGCCCACGAAGTCGGAGTACCCCGGGGTATCGATGATGTTCACCTTGTGCCCGCTCCAGTCGAAGGGGGCCATGGCCAAGCTCACCGAGGAGCCGCGGCTGATCTCCTCGGGCTCGAAGTCGGTGACGGTGTTCCCGTCCTCGATGCGACCCAGGCGGGTGGTGACCCCGGCGGCGTGGAGGAGAGCCTCGGCGAGGGCGGTCTTCCCGCTCCCGCTGTGGCCGACGAGCACGACATTCCGAATGCGATCCGGGGTCAAACGAACCTCCTCAGGGCCACACGAGTTTAGTTGCCGGGAGCCGGCCGCCACCCGTGTGCTACCTTCGGCCCTGCTGTGCTCGACATGAGGGCCCGTCGCCGGGTTTCGCGCGCCTTTGACCCCATCGCCCGCGGGGCGGCCCGCCTCGGGCTGACCCCCAGCGTGGTCACTCTGCTCGGCTTGTGCATTGCGGTGGCCGGGTCGGTGCTCATCGCTCTCGGCTACCTGGCGGTGGGCGCCATGGTGGTGGGCTTCGGTGCCACCCTGGACGTCATGGACGGCATCCTCGCCCGGCTCACGCGCACCGAGACCCGGCGCGGCGCCTTCCTCGACTCGTTCACCGATCGCGTCGGCGAGGTGGCCTCCTGGACCGGCCTCGGCTTCTACCTGGCCGAGGAGGGAAGGTCCACCCTGGTCATGCTGTCGCTCATTGCGGTGTGCGGTTCGCTGCTTATCCCCTTCCTGCGCGCCAAGGCCGAGGGGGAGGGCATGCAGGGTAAGGGCGGCCTCATGGGGCGAGCGGAGCGGATCCTGGTCTTCTGCTGGGGGATCGGCCTGGCCGGGGTGGGGGTGCCCAGCCTGACGGCGACGGTGTGGGTGCTGGCGGTGCTCACCTGGGTCACCGTGTTGCAGCGCTTCTACAACACCTGGGTACAGCTCAAGGCGTGAGTGGGCTCTTCGGCTACCTGGTCTTCCGGGCCCTCTGGGGGTTCGCCGGCCTGCTCCCCGAACCGGTGATGCGGCACCTGGGTTACGGCGCCGGTTACCTGCTGTCCTTCCTGGCCCGGAAGCGCCGGGCCATGGCCGAGCGCCACCAGCGGCGCATCCTCGGGCCGGGGGTGGATGCCCGGCGGGCCTCCCGGCGGGTGTTCGGCTTCTACGGCCGCTACTACGCCGAGGCGTTCTGGATGCGCCCCCGGCGGCGGCGCCGGGTCCTCGAGATCTCCGAGGTGGAGGGCCTATCGATACTCAAGGAGGCCGTCGCCGCCCCGCCCGGGATCGTGCTGGCGGTGGGGCACCTGGGGAACTGGGAGGTGGCCGGGCTGAAGGCAGCCTCGGAAGGGGCACGGGTGCTGGGGGTGGCCGAGGCCCTGGTTAACGAGCGGGTGGTGCGGTGGTTCGTCGAGATGCGGGCGATGATGGACATCGACATCGTGCTCACCGGGCGGGGCGCCCGGGCGACCGACGCGGTGGTCCAGTGCCTCGAGGAAGGCAAGGTGGTGGCCCTGATGTGCGATCGTGACCTGAAGGGGAACGGGATCCCCGTCACCCTGTTCGGTGAGGAGACGACTCTGCCGGCGGGCCCACTGGCCCTGGCCTGCCGGACGGGGGCGACGGTGCTGCCGGTGGGCACCTACTTCTGCAAGAAGGCGGGCCACCGCTTTCACATCCACCCGCCCCTCGCCGTGCCCATCGAAGGGACGCTCGAGGAGCGGGTGCAGGTGGGCACCCGGCGCCTCGCCGCCATCCTCGAGGGGATCATTGCCGAGGCTCCCGAGCAGTGGCACGTGGTGGTCCCCAACTGGCCCAGCGACCGGGAGGCCCGATGAAGGTCGCCGTCGTCTGCCCCTACGACCTGGCCGTCTTCGGCGGCGTGCAGGGGCAAGTGACCTCCCTGGTGACCTGGCTCAGGGAGGCGGGGCACGAGGCGTGGGCGGTCTCCCCGGGGAGCGGCGGCCCGCTGGGCACCCGGCACGTGGGGCCGGTGGTCTCAATTCCCATCAACCGCTCCCGGGCTCTCGTCACCCTGCACCCGGGCGCGGTGGCCCGAGTGCGAGAGGCGGTGGCCGGCGCGGAGGTGGTCCACGTCCACGAGCCGCTGGTCCCGCTCACCGGTCCGGCGGCGGTGCTCGCCGGCGGCGCGCCCCGGGTCGGCACCTTCCACGCCGACCCCGGGGCGGTGGTTTCTCGTCTCTATCGGGGGGCGGCGCCTCTGCTGCGGCGCCTCCTCGGCCGCCTGGCGGTGGCCACCGCGGTGAGCCCCGTGGCGGCCGGGGCGGTGCGGCCCTTCATCGCCACCCGGGTGGTGCCCAACGGGCTCGACACGGCCCGCTACCGGCCGGCCGGCGGCAAGGTGGGAGGCCGGGTGGTGTTCGTCGGGCGAGACGACCCGCGCAAAGGCCTCGACCTGCTGCTGCAGGCCTGGCCGCTCGTGCGCACTGCCGTCCCGGCGGCCGGGCTGCATGTGGTGGGGGCCTTTCGACCGTCGGGCCCGGAAGGGGTGGCCTTCCTCGGGCCGGTAGACGAGGAAGCCAAGCTCCGAGAGCTGGCCGAGGCCGAGGTGCTCTGCGCCCCCAACCTGGGCGGGGAGAGCTTCGGCCTGATAGTCGCCGAAGGCATGGCCGCCGGGTGCGCGGTGGTGGCCAGCGACCTGCCTGCCTTCCGGCACGTGGCGGGCGCCTGTGCACGACTGACGCCGGCCGGCGACGCGGCCGCACTGGCCGAGGCCCTCGTAGTCGTGCTCTCCGATTCCGGGGAGACCGACCGCCTCGCCCGGGCCGGCCTCCGGGAGGTGACCCGCTTCGACCGGGCGGCGGTCCTCGAGGGCTACCTGTCGGCGTACCGGGACGCTCTGGCCGGGTCGTGATCCCGGCCCCCGGGACAGGCCCGGTGCGGCAGTAAGCTGAGGGCGTTGCGGGCAAGGAGCCAAGTTGGAGCAGGGCACGGTGCGCGTTAAGCGGGGCCTCGCCGAGATGCTCAAGGGCGGGGTGATCATGGACGTAACCACCGCCGAGCAGGCGAAGATCGCCGAGGACGCGGGGGCGGTCGCCGTCATGGCCTTGGAGCGAGTGCCGGCCGACATCCGCCGCGAGGGTGGGGTGGCCCGCATGGCCGATACCGCCCGCATCGAGGAGATCATGGCCGCGGTCACCATCCCGGTGATGGCCAAGGCGCGCATCGGGCACTTCGTGGAGGCCCAGATCCTGCAGGCCCTGGGGGTGGACTTCGTCGATGAGAGCGAGGTGCTCACCCCTGCCGACGAGGAGAACCACATCGACAAATGGCAGTTCACCGTCCCCTTCGTGTGCGGCGCCCGCGACCTCGGCGAGGCCCTGCGCCGCATCGGCGAGGGAGCGGCGATGATCCGCACCAAGGGCGAAGCGGGGACGGGCAACGTCGTCGAGGCCGTGCGCCACATGCGCGCCATGAGCGACGAGATCCACCGCCTGCCGACCCTGGGTGGGGACCAGCTGTCCTCGGCGGCCCGTGAGCTGCGCGCCCCCTACGAGCTGGTACGCGAGGTCGCCGAGACGGGCCGGCTCCCCGTCGTCAACTTCGCCGCCGGGGGCATCGCCACCCCGGCCGACGCCGCCCTGATGATGCAGCTCGGCTGCGACGGGGTGTTCGTGGGCTCGGGGATCTTCAAGAGCGAGGACCCGGCCCCCCGGGCGGCGGCTATCGTCGCCGCCACCACCTACTACCAGGACCCGGCGGTGCTGGCCCGCGTCTCCCGGGGGCTGGGCACGCCGATGGCCGGCCTGGAGATCGGCAAGATCGCCCCGGCCGAGATGCTGCAGACCAGGGGCCGCTGAGGGTGCGGGTAGGGGTGCTCGCCCTCCAGGGCGACTTCCGGGAGCATGCCGCCGCCCTCTCCCGGCTGGGGGTGGAACCGGTGCTGGTGCGCACCCCCGGTGATCTGGAGGGCCTGTCCGCTCTCATCGTCCCCGGGGGCGAATCGACCACCATCGGCTTGCTGGCCGAGCGCTACGGCCTGCTCGAGCCGCTGCGGCGGGCAGCGGCCGCCGGCCTGCCCACTCTGGGCACCTGCGCAGGCATGATCTTCCTGGCGGGCGGCACGACCGGGGGACGGGAGCAGCTCCAGCTGGGGGTCCTGGACGTGGTCGTCGACCGCAACGCCTTCGGGCGGCAGGTGGACTCGTTCGAGGCGGATCTCGAGGTCAAGGGCATGACGGGGACGGTGCACGGGGTGTTCATCCGCGCCCCCCGGGTGCACCGGGCGGGGCCGGGGGTGGAGGTGCTGGCATCGGTGGACGGCCACCCGGTGATGGTCCGCCAGGGCAGCCTGCTGGCCACCGCCTTCCATCCCGAGCTGACCGGGGACCTCCGGGTACATAGACTGCTCCTCGCGATGGCAGGAGAGCGCTGATGTCCGGTCACTCGAAATGGGCGACCATCAAGCACAAGAAGGGGGCGAAGGACATTCGCCGCGGCCAGCTGTTCGCCAAGCTGGCCCGGGCGGTCGAAGTGGCCGCCCGCCAGGGTGGGCCCGACCCGACCGGCAACGCGATGCTGGCCCAGGCGATCGAGAAGGCGAAGGCCCAGTCGTTGCCCAACGACAACATAGAGCGCGCCATCAAGCGCGGCTCGGGGGAGGGCGGGACGGCCAACTACGAGGAGATCTGGTACGAGGGCTATGCCCCGGGAGGGGTGGCGCTCTACGTCCAGGTGCTCACCGATAATCGGAATCGGGCGGCTTCCGACGTGCGGTCCACCTTCTCGCGGCACGGGGGCAACCTGGGCGAGCCCGGCTCGGTGGCCTACCTTTTCGAGAAGAAGGGCTACTTCCTGGTCACCGGCGAGGAGGACCAGGTCATGATGGCCGTCCTCGACGCCGGGGCCGAGGACGTGCGGCCCTCGGGGGCGCAGTGGGAGGTAATCGCCGCCCCCGGTGACCTGCGGGCGGTGCGCAAGGCCCTGGAGGACGCCGAGGTGTCCATCGATTCGGCCGAGGTCACCTACCTCCCCAGCACCCTGCTGACCCTGGGGGAGGAGACGGCCCGCAAGGTGCTGCGCCTGGTCGATACCCTCGAGGAGCTCGACGACGTGCAGACGGTCTACGGCAACTTCGACATCAGCGACGAGGTGATGGCCGCCCTGGCCGGATGATCCTGGTGCCTAGCGCACCGGCGTCTAACCTGGCGAACGAGTGTCTGTGCTCGGCATCGACCCCGGCCTCTCCATCACCGGGTACGGCGTGATCGTCTCCCGGGGTGAGCACCTGCAAGCGGTCGCCGCCGGGGCCCTCCGTACCTCGCCGGCGTCCCCCGATGCCGTGCGCCTCGCCGAGTTGTTCGCCGACCTCGAGAAGCTCCTGGCCGACTACCGGCCGGCCGAGATGGCGGTGGAGCAAGTGTTCGTCAACCGCAACCTGCAGACGGCCACTGCGGTGGGCCGAGCCTCCGGGGTGATCCTGCTCGCCGCCGCCCGGGCGGGCGTCCCGGTCTACGAATACACGCCGTCGGCCGTGAAGCTGGCCGTCACCGGCAGCGGCAACGCCGCCAAGGACCGGGTGCAGGCGCTGGTGGCCCGGCGCCTGGGGCTGTCGGCGGCGCCGGAGCCGGCCGACGCGGCCGACGCGCTGGCAGTCGCTCTGTGTCACCTGCAGTCGGCGGGACTGCGCCGGGCGGTCGCCGGAGCCGAACGATGATCGGCCGCCTGCGGGGCACGGTGGCCGCCAAGGGCGCCGAGGGGCTGCTGCTCGATGCCGGCGGGGTCGGCTTCGAGGTGGTCATGGCCCCGCGCGGCCTGGGCGAAGTACCCGCCGTGGGGGAGCCGGTGGTGGTGCACACCCACCTGCACCTGCGTGAGGACCAGGTCGCCCTCTACGGCTTCCCGACCGCCGAGGAGCGTGACCTGTTCCGGATCCTGCTCGGGGCAACCGGGGTGGGACCGCGGCTCGCCCTCGCTCTGCTGGGGACGCTGCGCCCTTCCGACCTGCGCCGGGCCATCGCCACCGCCGACGCCGGTGCCCTCACCGTGGTGCCCGGGGTGGGCAAGCGCACCGCTCAGCGCCTGATCCTCGACCTGCGGGCCCGCCTGGAGATGCCGGAACTGGAGGAGGTGCCCGGGGCCGGCAGCCTGGCGGAGGTGCGGTCGGCGTTGGAGGGGCTGGGCTACCAGGCGGCGGAGATCCGCCAGGCGCTCGAGGGCCTGCCGGTGGAGGGGGAGATCGAGGCGTTGCTCCGCAGCGCCCTGCAGCGGCTGGGGCGGCGATGAGGGAAGAGGGCCTGCTCTCCGGGGCGCTCCACCCGGACGAGGCCGCCTTCGAGGCCGGGCTACGCCCGCGGCGCATGGAGGAGTTCGTCGGCCAGGAGGACCTCAAAGAGCGCCTCGCCATCCTCATCGAGGCGGCCGCCGGCCGGGGGGAGCCGGTCGATCACCTGCTCTTCAGCGGCCCCCCGGGGCTGGGCAAGACCACCATGGCGGCGATCGTCGCCAATGAGATGGGAGCGCAGTTCCGGGCCACCTCCGGCCCGGCGCTGGAGCGGGCGGGCGACCTGGCCGCCATCCTGTCCAACCTGGAGCGGGGCGATGTCATGTTCATCGATGAGGTGCACCGCCTGCCCCGGGCGGTCGAAGAGGTCCTCTACTCGGCCATGGAGGACTTCCAGCTCGACATCGTCGTGGGCAAAGGGCCGGCCGCCCGCTCCATCCGCCTCGACCTGCCCGGCTTCACCCTGGTCGGGGCCACCACCCGGGTGGGCCGGGTGTCGCCTCCCTTGCGGGATCGCTTCGGCTACCTGGCCCGCATCGACTACTACCCGGCCGGGGAATTGGAGGCCGTGGTGCGGCGCTCCGCCTCCATCCTCGAGGTCTCCGTCGACTCCGAGGGAGGCAGGGAGATCGCCACTCGCAGCCGGGGGACTCCCCGGGTCGCCAACCGGCTGCTGCGCCGGGTGCGCGACTTCGCGGCGGTGCGCGCGGCCGGGGTGGTCGATGCGGCTACCGCCCACCGCGCCCTGGAGGTGTTCGAAGTGGACCGGGCCGGCCTGGACAAGGTGGACCGAGCCATCCTCGAAGCGGTGGTGCACAAGTTCGGCGGCGGCCCGGTGGGCCTTTCCACGCTGGCCATCGCCGTATCCGAGGAGCCGGAGACGGTGGAGGACGCCTACGAGCCGTTCCTGCTGCAGCAGGGGCTGCTGCAGCGGACCCCCCGCGGGCGCATCGCCACCGCTCTCACCTACCGCCACCTGGGGGTGGAGCCGCCGCCCCCGGGCCCGCAGGGTTCGCTGCTGTAGAGGCGCCACCGGTGATCGGCTTGGCGCGACGGGCGGCGGGCCCCAGACTGGGGTGGTGGTGAGGACTTCCAACTTCGTGTACGACTTGCCCGAGGCGGCCATCGCCCAGGTCCCGGCCGAGCCGCGCGACGCGGCCCGTCTCCTGGTGGCGGAGGGGCTCGGAGATCGGCACTTCGCCGACCTGCCCGACCTGCTGGCGGCCGGCGACCTCGTGGTGGTGAACCGCACCCGGGTGCGCCGGGCGCGGCTGCTGGGGCACAAGGAGGGCAGCGGGGGCCGGGTGGAGGCGCTCTTGCTTCGCCCGACTCCCGCCGGGTGGGAGGCCCTGGTGCGCCCCGCCCGGCGTATCCGCCCGGGCAGCCGGCTGCGCTTCGGGGGGATACGGGCCACGGTGGTGGCCGGCCCCGACCGGGGGCAGGCGCTGCTCGAGGTCGACGCCGGGGAGCTGCCTCTCGAGGAGGCGCTCGATCGCTGGGGGGAGGTTCCCCTCCCTCCCTACTTCACCGGCCGGCTGGCGGACCCGGAGCGCTACCAGACGGTGTACGCCTCTCGTCCCGGATCGGCGGCCGCCCCCACCGCCGGCCTGCACTTCACTCCGGAGGTGCTCCGGCGGCTGGGGGAGCGGGGGATCGAGGTGGCCTCGGTGGACCTGGGCATCGGGGTGGACACCTTCCGCCCCATTGCCGCCGCCCACCTCGAGGAGCACCACATGCACCGGGAGGACTACCTGGTCGACGAGCAGGCGGCGGCGGCGGTGGCCGCGGCGCGCCGGCGCCGGGGGAGGGTGGTGGCAGTGGGCACCACCGTGGTGCGGGCCCTGGAGAGCGCCACCGATGCCGGCGGCGCGGTTCACCCGGGGCCCGGGTCGACCGACCTCTTCATCACGCCGGGCTACTCCTTCCGGGTGGTGGACCTCTTGGTGACCAACTTCCACGTGCCCGGGTCGACCCTGGTGGTGCTCATCGCCGCCTTCATGGGGGAGGGCTGGCGCGAGGTCTACCGGGTGGCATTGGAGCGGGGCTACCGGTTCCTCTCCTTCGGCGATGCCATGCTGGCCCGGAGGCTGAGATGAGCGAGGGGGTGTCGTTCCGCCTGGAGCACCGCGACGGCGCCGCCCGGGCGGGGGTGCTGGCCACCCCCCACGGTGAGGTGCCCACGCCGGCCTTCATGCCGGTGGGGACCCGGGGCACGGTGCGTACCCTCGACTCGCGCGACCTGGCCGAGGCGGGGGCGGTGATGCTGCTGGCCAACACCTATCACCTCATGCTCCGCCCCGGGGCCGAGACCGTGGCCCGGCTGGGGGGGCTGCACCCCTTCATGGCCTGGGAGGGGCCGATCCTCACCGACTCGGGCGGGTACCAGGTGCTCTCGCTGGAGCCCCGGGTCGACGAGGACGGCGTGGCCTTCCGATCGGCCTACGACGGGTCGGCCGTGCGGCTGACTCCCGAAGGGGCGGTGGCGGTCCAGGAGCGCCTCGGGCCCGACATCGCCATGGCTCTCGACGTGCCGGTGGCGCTCCCGGCGCCGCCCGAGCAGGTGAGCCGGGCCATGGAGCGCACCCTGCGCTGGGCCGAGCGGTCGGCCTCCGCCCACACGCGGGCCGACCAGGCCCTCTTCGGCATCGTGCAGGGGGGTACCGACCCCGGCCTGCGGGCGGAGAGCGCCGCCCGCACCGCCGCGCTGGGGTTCCCCGGGTTCGGGATCGGAGGCCTGGCGGTGGGCGAAGCTCCGGGAGAGCGCAACGCCGCCCTGGAGGCGGCGGTGGGCGCTTTGCCCTTGGACCGGGTGCGCTACTTGATGGGACTGGGCGACACCGAAGGGGTGCTGGAGGCGGTGGCGCGGGGGTGCGACCTGTTCGACTGCGTCTGGCCCACCCGCCTCGCCCGCCACGGCAAGGTCCTCTCGCGACTCGGCGACTATGCGGTGCGACGGGCCGAACTGGCGGCCGAGGAGGGGCCCATCGACCCGGAATGCGCCTGCCTCACTTGCCGGCGCTACTCCCTCGCCTACCTGCGCCACCTGCGGGTCACGGGTGAGCTGCTGGGCCATCGCCTGCTCAGCATCCACAACCTCACCTACACCCTGGGAGTGCTGACGGGAGCGCGCCGGGCGGTGGCGGCGGGGGGGTTCGCCGCTTACCGGGAAGGGCTGGCAGCGGCTCGTGGAACCCGCTCTGCCCCGGGACGACTACGATGACCCGGCTCTCGCCCCGCCGGCGGGGGCTCTGGCTGCCGGATCTCTCGGAGGAGTGATGCTCAAGAACCGTGCCCGGGGCGTCGTCCGCCTGGGCTTCCTCGCCCTGGCGGCGGTTGCCACGGTGCTGGCGGGCTGTATCCCCACGTCGGAGGAGACCTCGACCAGCGCCGGGGACACGACCGCCACCACCACCGCCGACGGCTCCACTTCGAGCTCAGGCAACATGATCCTGACCATCGTCATGTACGCCGTGGTGATCGGCGGCCTCTTCTACTTTCTTCTGATACGGCCGCAGCGCACTCGTCAGCGCAAACAGCAGGATCTGCAGTCCTCCCTGGGGGTCGGCGACGAGGTGCAGACCATCGGGGGCATCTACGGGACCATCGAGTACTTCGACACGGAGACCGACACCGCGGTGATCCAGGTCGAAGGCGGCGGGAAGCTGCGGGTAGCGCGCCGGGCCCTGGCCGGCAAGGTGACCCCGAAGGGCCGATAGCAACATGTCGCGGCGCGCCGCGCTGATCACGCTGGTCACCACTCTCGTCCTGTCCTGGGGGTTGCTGATCGTCATTCTGGCCCTGGGGATCACACCCCGGCTGGGCCTCGACTTGCAGGGCGGCTTCTCGGTGCTGCTCGAGGCGCCCGAGGGCACCGAGCGAGATGTGCTCGACAAGACGGTCGAGGTCATCCGGCGCCGCATCGAGGCCCTGGGCGGGGTCCAGGAGCCGGAAGTGGCCGTGGCCGGCCTCCGCAGCATCGAGGTGCAGCTGCCTGGGGTGACCGATCGGCAGCGGGCCCTCGATGCGGTGGGCACCACCGGCCAGCTCGCCTTCCGGCCGGTGCTGGCGGTGAACTCCTACGGGGTGAGCCCGTTGCTGGCCGACGCTCTGGACTACCAGGAGTCGACTACCACCACCACGACGACCACCACCACGGTGCCCGGCGAGACCACCACGACGACGGCCGGCGCCGGCTCGAGCAGTACATCCTCGACGACGACCTCTTCGACGACCACCATCGCCGCGACGACGACCACCACCACCGAGGCGGGGGCCGCGACCACCACCACGACCGTGCCCGCCGAGCCGCCCGACCTGACCCCGGTGCTCCCCGAGGGGATCGCGTTGTGTGACCAGGAGCAGGCCGTCGCCGAGCAGCCCGGGTGTGTCGACGGGGAAACGGGCCTCACCCTCAGCGACGACCCCACCAAGGAGGCCTGGCTGACCGACGCCGACACCGGCGAGGTGTTCCATTGCGGTCCGGCCCGGGTGCTGGGAAGCGACCTGGCCGACGCGCAGGCCGCCTTCATCCAGCAGGGCGCCAGCGGCAGCGGGGTGCCGTTCGGGGTGAGCACCGGCGGGGTGGGCCAGTGGGTGGTCCAACTCGACTTCAACGACGTAGGCGCTACCAAGTTCGAAGAGGTGACCAAGGAACTGGCCGGCTACAGCGTCGGCGACGCTCGGCGCCGCTTCGCCATCGTGCTCGACGGCGACGTGCAGTCGGCGCCCCAGATGGACGCCGAGATCACCCCCGAGACCGGCATTCCCGGCGGCCGGGCGGTGATCACCATGGGCACCGGGGGCAACGTGGAGCAGGCGGCCCGCGACCTGGCGGTGGTGCTCCGCTACGGCTCCCTGCCGGTCGCCTTCTCGATGCCGAGCGTCGAGTCGATCTCGGCGACGTTGGGATCCGACTCGCTGCGGGCCGGCCTCATCGCCGGTGCCGCCGGCCTGGCGCTCGTCGTGGCTGCCATGATCCTGTACTACCGGGCGCTGGGCCTGGTCAACGTAATCGGCCTCACCGTCTTCGGCTCGATCGTGCTGGTGGTCTTCTCGCTGCTGGGGGAACTGCAGGGAGTGACGCTGACCCTCGCCGGCATCGCCGGGGTGATCGTGGCCATCGGCATCACCAGCGACTCGTACGTCGTCTACTTCGAACGCATCAAGGAGGAGGTGCATCGGGGCCACTCGCTGCGAGCCGGCATCGACCACGGTTTCGGCCGGGCCTTCCGCACCATGGTCACCGCCGACACGGTGTCCCTGGCCGCGTCGGTGCTCCTCTTCATGCTGGCGGTAGGGTCGGTGAAGGGCTTCGCCCTGGCGCTGGGCATCGCCACCGTCACCGACCTGGCGGTGACCTACTTCTTCACGCGTCCGGCCGTGGCCTTGCTCGGGCTCACCCGCCTCGGTGAGGGGGGCTGGTTCAGCATCCGAGGGGCTACCGGCCTCCCCCAGGAGGTGGAGCAATGAGCCTGGTCAGGCGCCTCTACCACGGGGAGACCCATTTCGACTTCGTCGGCCGGCGCCGCTGGTGGTTCGGGCTGTCGGCGGTGCTCATGGTGGTCTCCGCCCTCGCGCTGGGCCTGCGCGGCCTGAACCTGAGCGTGGACTTCGTGGGCGGCTCGCTCATCGAGTGCGACAACCCGGCGGGGGCCTCGGTGACCGACGTGCGCGACGCCCTCGTCGGGATCGGCCTCGAGGGGGCCAAGGTGCAGCTGACCGGGGACGGGGCCGGCATCCGGGTGCAGACCGCCGAGCTGACTCCGGAGGCGGAGGACGGCATGGTGGCGGCGGTGGCCGAGGTGGTCGGCATCGAGGATCTCGACCTGGTCAGCCGCCAGACGGTGGGCCCCACCTTCGGCCGGTCGGTGACCGAGTCCGCCGTGCGCGCCCTCATCGTCTTTCTGGTCGTGGTCTCGCTGTTCATATGGTGGCGGCTGGAGTGGATGATGGCCGCGGCGGCCATTGTGGAACTGGCGCATGATCTGGTCCTCACTGCCGGCATCTACGCGCTGATCGGCTTCGAGGTGACCCCGGCGACGGTGATCGCCGTGCTCACCATCCTCGGCTACTCCCTGTACGACACCGTGGTGGTGTTCGACAAGATCAAGGAGAACATCGTCGAACGCGGCGAGCGCCACACGATCTCCGCCATCGTCAACATGTCGATCAACCAGGTGCTGATGCGCTCCATCAACACCTCCCTGACCACGCTCCTCCCCGTCGGCAGCCTGCTGTTCGTGGGCTCCTACCTGTTGGGGGCGGCCACCCTGCGCGAGTTCGCCCTCGGCCTGTTCATCGGGATCGCCGCCGGCACCTACTCCTCGATCTTCCTCGGCGCCGAACTGGTGGCGATCTGGAAGGAGCGGGAGGAGCATTGGCAGCGGGTCCGGCACCGCCTGGGGCGCAAGGGGACGGAGGACGAGTTCGCCGCCCGGGCGCTGGTGGCCGTCCCCGAGCCCGAGTCCGCCTCGGTCCTCGCCGGGGTCACCGGGGCGGTGCCCAGGCCCCCCAAGAAGCGCCGCCGCCAGCGCTGACTCGGGCCGTCGTACAATCCCGGGATGGACGGCCCCGGGCCCCGCGTTTTGTCGTCGGGCCTCCCGCCCGGCACGGGGGGTGAGCGGCCATGACCCTGCCCGAGGGCTCTCCGGCTGGGGCAGACGACGTCCCCGCCGAGCTGGAGCCGGTGCTGTCCGAGTTCCGGCGGCACTTCCCCGGCGGGGACCGGGACCTGATCCTGCGGGCCTATGCCGCCGCCCGGCAGGCACACGAGGGCCAGGTGCGCCGCACCGGTGACCCCTACATCACCCATCCCCTGGCGGTGGCGCACATCCTGGCCGGTTATGGGCTGGACGCTGAGTCGATTGCCGCCGCCCTGCTCCACGACGCCCTCGAGGACACCGAACTCACCCTGGATCAGGTGCGAGCCACCTTCGGGGGCACGGTGGCCGAGCTCATCGACGGGGTAACCAAGCTGGACCGGGTCAGCTACGGCAACCTGGAGGAGGCCCAGGCGGCCACCATCCGCAAGATGGTCATCGCCATGGCCCGCGACGTCCGGGTGCTGCTCATCAAGCTCGCCGACCGCCTCCACAACGTGCGCACCCTGTATGCCCTGCCCGAGGAGAAGCAGCTGCGAATCGCCGCGCTCACCCTGGACGTCTACGCCCCGCTGGCGCACCGCCTCGGTGTGCAGCGGATCAAGCACGAGCTGGAGGACCGCTGCTTTGCCATCCTCCACCCCCGACGCCACGCCGAGATCCAGGAGCTGCTGCGCACCCGGGCGGCCAAGCGCGACGCGTACATCGAGGAGTTCGTCGCCGAGGTGGAACGGCTGCTCGCCGAGCAGGCCATCGGCGCCACCGTCTCCGGGCGCCCTAAGCACTCTTACTCCATCTACCGCAAGATGGTGGACGCCGGCCGCCCCTTCGAGGACATCCACGACCTGATCGGCATCCGCGTCATCACCAAGCGGGTGGCCGACTGCTACGCCGCCCTGGGCATGGTGCACACCCACTGGCCGCCGGTGCAGGGGCGGTTCAAGGACTACATCGCCATGCCCAAGTTCAATCTCTACCAGAGCCTGCACACCACCGTCCTCGGCCCCGACCGCAAGCCCATCGAGGTGCAGATCCGCACCGAGGAGATGCACGAGCGGGCGGAGCGAGGTATCGCCGCCCACTGGGTGTACAAGGAGGGCACGCCCCCCGAGGAGGTGGAGGGGGTGCGTTCCATCGCCTTTCTCCCGCACGAATACGAGAACCCCGAGGAGTTCCTGGCCAACCTGAAGCTCGACCTGTACCAGGACGAGGTGTTCGTCCTGACCCCCAAGGGCGAGGTGAAGAGCCTGCCCCGGGGGGCGACGCCGGTGGACCTGGCCTACGCGGTGCACACCGAGGTGGGCCACCGCTGCACCGGGGCCCGGGTGAACGGCCGGCTGGTCCCCTTGAGCACCCGGCTGGAGTCGGGGGACATCGTCGAAGTGCTCACCACCAAGTCGGAGGACCACGGGCCGAGCCGCGACTGGCTGGGGTTCGTGCGCACGGCGCGCGCCGCCGCCAAGATCCGCCAGTGGTTCAGCCGGGAGCACCGTGAGGTGGCGGTGGGCGAGGGGCGGGAGCAGGTGGCCCGCCTGCTGCGCCGGGAGGGGCTGGGGCTCAGCGCCGCCGCCCGTGACGCGGCCATGGTCGAGGTGGCCGAGTCGCTCGGCTTCCACGACGCCGACAGCCTCTACCAGGCGGTGGGGGAGGGGGGCGCCCAGGCGGCGACCGCCGTGCAGCGCCTGGTGCGCCTGGTGCGCCCGGAGGAGGAGGCGCCCGCGGAGGAGGTGCCCGAGCGGCTGCCGCCCCCCCGGGAGCGGCCGCTGGGCAAGGGGGTCATCGTCGAGGGGCTCGAGGACATGTGGGTGCGCCTGGCCCGTTGCTGTTCCCCGGTCCCCGGCGACGACATCGTCGGGTTCGTGACGGTGGGCCGGGGGGTCTCGGTGCACCGGGCGGACTGCACCAACATCGGGGCCCTGGGGGCCGAGCGCATGGTGGAGGTGGAGTGGGGGGCGGAGCAGGCCGGCACGTACTCGGCGTGGATGCAGGTGGAGGCCCTCGACCGGCCCAAGCTGCTGCGCGACGTCATCGCTGCGCTGGGCGACGTCGGGCTCGACATCACCGCCTCGTCGTCGCGCCTTGCCCGCGATCGGACCGCAGTGCTCCTCTTCCAGGTCGAGGTGGCCGCCCGGGAGGACCTGGCCCGGGCCCTGGCCGAGGTCAAGGGGGTCGAGGGGGTCTTCGACGCGTTCCGGGCGGCGGCGCCGGGGGGTGAGGAGCGGTAGAGGTCCCGGGCGGGGGCACCGGGGATCGCCACCCCAGGGAAGAGGGCTCCCGAGGACCTGCCTGCCAGCCCAAAACCACTCAAGGTAGCCCGGATGACTACCGAGAGTAACTATCGTGCGCTTGTCATGTCGCCTTTCGCGTGGCGATAAGGGCTTCTCGGTGGTAGAGGCCATGGTGGCAGTCACGCTCCTGGCCATCGCCCTCGTGTTGAGCATCCAGCCGGTCGTGGTTGCCCTCCACCAGTTCACGGACTCCCGCCGCCTGTCGATTGGGGAGCGCCTGGCGCAGGCGGAACTGGAGGCGATGCGCGCCCTGGATTACGAGGACGTGGGCAACCCCGGGTACACCCCGTCGGGGGTGGTGCCGACGAGCCGGGACGTCACCGTGGAAGGGCGTGACTATCACCTCGAGATCGTCATCTCCTACGCCGGGTCGCTGACCGGCCTAGAAGTCATCGACCAGGGCGGAGATGGGGTGCCGGGGGCCTGGGACCCCGGGGTGGACTACAAAGCCGTTCAGGTCTCGGTGACGTGGGAGGGACAGCGCGAGCCGGTGCTGGTCCAGACGATCCTGGCTCCTCCGGCCATCGGCACCCACGAGGGTATCGCCAACGCCCGGGTGACCGTCGTTGCCCACGAGCCTTTCGCCACGGGCACCTTCGTGCTCCCGGAGCTCCAGGTGCGCGCGGCACCCGCCACCGCCATCCGCTCCAGGGCGCGCACCGCCGAGCAGGTGTTCCCGGCCATCCAGCCCGCCACGTACTTGGTCGAGTTGGCCGTCGCCGATGGCTGGGTCCTCCACCCCGAGGACATCGCCGACGGCCTGAACCAGATCGTCGTGAGTGCCGGCAACCTGGCCGAGACGCTGCTGCGGGTCTACCGGCCGGCCCGTCTGCTCACCACGGTGACCGACCAGGAAACGGGCCTGCCCATCGACGGGGCCAGCGTCTCCCTGCTGCACAACCCCAGCCACGAGCAGACCGACTACCCCGCCGGCCAGTACACCATCACCGGCCTGATTCCCGACGCTTACGACATCACCGTGGCCGCGACCGGGTACATCTCCCATACGGACCTGTCGGTGAACATCCCTGGCAACTACCCGGACCCCGACCACTACCTCACCGTCGAGCTGGAGCCGGCGCCGGTGCAGCAACGGACGGTCACTTTCACTGTCAAGGACAACACGGGGCGGTTGTTGAACGGCGCCACGGTGAGCGTGCCCCATCCCACGAGTGGCCTGCTCACGGTCACTACCGGGGCCAACGGCCAGGCCTCCCTCGAACTCGAGGAGGGGACGGACTTCACCGCCACCGCCTCCACCCTGTGGGGCCACGGCCCGGCGTCGGTCGTCTTCGACCCCGCCGAGACGGCCAGTGTGACGCTGAACCTCACCCGCCCCTCGGGCAGGGGCACCATGGGGCTCCTCGGCGGGCAGCGGGCGGAGTTTCGCTACCGGCAGGGAACGGGCGAATGGGTGTACATGCCGGTCAACGCCAGCGGCCAGGCCTCCTTCGTGGCTCTTCCCGGCACCTGGCGGGTGGCCAAGCGCTGCCTGGCCAACGGGGCGATCCTGGGGGAGAAGAACGTCACGGTGGTGTCCGGCTCCAATCGCACCTCCACCATCTCGGGAACCTGTCCGTGACGCGCCGTGCCCGCCGCCGGTTTACCCAGCCATCCCGCGAGGGGGGCTTCAGCGTGGTTGAGATCCTGGTTGCCATGGTCCTGTCGGCCATGGTGGCCGCCTCGATGGCCGGGGTGATCTACAGCCTCGGCCAGAACGCCGGCGACGCCGGCCGCAACGCCGACCTGCAGCGTACCGGGCGGCTCGTAGTGGCCGAGATGGTGATCGATCTGCGCCAGGCGCAGGCGGTCTCGCCGAATGGGGATCCCATCGAGTCGCTGACCGCCGATCAGATCGTCTTCTACAGCGACCGGGACGAGACAGAGGGCCCGGAGCGGATCGTCTACGAGCGGACGGCTTGTGATGCGGGCTTGTGCGAGCTGCGGGTGAACCGCTATCCGGCCGTGGCCGGCTCCGGGCCCGAGTGGAGCTTCGAGGCTGACCCCTTCGAAGAGCAGGTCGTCATGGAGCGGGTGCGCAACGACCAGCCGCTGTTCCGCGGGGCGATCTGGACCGGCACACCGGCGACCAAGAGCTATGTGTCGGCGTGCTCGGGGACATGCTCTTTCTCCCTGGTAGCGATCCGGCTGGAGGCGCTGCCGGGAGTGACGTCGGTGGGGGCCGCCCGGACCCTCGAGATCACCGAGGAAGTGGAGTTGCGCAATGCGGGCTGAGCGCGAGGGCGGGTTCGCCATGATGGTGGTGATGCTGGGTATGACGGCGCTCTTTTTGATCATCATCCTGTTGTTCCAGCAGGCGTCGGGCGAATACCGCAACTCCCAGTACCAGCGCCGGGAGGATGCCATCCTGGCGGGGGCCGACGCGATGCTGGAGCGCTACGCCGCCAAGCTCACCATCGATCCTTTCTACTACCGACGTTTCGTCGACGACGCCGAGCTCGCTCGCCGCTGCACCGACACCTCGTCGGGCAGCTACGGAAGCACGGCCCAGCCGGGTGATGCCTGGTTCGACGACTGCCGCCTCTGGGAGTACGAAGACCCGGGCGACTTCTTCGACCACCCCCTGCTGGCCGGTCGCGACGACATCTCCGCCGACGACATCGCTTCCCTGATCACCGTGGAGCCCAACGAGTCGACCGGGGGGGTGACCGTCACCGTGCTCTCCCAGCAGTCGGAGTTCCGGCAGGACCGGGCGGTGGTGGCCGACATCATGCCGGAGCCGATCTCGGAGTTCGCCTGGCTTCAGGAGGAGGATCTGCGCTTCGGCTCGGGCGTGGTGGTCACCGGGAAGGTCTACGTGGGTGGGGACCTGGACTTCCTGCAGACGCCGGTGCGGGGCATCGTCCACCGGAACATCTTCGCCGAGGGCGCCATCGGCCGGAACTCGGGCTACGGCCCTCCGATCTTCGCCAGCGGGGCGCAGGGGTACGACGGGTACGGCGATTACATCGACATTCGCGAGGTCTACGCGGAGCCGCTCGATTTCGAGCGGTTCTGGGACGATCTCGACCTCATCCGGGAAGTCGCCTGCGGCGGCGGCGGCCTGTGCCTCAGCCGCGCTCTCAACCCCGGCCTCGGGCTCTCCGCCAACCCGACCGCCTGGCTGATCGAGCCGGTGGTCAGCGGGGGCGTCGGCCAGCTGCGGGTGTCGGCTGCCTACTCGAACAGCAGCTATTCCTGCGTCGACTCCGAGGAGTGGTGGTTCCTGAATTCCCAGAACGCCTCCTGGACGCTGGTGGGGGTGTTCCCCATCGCGGACAACCCCGTGGTGTGGGCCGACAACCACGCGGTGATCGGCAGGCCCGGGACCGCGGCGACGGTGCAGGGGGCGGTGACCATCTACGCCGGGAGCTCCGGAGCCCGCAAGAACATCGTGATCGGCTCGGACATCGTCTACCGATGGGGCACCTCCGGCACCGACGTCATCGGCCTGATCGGCTCCGATGAGATCTACATCAACCCCAGTTCGGTGGGCGGCGACAACCGGCTCACCATCAACGGCGCTCTGCTCAGCCAACAGGGCATCCTCGGCACGGGCTTGAGCTGCGGGACCGACGGAAGCACGCTCCTTCCGCTCTCGGGGGGGTACCCCATCGCGGTGTTGGACGTCAACGGCTCCATCGCCAAAGTGCGCACCGGGGACCTCGCCAGTCACTTCGGGACACGCAACTACGGCTTCGACGCCCGCCTGGAGAGGCTGCGTCCGCCGCTGTTCCCGCTGCTCCAGGACACCTGGCACTTCGCGAACTGGCGCGAGACGACCTTGCCGTGCTGGGCGCGGGCCAGCGGCTCTCCGGGCTGCTAGCCGGGGCTCTCCCGACGGGCGCTTGCGGCACCCCCACGGTCCCGGCGGGCGCGGGGGCAGGCCCGCTCTAACCTGGGGGCCGTGCCGCTCACCATCAAGGCCGCCCCGCTCTGGCTGGCCGCCACCAACTGCTACGTGGTCGCGGCCGGGTCGGGAGGCCCGGCGGTCATCATCGACGCCCCGCCCGACGTGCCCGGGATCGTCCAGCTGGTACGGCGTTCCGGGGTGACGCCGGCGGCCCTGCTGCTCACCCATGCCCACCTCGACCACATGGGCGGGGCCGGTGGGGTGGCCGGCGAGTACGGCATCGGCACTTCTCTCCATCCCGACGATGGGTGGCTGGCCGACGATCTCCCGACTCAGGTGCGCCTCCTGATGGGGTTCGACGACTCCGGCGCCTACGCCGGGGCGGAGCGGTATGAGGCTCTCGCCGGCGGCGAGGTGCTCGATCTGGCCGGGCTGCGCTTTCGGGTGCTCCACACTCCCGGCCACACCCCGGGGCACTGCTGCTTCTGGCTGGAGGAGGAGGGAGTGCTCTTCTCGGGGGACCACCTCTTCGCCGGCTCTATCGGCCGCACCGACCTGCCCGGCGGCGACTACGGCACCCTGCTGCGCTCCATGGCCGAGCGGGTGGTGCCCCTTCCGCCCGAGACGCACGTGCTCCCGGGCCATGGGCCGGCCACTACGCTGGCCCGGGAACTGGCGAGCAACCCCTTCCTGCAGGCCCTGCACCGGTGACGAATCGCGCCCCTAAGGGCACCCTGGACGTGCTCCCGCCGGAGTCCGGCCGCTGGCGGCGGCTCCTGCGCGCCTTCGACGGCCTGGCGGAGCGCTACGGGTACGGGCTGGCCCTCACCCCCCTCTTCGAGGCCACCGACCTGTTCGCGCGCGGGGTGGGGGAGGAGACCGAGATCGTCGAGAAGCAGATGTACACCTTCGCCGACAAGGGGGGCCGGTCGCTCACCCTGCGCCCGGAGGCGACGGCGTCGGTGGTACGGGCCTACCTGCAGGCGGGGCGCACCGGGGTGCTCAAATGCGCCTACAGCGGTCCCATGTTCCGCTACGAGCAGCCCCAGGCCGGCCGCCGCCGCCAGTTCCACCAGGTCGGGGTGGAGTACTTGGGGGAGCCCTCGCCGGATGCCGACGTCGAGGTGATCGAGGTGGGCTTTCGCCTGCTCGAGGAGGTCGGCGTGGCCGGGGTCACTGTGCTGCTGAACTCGCTGGGAGACCCGGCCGACCGGGCGGGGTACCGCCGGGCCCTCACCGCCTTCCTGGAGGCTCGGGCCGAGCGCCTCTCCCCCGACTCGCAGCGCCGCCTGGCCACCAACCCGCTGCGGGTGCTCGATAGCAGGGAGGACGCCCGGGTGGTCGCCGATGCCCCCACCCCGCTCGACCACCTGGGGAAGGAAGCCGCCCGCCATTTCGCCGGGGTGCGCGCCGGGCTGGAACGGCGGGGCCTCCCGTATGAGATTGCCCCCCGGCTGGTGCGGGGCCTCGACTACTACGACCGCACGGTCTTCGAGTACCAGGCCCGTTCCTACACCGCCGCCCAGGACGCCCTCGGAGGCGGCGGGCGCTACGACCCGCTGGCCGAGGTGCTGGGCGGGCGCCCCACCCCGGGGGTGGGCCTGGCCATGGGGGTGGACCGCATCGTGGCTGCCATGCCCGAGCAAGCCGGGGAGGAGGCCCTCGACGTGTTCGTGGTGGTTGCCGACCCGGGGCGGCGGGCGGAGGCCATCGACCTGGCGGCGGCCCTGCGGGCGGCCGGCCTGCGCGCCGACCTGGACCTGGGGGAGCGCTCGGTCAAGGCGCAGTTCAAGGCCGCCGACCGGCGGGGGGCGAAGGTGGTGGCGGTGGTGGGGGAGGAGTGGGAGCGCGGGCGGGTGACGGTGCGGGCCATGGTCGGGGGCCAGGAGGAGTCGATCCCCATCGCGGAGGTGGCGGCATGGGCGAAGGCCCGCTGAGGACGGCCGGGGCGGGCACGCTGCGCCCGGCCCACTCCGGAACTGAGGTACGCCTCGCCGGCTGGGTGAAGGCCCGCCGCGATCACGGCGGGGTGTTCTTCCTCGATCTGCGGGATGCCAGCGGGGTGGTGCAGGTGGTGGTCGACCCGGCCGCCGCCCCTGCCGCGGCCGAGGTGGCCCGGGCGGTCCGGGACGAGTACTGCGTGGCCGTGGCCGGCACGGTGCGCCTCCGTCCCGCGGGGACCGCCAACCCCGACCTGCCGACCGGCGGGGTCGAGGTCGCCGCCGCCGAGGTGCGGGTGCTCAGCCCCGCCGACCCGCTGCCCTTCCAGATCGACGACCGGGCGGAGATCGACGAGGTGCACCGTCTCGAATACCGCTACCTGGATCTGCGCCGGCCCCGCCTGGCGGCCAACCTGCGGGCCCGATCGCGGGGCATCTCCGCCATGCGGCGGGCGCTGGACCGCCTCGGCTTCCTGGAGGTGGAGACGCCCACCCTGATCCGCTCCACGCCGGAGGGGGCGCGCGACATGCTGGTCCCCAGCCGCCTGCGCCCCGGCACCTTCTACGCCCTGCCGCAATCCCCCCAGCTCTTCAAGCAGCTGCTGATGGTGGCCGGGGTGGAGCGCTACTACCAGGTGGCCCGCTGCTACCGGGACGAGGACTTCCGCTCCGACCGGCAGCTGGAGTTCACCCAGCTGGACATCGAGGGGTCCTTCTGGGGGCAGGACGACGTGCTCGCCACCCTGGAGCAGGTGATGGTGGAGGTGATGGGCGAGCTGCGCGGCGACCCGCCCCCCGTGCCCTTCCCGCGCCTCACCTATGACGAGGCGCTGGCCCGCTACGGCACCGACAAGCCCGACACGCGCTTCGGCATGGAGATCGTGGACCTGAGGGGGGTGTTCGCCGCCACCGGGTTCAAGGCGTTCCGCTCGGCCGTCGACTCGGGAGGGGTGGTGGCGGGGATCAACGCAGGGCGGCGGGGTTTCTCCCGACGCGAGCTCGAGGCCCTGGCGGAACGGGCGGTGGCCCTGGGGGGCCGGGGCCTGGTCACCGCGGTGGTCGAAGAGGACGGCAGCTTGCGCTCCTCGATCGCCAAGCACCTCGGCGAGGGCGAGGCGGAGGCGCTGCGCCGGGCCTTCGGCGCGGCCGCCGGCGACACTCTCCTCCTGGCGGCGGGGGAGGCCAAAGAGACCCGGATCCTGCTGGGCAGGCTGCGCCTGGAGCTGGGCCAACCGAAGGGCCACGACGAGCTGCGCTTCCTGTGGGTGGTCGACTTCCCGGTCTTTGAGGTGACCGCCGAAGGGGGCCTGGCCCCGGCTCATCACCCCTTCACCTCGCCGATGGACGTCCGGGAGATGGAGGAGCACCCCGAAGGGGCCAGGGCCCGCGCCTACGACCTGGTGCTCAACGGCACCGAGCTGGGGTCGGGGAGCGTGCGGATCCACGACCCGGCGGTGCAGCGCCGGGTCTTCTCGGTGCTGGGCATCTCCGACGAGGAGGCCGAGCGGCGCTTCGGTTGGTTCCTGCGGGCGCTGCGCTTCGGCACCCCGCCCCACGCCGGGTTCGCGGTGGGGATCGACCGGCTCCTCTCGGTGGTGCTCGGGGAGCCGAACATCCGGGAGGTCATCCCCTTCCCCAAGACGCAGACCGGGGTCGACCCCATGAGCGAGTCGCCCACCCCGGTCGTCGAAGAGCAGCTGCAGGAGCTGGGCATCGACCTGCGGCCCGGGGTCCGCGCCGCTCTGGAAGGAGGCGGGGAGGCGCCGCCCGGGTGACCACCGAGGACCTGTTCGGCGAGCAGCGGGCGACCCATCGGCGTTCGGCGGAGCCGCTGGCGGCCCGCATGCGCCCCCGCTCCCTCGGCGAGGTGGTCGGCCAGCAGCACCTGCTCGCCCCGGGGGCGGCCTTCGGGGAGATGGTGCGGGCGGGGCGGCCGGTGTCCATGATTCTGTGGGGCCCGCCGGGGACCGGCAAGACCACCCTGGCCTGGGCGGTGGCCACCGAGACCAGTGCCGCTTTCGAGGCCCTGTCGGCGAGTACGGCCGGGGTCAAGGAGGTGCGCGAGGTGCTGGCCGGGGCCCGGCAGCGCCTCGAGGACCGGGGGCAGCGCACCGTGCTCTTCCTCGACGAGATCCATCGCTTCTCCAAGTCGCAGCAGGATGCCCTGCTCCCCGGGGTGGAACACGGCACTGTGATCCTGATCGGGGCCACCACCGAGAACCCGTTCTTCGAGGTGAACTCGCCGCTCATCAGCCGGAGCACCCTGTTCCGCCTGGAGCCGTTGGCTCCCGACGATGTGGCCACGCTGGTCGATCGGGCGGTGGCCGACCGGGAGCGGGGGCTGGGGGAGGCGGTGTCGGGCATCGACGGCGAGGCCCGCGCCCTGCTCGCCGAGCGGGCCGGGGGCGACGCCCGCCTGGCCCTCAACGCCCTCGAGGTGGCCGCCCTGCTCGCCGCCGGCCGGGGCCGCCGGGCCGTCTCCCCGGCCGACGTGGAGGAGGCGCTGCAGCGGCGGGTGGTGCGCTACGACAAGGCCGGGGACCAGCACCACGACGTGATCTCAGCTTTCATCAAGAGCCTGCGCGGCTCCGATCCCGACGCGGCGGTCTACTGGCTGCAGACCATGCTCGCGGCGGGGGAGGACCCGGAGTTCATCGCCCGGCGCATGGTCATCCTGGCCTCGGAGGACGTCGGGCTGGCCGACCCGGCGGCGCTGGGGGTGGCGGTGGCCGCCGCCCACGCCCTGCAGTTCGTCGGCCTCCCGGAGGCCGCTTACGCCCTGCACCACGCCGCCCTCTACCTGGCGGCGGCCCCCAAGTCGAACTCGGTGGCGCGCGCCATCGCTGCCGCCCGGGAGGCGGTGGAGGCCACGCCGGGAGCGCAGGTGCCCCCGCACCTGCGGGGGACCGGCTACCGGGGCGCGGAGAGCCTGGGCCACGGGGTCGGCTACCGGTACCCGCACGACTACCCGGGCGGGGTGGTGCCCCAGCAGTACCTCCCCGACGCTGCCTCCGGACGGGTGCTCTATCGGCCGGGCCGGCAGGGCGAGGAGGCTGCCCTTGCCGAGCGGCTGGCCGAGGTGGACCGGGAGATGGGGCGTCCCCCGAGGGAGTGAGTACCCTTCCGGCCGTGCCGCCGACCAGTCGACCTTCGGTGATTCCCGCCCCTTCGGGGCGGTCCGTCGTGCCACCCCCGGGGGCTCGGCGATGAGCGCCCTGCGCAGCGGGGCCGACATCCGGCGCGCCTTCCTGGACTTCTTCCGGGAGAGGGACCACACCGTGGTCCCCAGCGCCTCGCTGATCCCGGCCGACCCGACCCTGCTGCTCACCAACGCCGGCATGGTGCCCTTCAAGCCCTACTTCCTGGGTGAGCGGCGGCCGCCCTACCGGCGGGCCGCCTCGGTGCAGAAGTGCCTGCGCACCATCGACATCGACCTCGTCGGCACCACCGCCCGCCACGCCACCTTCTTCGAGATGCTGGGCAACTTCTCCTTCGGCGACTACTTCAAGGAGAAGGCCATCCCCTGGGCCTACGAGTTCGTCACCGGGCACCTGGGGCTCGACCCCGAGGTGCTCTGGTTCACCATCTATGAGGACGACGAGGAGGCGGCCGCCATCTGGATCGACGGGGTGGGAGTCCGCCCCGACCGGCTGCAGCGGGGGAGCGCCGCCCAGGGCACCTTCTGGCAAATGGGGGTGCCCGGCCCCTGCGGCCCCTCTTCGGAGATCTTCGTCGACCGGGGCCCCTCCTTCGGGCCGGGGGGCGGGCCCATCGACGGGGGGGAAGCGGCCGAGCATCGCTACATCGAGGTGTGGAATCTGGTCTTCATGCAGCACCTGCAGGACGAGCCCTACCACGTGGTGGGCGACTTGCCCTCTCGCAACATCGACACAGGCATGGGCCTGGAGCGGGCGGCCATGGTCCTCCAGGGGGTCGCCAACATCTTCGAGACCGACCTGGTGCGCCCGGTGCTGGCCGCCGCCGAGCGGATGACCGGGACGGCCTACGGTGCCGCCGAGGGCAGCGATGTCGCCCTCCGCCTCCTGGCCGACCACGGGCGGGGGCTCACCTTCCTCATCGCCGACGGGGTGGTGCCCTCCAACGAGGGCCGGGGATACGTCCTGCGGCGGCTGGTGCGCCGGGCGGTGCGCCACGCCTGGGCCCTGGGGGCCACCGACCTGGTGACGCCGGGGCTGGTGGAGGCCACGGTGGGGGTCATGGGCGGCGTCTACCCCACCCTCGCCGAGGGCCGGGACGGGATCCTCGAGACGGCGGAGCGGGAGGAAGTCCGCTTCCGCCGCACCCTCGAGGGCGGTTACTCCCTGCTGGAAGGGGAACTGGACGACCTCGAGCCCGGGGCGGTAGTGCCGGGGGCGATCGCCTTCCGCCTGCACGACACCTACGGCTTCCCCGTCGAACTGACCGCCGAGATCGCTGCCGAGCGTGGTTTCCGGCTCGACCAAGCGGGCTTCACCGCCGAGATGGAAGCGCAGCGGCAGCGGGCCCGGGCCGCCTGGAAGGGGACAACCGACGAGGCTGCCGCCCCGGTGTACCGGGCGATCATCGACCGGTCCGGGTCCACCGAGTTTGTGGGCTACGACCACCTGGAGTGGTCGGGCCGGATCCTCAGCATCGTGCGCGAGGGTGAGGCGGTCGAGGAGGCCGAGGTTGGGCAGCGGGTGGAGGTCTTTCTCGACCGCACTCCCTTCTACGCCGAGTCCGG
>CAYGYX010000003.1:20180-48980 GCA_964354255.1 uncultured Acidimicrobiia bacterium | reverse complement strand
TTGGGCAGCGGGTGGAGGTCTTTCTCGACCGCACTCCCTTCTACGCCGAGTCCGGCGGCCAGGTGGGGGATACCGGATCGCTCTCCACCGAGTCGGGCCGGGCCCGGGTGGCCGACACCCAGCTGCCCATCCACGGACTGCACGGCCACCACGCCGAGGTGACCGAGGGATCTCTCCGGGTGGGGCAGGAAGTGGCGCTGAGCGTGGACCGTGACCGGCGCGAGCGTATCCGTAAGTCGCACACCGGCACCCACGTGTTGCACTGGGCCCTGCGCCGGATCCTGGGCCAGCACGTCCAACAGGCCGGGTCGCTGGTGGAGCCCGAGCGGTTCCGCTTCGACTTCTCCCACTACGCCGGGGTCAGCGCCGAGGAGTTGGCCGCCATCGAGGCGGCGGCCAACGAGCGGGTGGTCGAGAACGCCCCGGTGCGGGCCTTCGAAGTGTCCCGGCGCGAGGCAGAGGAGATGGGCGCACTGGCTTTCTTTGGGGAGAAGTACGGCGAGCGAGTACGGGTGTTGGAGGTGGGCGACTTCTCCCGGGAGTTGTGCGGCGGGACCCATGTCACCGCCACCGGACAGATCGGGCCGTTGGTGGTGGTCAACGAGTCGTCGATAGGTTCCAACGTCCGGCGGGTGGAGGCCTACACCGGGTCGCAGGCCTTCCGGTACCTGAGCGAGCTGCGGGCTGAACTGATCGGGGTGGCCCATCATCTGCGGGTGCGCCCCGACGCGGCGGCCGAAGCCGCCGGCTCGCTGCTGGCCCGCAGCCGGGACCTGGAGAAGCGGCTCGAGGCCTATGAGGCCCAGGCCCGGTCCGGGGCCGCTGCCGCTCTGGCCGGGGCCGCTGAGGAAGTGGGAGAGGCCCGGCTGGTGGTGGCCTCGCGTCCCGGGCTGGCGCCCGACGAGCTGCGAGCGCTGGCCATCGGGGTGCGCGACCGCCTGGGGCGCGGCCTGGTGGTGCTGGGCGCGGAGCGGGACGGCAAGGCGAGCCTGGTGGCCGCCGCCACCCGCGACCTGGTAGGAGCGGGCCTGTCGGCCGCCCAGGTGCTGGCCAGGGCCGCCCGGCTGTTGGGCGGCGGATCGAGCCGCGATCCGGAACTGGCCCAGGCGGGCGGTCCCCACGGGGAGCGCCTGGCCGACGCGCTGGCGGAAGCCCGGGCGGATGCCCGGGCGAGGCTGGGGGAGTCATGAGCGCCGGGCGGGTGCTCGCTCTCGACTTCGGCACCCGGCGGGTGGGGGTGGCGGTGAGCGACCCGCTGGGCATCTCGGGCCAGCCCCACTCTGTCCTCGACGGCGCGGACCCGGGCCTCATGGAGAACATCGGCCGCCTGGCCGCCGACCTGGGGGCCGAGCGGATCGTGGTCGGGCTGCCGTTGAGCCTCAACGGGAGCGAAGGACCGGCAGCGGCGGCCGTTCGTCGGTTCGCCGGTGAGGTGGCCGCGGCCACCGGGCTCCCGGTGGAGCTCCTCGACGAGCGGTTCACCACGGTGAGCGCCGAGAGGGTCCTGGTGGAGGCCGGCTTGCCCGGGCGCCGTCGGCGCCGGGTGCGCGACCGGGTGGCCGCCGCCGTGCTGTTGCAGTCCTACCTGGACGGTAGGCGATGAGCGACGATCGGGAGGAGCTCCCGCCGGGCTCCGACGAGGAACAGGGGCGCTGGGTGCGCACCACCCTGAAGGTGCTCGGCACGGTCGCCCTGGTGGTGGTGCTGTTCGGCGGTGCCTACGCCGGGGTCAAGGTGCTGGCGGGGATGGTGAACGACGCCCTGGGGGGTGGGGAGGAGACCGGGGGGACGGGTGAGGTCGTGGAGGTGGAGATTCCGCCCGGATCCCCGGCCGCCCAGATCGGCCGATTGCTGGTGGAGGCCGAAGTGATCTCCTCGGCTCCGGAGTTCGAGCGGGCGGTGCGACTGCAGCAGGTCAGCGATCGCCTGCAGGCGGGCACCTACGACCTGGAGACGGGGATGACCGTCGACGCGGTCATCGCCCGGCTGGTGGAGGGGCCCGGCGGCGGGGTGATCCGTATCACCCTCATCGAGGGGCTCACCGTGCCGCAGATGCTCGAGTCCCTGGCCGAGCAGGCCGACTTCGAGGTGGCCGACCTCGAGGCTCCGCTCCTCAACGGCCTGGTGACCTCGGACCTGCTCCCGGAGGCCCCCGATTCCCTGGCCGGCTGGGAGGGGCTGCTCTTCCCCGACACCTATGAGATCTACGCCGAGGACGAGCCTGCCGAGGTGCTGCAGTTACTGGCCGACACCGCCGAGCTGCGGGTGGCCTCGGTCGACTGGACCTACCTCACCGAGCGCGGCCTCACCCCGTACGACGGGGTGATCATCGCCTCGATGATCGAGCGTGAGGCTCGCCTCGACGAGGAGCGGCCGGTCATCGCCAGCGTGGTCTACAACCGCCTCGATCAGGGCATGCTCCTGCAGATCGACGCCACCGTGGTGTACGCCCTGGGCGGCCTCCCCGAGGGAGGCCTCACCGTGGACGATCTCCAGGTCGATTCCCCTTACAACACCTACCTCTACCAGGGCCTGCCTCCCACCCCGATCGCCGGAGCCCGCCTCGCCTCGCTGCGGGCGGCGGCCGCCCCGGACGACACCACCTACCTGTACTACGTGCTCTTCGACGAGGAGGGCCGCCACGCCTTCACCGACGACTTCGAGGATTTCCTCCGGCTGCAAGAGCAGGCTCGCGAGGCCGGGCTGATCCCGTGAGGCTGGTGCTGCTGGGCGACCCGGTGGCCCACTCCCGGTCGCCGGCCATCCAGCGAGCGGCGCTGGCCGCGGCCGGCATCCTGGGCAGCTATGAGACCCGCCGGGTGGACGAGGCGGGGGTCTACCGGGCCTGTGCCGAGATCCGGGCCGGCAGCCTGCGCGGCGCCAACGTGACCATGCCCCACAAGCGGGTAGCGGCCGCCGCGGCCGACCGCCTCACCCCGGCCGCGGCGCACTGCGGCGCGGTGAACACCCTGGTGGGGGAGGAGGGCGAGGTGGTGGGCCACGACACCGACGTCGGCGGCCTGCTGGCGGCTTGGGAGCGGGCCGGGATCCCGCGGGGGGTGCCCGTGCTGCTGCTGGGCGCGGGCGGGGCGGCGGCCGCGGCGCTCGTCGCCCTGGCCGGCGCGGACGTCGCGGTCGCCACCCGTCGGCCGGGGGTGGGGCAAGCCCTGGCGGCCGCCCTGGGCGTGCCGGCGGCCGAGATCCCCTGGGGCCAGCCGTGGCCGGGGGCCGTGGTGGTGAACGCCACGCCGCTGGGGATGCACGGGGAGCAGCTGCCGCCCGGGGTGGTGGAGGCGGCCGCCGGGCTGGTCGACCTTCCCTACGGGGCGGAGCCCACCCCGGCGGTGGTGGCGGCCCACCGCCGGGGCCTGCCGGTGGCCGAGGGACTGGACCATCTGGTCGCCCAGGCCGCCCTCTCGTTCGAGTTGTGGGCCGGGGTGCCCGCCCCGCTGGCCGCTATGGAGGCGGCCGCCCGGAGCTAACCGCTCAAGCGGTCACCGGCGACTGCCGAAACTCGCGGGAGTCGTCTATCCCGGCGAGGAGCTCTGGTGGCCGGAGAGACCGAGCACATCGGTGCGCTGCTGCTCGAAGAGGGCCTGCTCACCCGTCGCGACCTGGAGCGGGCGGCGGAGGTGCAGGCCGACACGGGCATGCCGCTCACTCGCGTCCTGGTCGCCGAGGGCATTGTGGCCGAGGCCGACCTCGTGCGGGCGCTGGCGGGCCACATCGGCCTGGAGTACGTGAATCTGAGCGAGGTCAACATCGACCCGGCGGCGGCGGCCTTGCTCCCCGAGTCGCTGGCCCGCCGCTACACGGTGATCCCCATCGGGTTCGAGGACGACCGGCTGGTCGTGGCGATGGCCGACCCCGGCAACGTGCTGGTCATCGACGATGTCCGGGCGGTGACCGGGCACCGGGTGCTGCCCCGCATCGCCACCCGGGGCGATATCGAAGACGCCATCCGGCGCACCAGCCGCTTCGGCGACTCGATCTCTGATCTCGCCGACCTGGTGGCCGACAACGAGGTGGACGAGGACCTCTCCAAGCTGCAGGCCGCCGTCGAAGAGGGCCCGGTGGTCAAGCTGGTGAGCACGCTGATCACCCGGGCCGTCAACGAGCGCGCCTCCGACATCCACATCGAGCCGGGGGAGCGAGACCTGCGGGTGCGCTTCCGCATCGACGGGGTGCTCCACGAGGTGATGACCACTCCCCGGTCGGCGGCGGGAGCGGTGGTGAGCCGGCTGAAGATCATGGCCGAGCTGGACATCGCCGAGCGCCGGGTGCCCCAGGACGGCCGGGTGGGGCTGCGGGTGGGGGGAAGGCCCTTCGATCTGCGAGTGGCCAGCATGCCCACCATCCACGGCGAGAAGGTGGTCATCCGCATCCTGGACAAGGACGACGCCATCCACCAGCTCTCCGACCTGGGCTTCCTGCCGCATGCCCTGGAGCGCTTCTCCAGTTCCTACCTCAAGCCCTACGGGGCCATCCTGGTCACCGGGCCTACCGGCTCGGGCAAGACCACCACCTTGTACGCCGCCCTCAACGTCCTCAACAGCCCCACCAAGAACATCATCACGGTGGAGGACCCGGTGGAGTACCGCCTGCCGGGTATCACCCAGGTGCAAGTGAACCGTAAGGCCGGCCTGCTGTTCGCCACCGCCCTGCGGTCCATCCTCCGTTCCGACCCCGACATCGTGCTGGTGGGCGAGGTGCGCGACACCGAGACGGCCCAGATCGCAGTGGAGGCCGCCCTCACCGGGCACCTGGTACTGAGCACGCTCCACACCAACGACGCCGCCTCCAGCATCGGGCGGCTGATCGACATGGGGGTGGAGCCCTACCTGGTCAGTTCGTCGCTGGACTCAGTGGTCGCCCAGCGACTGGCCCGCCGCCTCTGCGAGCGCTGCCGGCGGCCACGGGAGGCTGAGCCCGAGGTGATCTCCCGCATGGGATTCGACCCGGGCGAGGGCTCCTTCCCCCTGTACGAGCCGGGGGGCTGCAAGTTCTGCACCGGGACCGGCTACCGGGGCCGGCTGGCGATCACTGAGGTGCTGATGGTGAGCGAGGAGATCCAACACATGGCGGTGGGACGGCACCCCTCCGACGAACTGAAGAAGGTGGCGGTCGCCCAGGGGATGCGCACCCTGCGCGAGGACGGGATGGAGAAAGTGCGGCTCGGCCTCACGAGCCTCGAAGAGGTCCTGAGGGTGGTGGTCTGAGAATGCCGGACGAAGGAGCTGTGGCCCTGCTCGGGCAGACGCTGGTGGAACGGCGCCTGGTGAGCAAGGATGACCTGGCCCGGGCGATCGACGAAGCCGGGATTTCCGGGGTGCACCCGGCGCGGGTGCTGCTCAGCAGCGGTGGACTCGATCCCCTCCAGCTGTTGCGCGCCGCCGCCGGCCACCTGTCACTCGAGTTCGTCGATCCCGACATCTGCCCGGCCGACGGCGAGGCGCTGCGCCAGCTCGATGGCGCCGTCGCGGTGGCGAAGGGGGCGCTCCCGGTGCGACGAGTGCGGCACGAGGGCAGCGATGCCCTGGTAGTCGCCCTGGCCGACCCCTTGAATCGAGCCAAGGTGTCGCTCCTGGCCGAGGAGGCCGGCTGTCCGGTGATCCCCGCCCTGGCTCCCTCCCGGGCGCTGAGCGCGGCGGTGGCCCGTGCTTACGCCAACCATGCCCTCGGTGCCCCTTCGGCCTCCGAGGCACGTCCGGGTGAGGCACCCCCGGAGGGGGAGGAGGTGGGGTACCACCTGAACCAGCTGCTCGAGGTGGTGCTCGACACCGGTTCTTCCGACCTGCACCTGACCGCGGGTTCGCCGCCCCTCATGCGCCTCGACGGGGAGATCCGGCCCATCCCCGGCTACGGCCGGCTGAAGCCCGCCCCGCTGCGCAGCCTGATCTTCGGCATCCTCTCCAGCAAGCAGCGGGAGCAGTTGGAGGAGCACCAGGAGCTGGACTGCTCGCATCCGGTGGCCGGCAAGGGCCGCTTCCGGGTGAACGTGTTCTTTCAGCGGGGGAGCGTCGGGGCGGTGCTGCGGGCCATCCCGGAGCAGGCCTACACCCTGGAGGAGCTGGGCATGCCCGCGGTGGTGGCGGAGTTCGCCCGCCTGCCTCGCGGCCTGGTGCTGGTCACCGGGGCCACCGGCCAGGGGAAGTCGACCACCCTGGCCTCGCTCATCGATCTGGTCAACCGCACCCGGGCGGTGCACATCATGACGGTGGAAGACCCCATCGAGTACATGCACCGCCACAAGATGGCCATCGTCAACCAGCGGGAGGTGGGGACCGACACCCCGAGCTTCGCCAGCGCCCTGCGCCATGCCCTTCGCCAGGACCCCGATGTGATCCTGGTGGGCGAGTTGCGGGACCTGGAGACCATGGCCACCGCCCTTACCGCCGCCGAGACCGGGCACCTGGTGTTCGCCACCCTGCACACTCAGGACGCCCCGGGGTCGGTGGAGCGGATGATCGACGTGTTCCCGCCGTACCAGCAGCAGCAGGTGCGGGTCCAGCTGGCCTCGTCCCTGCAAGGGGTGGTGTCCCAGCAGCTGCTGCCCATGGTCAACGGGCGGGGCCGGGTGGCGGCGGTCGAGGTGCTGGTGACCACTGCCGGGATCCGCAACCTGATCCGCGAGGGGAAGGTGCACCAGATCCGCAGTGCCCTGCAGGCGGGGGGCAAATACGGCATGCAGACCATGGAGCAGTCGCTGGCCCATCTGGTGAATGCGGGGAAGGTGTCGATGAGTGCCGCCCTGGAGCGGGCAGGCAACCCCGGCGAACTGAGCGACCTGCTGAAAGGAGGGCGAAGGTGAGCCCGGCGCTGACTTTCGAGTATCGGGCCCGGGACCGCGCCGGGGGCGTGCGGGAAGGGCAACTGGAAGCCTCGTCGGCGGCGGCGGTGGCCCGGACGCTGCAGGAGAAGGGCCTGGTGCCGCTGCGCGTGACCGAGCGCCGGGTGGCCGCCCTGGACAAGGAGGTGAAGTTCCCCGGCTTCCGCAAGAAGGTCAAGCCGAAGGCGGTGGCCGTGTTCAGCCGCCAGCTGGCCACCATGGTGAATTCGGGGCTCACCCTGGTGCGGGCGCTGACGGTGCTCCACCAGCAGACGGAGACCCCTGCCTTGGCGGAGGTCGTGGGCCAAGTGCGGGCCAGGGTGGAACAGGGCTCGAGCCTCTCCGCCGCCCTGGCCGAGCACCCCAAGATCTTCGGCTACCTCTACGTCTCGATGATCCAGGCCGGCGAGGTGAGTGGGGCGCTCGACGAGACCCTGCTCCGTCTGGCCGAGACTCTGGAGAGCGCGGTGCGCCTCCGCTCCAAGGTCCGCGCGGCCATGGCCTACCCGACCGTGGTGATGTCGCTGGTGGTGGTGGTGGTGTCGGCGATGATGCTCTTCATCGTCCCCATCTTCGATCGCATCTACACCGATCTCGGGGGCGTGCTCCCCGTCCCGACCCAGATGCTGATGACCATCTCCGGGATCCTCGGCAAGCTGTGGTGGGTGGGCGGGCTGCTGACGGTCCTCGGGGTGGTCGCCTTCCGCCGCTGGATCGCCACCGACGACGGGCGGCACGCTTGGGACCACTTCAAGCTGCGGGTGCCGATCTTCGGCTCTCTGGTGAGGAAGGTGGCCATCAGCCGCTTCGCCCGCACCATGTCGGTGCTCAGCCGCACCGGCGTGCCGGTGTTGCAGGCCCTCGACATCGTGTCGGAGACTGCCGGCAACGCCTTGATCAGCGATGCCCTGCGCGATGTGCGCGAGGCGGTGAAGCGGGGCGAATCGCTGGCTACCCCTCTCGCCCGGCACGACGTCTTTCCCCCGATGGTGACCCAGATGATGACGGTGGGGGAGGAGACCGGGGCCCTTGACACCATGCTGTCCAAGGTCTCCGAGTTCTACGACCAGGAGGTCGACGACGCCGTCAGCGCTCTCACCAGCCTCATCGAACCGCTACTGATCGTCGTCATGGGCGTGGTGGTCGGCGGCATCCTGATCTGCCTCTACTTGCCGATGTTCAACATCGGCAGCCTGATCCAGTAGGCGCCTGCGCGCGCCTTGATCCCTCAAGTCATCGGGCGCCGCAGCCGATAAACACCGCACGGGCGGATTCCCCGCTCGTGCGGACCCCGAGGAGGGACGACATGACCAAGGCCATCCGCAAGCGGCTGGCCGGGGGCGAGGGCTTCACGCTCATCGAGCTCATGGTCGTGGTGATGATCATTGCAGTCCTCATCGCCATCGCCATCCCCTCGTTCCTCGGCTTCCGTCGCTCGGCTCAGGACCGGGCGGCCCAGAGCGACATCCGTAGCGTCTTGCTCGCCGAGAAGGCCATCTGGCTGGACGACGGCGACTACACGGCCGACACTGACGACCTCATTGCCTTCGAGCCGAACCTGCTGTTCTACGACGCCGTCGACGCCCCGGAAGGGGTGCAGGTCAGTCTGAACGGCACAGACGTCGTCTGCATCCAGCGCATTTCCGCTTCCGGGACCACCTGGCTCATCTGGGAGAGCTCCCTGGAGGGGACTCGCTACGGCGACAACGCCGATGACGGCTTCCTGGCCGCCTGCCCTGCTGCTGCCGACGCCGCTTGGACCCAGTCCGGCTGGTAGAACCTGCTTGCCCGGCAACTAGCGCGAGGGGCGGGCACGCTGCCCGCCCCTCGCCGATGTTCAGCGGCCTCTGTGTGACAGCGCCCAGGGCCGGTCGGCCCAGAGCGACCTACCCAACCTGCTTCTGGCCGAAGAGACGGTTTGGCGGGAGACGATGGCCTGGAGCCAGGTGATCGCTGAGGTGGAGGCGGTGCGGCCGGGGTCCCGGTGGGCGCCGATCCGGCCGAGGGGGTGCGGATCGATCTCGACAACGCCGACGACCGGATCGTCTGCCCGGTGCGCGCCGCGGGGTTGGGGCGGTTCTTCTCGTTGTGGGAGAGAGCCATCGGCGGTGCCTGCTTCGTCGGAACCGACCTCAGGGGAGCGGGCTGGCTGGCGGCGGCCCCGCCCGGACACACCCGGCCCGGCTTCTGGGCCGCCGGCGCCAGGATCCCCTTCACCTGTCCCCGCGGCGGGACGATGCTGGAGCAGACCCCGCAGGAGAGGAATGATCGTCCCGCCCACGGCATGCAGTCCCTACCGCCCGGCTCCGGCGGAGGTGCCCCGGTGACCACATTCCTGGCCTGTCTGGGAGGGCTGCTCGGCTTGGTGGTGGGCTCTTTCCTCAACGTGGTGACCTATCGGATCCCGCTGGGCCGGTCGGTGGTGAGGCCCCGCTCGTCCTGCCCGGCCTGTGGTCACGAGATCCGGGCGGGCGACAACGTGCCGGTGCTCTCCTGGCTGCTGCTGCGGGGGCACTGCCGGGACTGCGGCGTCGCCATCTCGCTGCGCTACCCGTTGGTGGAGGCGGGGACGGCGGCCGCCTTGGCCGGCCTGGCCCTGCTGGTAGGGGCGTCCTGGGCGCTGCCCGGCTACTGGTGGGCGGCGGGGACGGCGATCGCCCTGACCCTCACCGATCTGGACTACCGGCGCATCCCGGACCGCATCCTGCTGCCGGGCATCGTCGGGACGGCGGCCCTGCTTGCCCTGGGCTCGTTCGTCGAAGGCGACCCGTGGGCGGTGCTGCGGACGCTGGCCGGCGGAGCCGCCTACTTCGGGCTGCTCCTGCTGGTGGCCCTGGCCGCCCGGGGAGGGTTCGGCTTCGGGGACGTGAAGCTGGGCTTCCTGCTCGGCTTGGTCCTGGCCCACCGCTCGTGGAGTGCCCTCCTGGTCGGCGCGTTCGCTGCCTTCGCCCTCGGTGGCCTGGCGGCGGTGGCGCTGCTGGCCGCCCGGCGGGTGCGGCGCAAGGATGCCATCCCGTTCGGCCCGGCCATGGTGGCCGGGGCCGGGCTGGGTCTCGTGCTCGGGGACGCCGTCGCCCGGTGGTATCTCGGCTGACCGCGGCGGGTGCAGCCGGCTCGCGGCGCCGTCGCCATCCCCGCCGGGGACTGCCCCGGGGGATCCTTGGCCGCCCGCCTCTCACTGTGTACGCTCATCGGCGACATACGTGTAGTTACTGCTGTGTGATCGGGTGAGGGACCGCCGCTCAGGCGGCTACAACGGAGGACTGCATGCCGATCGCGGTCGGCCTCGACATCGGTTCGGAGGCGGTCCGTGCTGCTGCCGTCGACACAAGCAGCGCGACGCCGGTGCTGCGGCGCTTTGCCGAGATGCCCCTGCCCCCCGGGGCGGTGGTCGCCGGTGACATCGCCGACGAGGGGGCGGTGACCGAGGCGGTCAGCGCCCTCTGGAAGCGCCACCACCTGCCCCGCAAGCGGCTGGTGGTGGGCATCGCCAACCAGCGGGTCATCGTGCGCCAGGTGGACGTGCCCCACCTGGAGGAGGAGGAGCTGGTGGAGGCCCTGCCCTACCAGGTGCAGGACGCCATCCCCATGCCGGTGGAAGAGGCCGTCCTCGACTACGTTCCCCTCGAGGAGTTCACCACCCCCGACGGCGATCTGATGCTCTCGATCCTGGTGGTGGCGGCGCAGCGGGAGATGGTGGAGGGCCTGGTGGGGGTGGCCCGCCGCGCCGGCCTCCAGGTGATGTCCATCGACCTGCAGACCTTCGGGCTGGTGCGGGCCGCCTTCGGCGCCGGTCTCACCCCGGAGACCGAAGGGGCCCAGGGCCTCCTCGACATCGGGGCGACGCTGACCCAGATCGCGGTGATACGGGGTGGCATCACCCGCTTCGTGCGCATCATCCCCACCGGCGGCAGCCAGTTCACCGAGGCCCTGATGGCCGGGGCCTCGCTGAGCCGGGAGGACGCCGAGGAGCGCAAGCGCTCCATTGGGGTGGTCCCCAGCGGCATGCCGGGGGGAGACGATGACCAGGCGTCTCTGTCCCGCCTCCTCACCCGGACGGCCGACAGTCTGATCGAGGAGATCAGGGGCTCGGTGAACTACTATCTGACCCAGGCCGGCGAGCACTCGCTGCAGCGTCTGGTCGTCTCCGGCAACGGGGCCCGCCTGCCGCACCTGGCCAATCGGATCGCCCGCGCTCTGGGCACCCGGGTGGAACCCGTGCGGGTGCTCGACCACGTCAGCGTGGGCCGCATCCACATGACCGAGCCGCAACTGCTGGAACTGCAGCCCGTCCTGCCGGCGGCGGTGGGGCTCGCCCTGTGGGGCAGCTTCGTGGTCCCGCCGAGCAACCGCTTCGCCCATCTGGCCAAGGACCGCTCATGAGGCCCATCAACCTGCTGCCGCCCGAGGTCGGCGAGGAGCGGGCCCAACGCCGCCGGGTAATGCTGCTGGCGGTGGCGGGTGTGGTCTACCTGGCCGCCTTGGTCGGTGGGGTCTTCTACTGGAACAGCCGGGTCTCGGCTGCCAAGGCCGACGTCGAGGCCCAGCAGGAGGTCAACCGGACGCTGGAGCGGGAGGTGGCGGCGCTGGCCGATGCCGGGACCCTCCAGGAGCAGTTCGAGGGCAAGGCCGCCCTGGTACGCGCCGCGCTGGCCGGCGATGTCGACTGGGGTGTGTTCCTCAACGATCTGTCCCGACTGCTGCCGCCGCGGGTGTGGATTGAGTCGTTTGCCGGTGCGACTGGGCCCGGGGCCTCGACCGAGTTGGTGGGCGCAGTCTCCTTCAACGGAGTGGGCTTCGATTTCCCGGATGTCTCGGAGTGGCTGCGCAGCCTCGGCTCCGAGGTCTTCTCCGGCGTGACCGGCCCGTGGGTGAGCACCGCGTCGGAGAGCAGCATCGGGGAGGAGCCGGTGGTCACCTTCACCTCCACCGCCGCTCTCACCACGGGTGCGGTCACCGACCGCGCCGAGGATCTGATACCCGAGGTGCCCTGACATGCGCCGCTGGGTCCTCCTCGCGCTGCTGCTGGCAGTGCTGCTGGCCGCCGGCTGGTGGTTCTTGCTGATCGCCCCCCGTAACGCCCGGATCGCCGAGGAGCAGGACAACCTGCGGGCGGCCCAGCAGCAGGAGGTGACGCTGCGGACCCAGATCGGCCAGCTGCAGGAGATCCGGGAATCTGAGGTCGAGTACCTGGCCGGGATCGGGAAGCTGGAGGCCCTCATCCCCGAGCAGCCGTTGCTCGACGAGTTCATCGACGAGATCTTCGCGCTGACCGAAGCCACCGGGGTCGAACTGAGCGAGTTGTCGCCCGCTGTGCCGCTGGTGGTGGTCGGGTCCGAGCTGCGCCAGATAGAGGTCGAGGCCGCTGTCCATGGCGAGTTCTTCGAGGTGCTCGGGTTCCTGTTCGGTCTCAACGATATGGAGCGGCTGGTGCGAGTCGACGCCATCAGCATGCTCTCGACGCAGGACGACCAGGGGGCGACGGTGCTGTCGGTGGGCCTCACCATGCGCCTGTTCACGCTGAGCGACCTGCTGCCGGCGACCGTCCCCGACACCTCCGGCGGCGACGAGACCGCCACGACCACGACCATCGTGATGGAGGAGGGCTGACGTGGCTGCCGGCACCGGGCGACGCACCTTTGTGGCGGTGATGGTGGCGATGCTGCTGGTGGGCACGGCCGGCGCCTCCGTCTGGCTGATGGCGTCCTCCGGGGTGCTGTCGTTCGGGGGGGATCAGGATCTGCCCGGAGCACCGGGTCCGGGTGCCTCGTTGCCCGGCGGCGAGGCGGCTTCGATCGCCGCGGCAGGAGGCTTCCGGGTCTCGCAGCCCCGGGATCCGTTCGTACCGCTGATCACCGTCCCGACCAGCACCACCGCGCCCGGCGACACCTCCTCCACCACCGGGGGCGAGACGACCACCACCGGCGGGGGAGCGACCACGACCACCGGGGGCGGCGAGACCACCTCGACCACCGCCGGCGGCAGCACGACCACTACCAGCCCGGACACGCCGGCGGGGAAGAGGGTGACCCTGCTGGAGATCCGCGACGAGGGCGGGGTCCGGGAGGCGGTGCTCACCGTCGACGGGACTACCTACACGGTGGAGGTGGGCGACACCTTCGCCGACGACTTCAAGGTGATCAGCCTGGGGACCAGCAGCGGCGTGTTCATGTACAGGGACAACGTGTTCACGCTGGCGGTGGGCCAGTCGATCATCAAGTAGGCCCGCGGCTCCGGGGGTACCATCCCCGCCGTGCTGCGCTTCCTCACTGCCGGTGAGTCGCACGGGCCGGGCCTGGTGACCATCGTCGAGGGCCTGCCCGCCGGGCTGGAGGTCTCGGCCGACGCACTGGCGGCCGAGTTGGCCCGGAGACGCCGGGGCCACGGTCGCGGGCGGCGCATGTCCGTTGAGCGGGACGAGTTGGAGATCCTGGGCGGGGTGCGGTTCGGGCGGACGCTCGGCGGGCCGGTGGCGGTGGTGGTGCGCAACCGGGAGTGGCCGCAATGGCGGGAGCGCATGTCGCCGGAACCCGGGGGCGGGGCTGCCCCGCTCACCGCCCCCCGACCCGGGCACGCCGACCTGCCGGGCATGCTCAAGTACGGCACGCACGACGCGCGCGACATCCTGGAGAGGGCCTCGGCCCGGGAGACGGCGGCTCGCACCGTTGCCGGCCGGCTGGCCAAGGCACTGCTGGAGGCGGCCGGGGTGACCGTGGTGAGCCATGTGGTGGCGATAGGGGGAGTGCGCGCGGAGGGCCCGGTGCCCGGCGTGGGCGATCTTCGGCAGGTGGACGCCTCACCGGTGCGCTGCTTGGACCCGGCGGCCGCGGCGGCGATGGTGGCGGAGATCGACCGGGCCCATGACGAGCAGGACACGCTGGGCGGGGTGGTGGAGGTGATCGCCTACGGAGTGCCGGCGGGAGTCGGGAGCCACGCCCATTGGGATCGCCGCCTCGACGCCCTGCTGGCCGGGGCGCTCATGTCGATCCCGGCGATCAAGGGGGTTGAGGTGGGCGACGGCTTCTTGGGAGCGGGGCGCCGCGGCTCGCAGGGGCAAGACGAGATCGCCTTCGGCGGGGACGGGTTCACCCGGGCCAGCGCCCGGGCCGGGGGCATCGAGGGGGGGATGAGCACCGGGCAGCCCATCCGGGTGCGGGCGGCCATGAAGCCTCTCTCCACCCTGGGCCGTCCCCGACGCACCGTCGATGTGGCCACCAAGGAACCGGCGGAGGCGCTGCGGGAGCGCTCCGATACCTGTGCCGTGCCCGCCGCCGGGGTGGTCGCCGAGCAGATGGTGGCCTGGGTCCTCGCCGACGAGATGGTGCGCATGTTCGGTGGGGACACCGTGGGCGACTTCCGCGGGGCGGTGGGGGCTTACCGGCAGCGCCTGGCGCGGTTCTGAGTGGCCACCCTCTGGCTCATCGGGATGATGGGGGCCGGTAAGAGCACCGTCGGGCCGCTGGCGGCCGAGCGGTTGGACGTGCCCTTCGTCGACCTGGATGAGCGGGTGGCGGGCGGGGCGGGGATGACCGTCCCCGAGATCTTCGCGGCGGAGGGAGAGGCCGGCTTCCGCCGACGGGAGGAGGACGCGGTGGCGGCGGCAGCGGGAGCGCCGGCGGTGGTCGCCTGCGGCGGCGGGGTGGTGCTGGCGGAGAGGAACGTGGCGCGCCTGCGAGCATCGGGCATGGTCGTCTGGCTGGACGCCCCGGCGGCCGAACTGGAACAACGGGTGGGGGCCGGCGGGGGCCGCCCGCTGCTGGCCGGGGGCGAGGCGAGCGGCGGTCTGGGCCCGATCCTGGAGGCCAGGTCGGCTGCCTATGCGGCCGCTGCCCACCACCGGGTGGCGACCGCCGGCCGCACTCCTGAGGATGTGGCCCGGGAAGTGGTGCAACTGTGGAAACGCGGCGAGTAGCCGGCGCGACGAGCGTCATCGTGGGCCGGGGAGTGCTGGACGCTGCCACGGTCCTGGGCGAACGCGCCGGCCGGGCCCGGGTGGCGGTGCTCACCCAGCCCGGTGAACCGACCCGGGTCGGTGAGGCCCTGGTCGGCGGGCTGCGGGCGGGGGGACTGGCCGCCGAGTTGCGGGTCCTGCCTGACGGAGAGGCGGCCAAGACGCTGGCCGTGGCCGAAGCCGTCTACGGATGGCTGGCCGGCCTCGGGTTCACCCGCGGCGACACCCTGCTCGGGGTGGGCGGAGGGGCCCTCACCGACCTGGCCGGCTTCGTGGCCGCCACCTTCCTGCGCGGCGTCGAGGCGATCTACGTTCCCACGACCCTGCTCGGGGCAGTGGATGCCGCCATTGGAGGGAAGACGGGGGTGAACCTGGGCGCCAAGAACCTGGTCGGGGCTTTCCACCACCCGGCGCGGGTGGTGATCGACGCCGACCTCCTGGACACCCTGCCCGTTCCACTGCGACGGGAAGGGGCGGCGGAGGCTCTCAAGGCGGGGTTGATCGGCGATCCGGGCCTGGTGGCGCTCTATGAACGCGACGGCCTGCAGGCCGATGTGACCGAGGTGGTGCTCCGGGCGGTGACGGTGAAGGCGGCGGTGATCGGCCGCGATTTTCGCGAACGCGGGGAACGCGCCCACCTCAACTACGGGCATACCATCGGGCACGCGGTGGAGGTGGCCGCCGCCCTGGGGCACGGCCCGGCGGTAGCGGTCGGAATGGTGGCCGCCGGCCGGGCGTCCGCGCTGGTGGCCGGCTTCGGGGAGGAGACCCGGCAGCGAGAGGTCATTGCCGGGCTCGGCCTGCCCGTGTGGGCCCCCGGGACCGACCCGGCGGAGGTGCGGCGTCTGCTGGATCTTGACAAGAAGCGGGACGCGGCCGGGCTGCGGATGGTGCTACTGGAGGAGATCGGCCGCCCGCGTCTGGAGCACGTGGCGGCCGCTACCGTAGAGGCCGCGCTCGCCGCCGTCGGCATCTCCTGAGGAGTCACATGCGATATCGCGCCCGCATCGACGCGCTCGCCCGCCATCTCGAGGGACCTTTGCTGGTGACCCGAGGGCCCAACCTGCGCTACCTGTTGGGCTACTCGGGGAGCAACGGCTACTTGCTCGTCCACCCCGACGGGCAGGCGATGTTCCTCACCGATGGGCGCTACGGGGAGTCGGCCCGGTCCCTGGTCGACGGGCTGCCCCAGACCGAGCTCAGGGTGTACTCCGGCGACCTGTGGAAGGCCCTGGGGGGAGTGCTCTCGGGCCTGGAGAGGGTGGGCCTGGAGGCTCCGGGAGTGACCTGGGAGTTCGTGCGAGGCGTCGAAGAGAAGGCCGGGGTGTCCGCCGACGCTACCTGCGGCCTGGTGGAGAACCTGCGCCGCACCAAGGACGAGGACGAGCTGGCCGCCCTGCACGCGGCTGCCGCCGCCACCGACGCCGCCTTCGGCGGGTTGAGCCGGCTTCTGCAGGACGCCGAAACCGAGGACGACCTGGCCTGGGGCCTGGTGGCGGAGATGCGCCGCCACGGGGGCGACCGGGCCGACTGGGAGGCCATCGTCGCCGCCGGAGCGGGGGCCTCGGTGCCCCACTACGAGACCGGCCGGGTGCCCCTGGGACGGGGCTTGCTGCTCCTGGACTACGGGTGCGTGGTGGACGGCTACCACTCCGACATGAGCCGCACCGTCTGGCTCGACGGCGCTCCCGACCCGGCCATGGAACGGGTCTACCGGGTGGTGCTCGAGGCCGAGCAGGCGGGGGTGGCCGCCCTGCGACCGGGGGTCAGCGGGCACGACGTCGACGAGGCGGTGCGGGCGGTGCTGCGCCGGGAGGGATACGAGGAGCAGTTCTTGCACAGCACCGGTCACGGGGTCGGCCTGGAGATCCACGAGGAGCCCTGGCTGCGCCGGGGCAACCAGGATTCGCTGCGCGTCGGCGATGTGGTCACCGTCGAGCCCGGCGTCTACCTCCCGGGGGAGGGCGGGGTGCGCATCGAGGACATGGTCCTGGTCACCGAGGAGGGCCCGGTGGTGCTCACCGGGTCGGCGAGGGAGTTGGTCCGCGCATGATCTCAACGAACGACGTCCGCCCCGGCATGAGCCTCGACCTCGACGACGGCCTGTTCCAGATAGTCGAGTACCAGCACGTGAAGCCGGGCAAGGGCAGGGCCTTTGTCAAGATGAAGCTGAAGAACCTGCAGTCGGGGGCAGTCCTCGAGCGTACCTTCCGCGCCGACGAGCCGGTGCCGCAGGCCATCATCGAGCGCCGTTCCCACCAGTACCTGTACTCCGACGACCTGGGCTATCACTTCATGGACGGGGAGACCTACGCCCAGATGACGCTCACCGAGGAGCAGGTGGGCAACGCCTCCGGGTTCCTCAAGGAAGGTGACTCGGTTCTGCTCGCCATGTACGCCGGGCGGGCGGTGGGGCTGGACCTGCCGGCGGCGGTGGTCCTCACCGTCACCCACGCCGAGCCGGGGGTGAAGGGCGACCGGGTGTCCGGGGCCACCAAGCCGGTGACCCTGGAGACCGGCCTGGTGGTGCAGGTCCCCCTCTTCGTCACCAGCGGCGACCAGGTCAAGGTGGACACCCGCACCGGCGCCTACATCACCCGGGTCTGAAGTGGGCGAACCGGCCGTCGTGGCCCTGGCCCTGACCCTGGCGGGTGCCTCCTCGGAGGAGGAACTGGCCGGCCTGGCCCGGGCCGAGGCCGAGGCGGACGGCACCTGGCGGCTGCGGGCGGCGGTGAATCTGCTGCGGGCCGCAGCCGGGGGGGAGGAGACCCCCGTCCCCGCCCCGGACCCGACCACCCTGTTCCGCATCGGCCGCCTGGTCCGTCGCGATGAGGTCCTGGAGGCTCTCTACGAGGCCGACGTGCGCGGCTCCCCGCCGGACACCGCCGGGCTCGACGAGCTGGGGACGATGCTGGCGACCGGGGTCTGGGAGGAGCTGCGGGACCTGGATCAGGCCCTCGGCGCCGTGTCCTCAGAGTGGCGGGTGGAGCGGATGCCGGTGATCGATCGCAGCGTGCTGCGCTTGGGTCTCTGGGAGCTCCGTCACCGCCCCGAGCTGTCGGCGGGGGTGATCATCTCCGAGGCGGTTCGCCTGGCCAAGGCCTATTCGACGGAGCGCAGCGGGGCCTTCGTCAACGGAGTGCTCGGGCGCCTCGCCGGGGAGGCAGAGACCGGGCGCTGACATCGGCCCGGGTGAGGCGTGCTAGCGTGCCGCCGACGTCCTTTAAAGCCGGTCCCGCGAGGCCGGGAAGGAGAAGCCATGAAGAAGTGCCTGCCGGTCACGGCCACCCCCGCGGTGGCCTTTTTGTTGCCATGAGGAAGCTGATGGACGGGGCCGATGTGAGGCGGGCCATCCGCCGCATCGCCCACGAGATCGTGGAGCACAACCGGGGCATCGCCGACCTGGTGGTGGTGGGGATCCACACCCGGGGCGTGCCCCTGGCGGAGCGGCTGGCGGCCGCCCTGGCCGAGGCGGAAGCGCCCGTGCCGGTGGGGGAGTTGGACATCACCCTCTACCGCGACGACCTGGACCATCGCCCGACCACCCGAGTGGGCACCACCCGCATGCCGGTCTCCCTAGACGATCGGGTGGTGGTGCTGGTGGACGACGTCCTCTTCACCGGCCGCACGGTGCGGGCCGCCCTGGACTGCCTGGCCGACCTGGGCCGCCCCCGCCGGGTGGAACTGGCGGTGCTGGTCGACCGCGGCCACCGGGAGCTGCCCATCCGCGCCGACTACGTGGGCAAGAACCTGCCTACCGCCGGGCGCGAGCGGGTGTCGGTGCATCTGGCGGAGATCGACGGCGAGGATGCGGTGATGATCGGGGAGGCGGGGTGATGCGCCACCTGCTCGATATCGCCGACCTGGAACGGGCCGACCTGGATTCGCTGCTCGACGACGCCGACGGGTTCGTCGAGGTGCTGGCCCGGCCGATCCCCAAGGTACCCGCCCTGCGCGGCAAGACGGTCACCACCGCCTTCTTCGAGGCGTCCACCCGGACGCGGCTGTCGTTCGAACGGGCGGCCAAGTCCCTGTCGGCCGACACGATGACCTTCGCCCCGGGGACCTCGTCCCTCTCCAAGGGGGAGAGCCTCAAAGACACCGTGCTCACCCTCCAGGCCATGGGGTCCGACCTGCTGGTGATCCGCCATCAGGCGGTGGGGGCGGCCCGGCGGGTATCCGAGTGGCTGTCGATCCCGGTCGTCAACGGGGGCGACGGCGCTCACCAGCACCCCACCCAGGCGCTGCTCGACGCCCTGACGGTGCGCCGCCGCTTCGGGCGGATTGAGGGGCTGCAGGTGGCCATCGTCGGGGACATCCGGCACTCGCGGGTGGCCCGGTCCGACCTGCAGGCTTTCTCCACTCTGGGGGCGCAGGTGACCCTGGTGGCCCCGCGCACCCTGCTGCCGGTGACTACCAACGGATGGCCGGTGAAGGTGTCCGGGTCGCTCGACGAGGTGCTGCCTGCAGCCGACGTCGTCTACCTGCTGCGGGTGCAGACCGAACGCGGCGGGGCCAGCGTCTTCCCCTCCCTCCCCGAATACGTCTCGCGGTTCGGCATGACCCGGGAGCGGCGGGCCCGGCTCAAGCCGGGGGCGGTGGTGATGCACCCCGGTCCCATGAACCGCGGGGTGGAGATCGCCGACGAGGTGGCCGACGACCCCGCCGCCCTGGTGCTCGAACAGGTGAGCATGGGAGTAGCGGTGCGCATGGCGGTGCTCTTCCGGCTGCTGGGAGGTGAGATCGATGGCTGAGATCCTGCTCGCCGGGGGCCTGGTAGCCACCCCGCAGGGGGTGGTCCCCGCCGACGTGCGCCTCGCCGGCGAGGTGGTTGCCGAGGTGCGGGCCGGCCTCGATCGCGACGGCGCCGAGGTGGTCGACTGCACGGGCTGCTGGGTGGGACCCGGTCTGGTGGATCCCCACGTGCACATGCGGGAGCCCGGCCAGGAGTGGAAGGAGGACATCGAGTCGGGCTCGCAGGCGGCTGCCGCCGGCGGTTTCACCGGGGTGGTGGCCATGCCCAACACCGATCCGCCCATCGATGCCGGGCATCTGGCTCGTTTCGTCGCCGATCGAGGGCGGCGGGTGGGACTGGTGGACGTCTTCTCCGCCGGGTGCGTCACCGCCGGGCGAGCCGGCCAGCGCCTGGCTCATCTCGACGAGTTGTGGGCGGCCGGAGTGCGCCTCTTCACCGACGACGGTGACTCGGTGGCCGACGCCGGCCTGCTGCGGCGGGCCATGGAGTACCTCAGCGACATGGGCGGAGTGGTGGCTCAGCATGCGGAGGACCGCGGCCTGGCGGGCAGCGGCCAGCTCCATGAAGGGGAGGTGTCGGCCCTGCTCGGCCTGGTCGGCATACCGGCCGCGGCCGAGGAGGTGGTGGTGGCCCGCGACCTGGCGGTCGCCCGGCTGACGGGGGCCCGCTATCACGTGCAGCATGTCTCCACCGCCGGCGCCGTGGCCCTGGTACGGGCGGCCAAGGGCGAGGGCCTGGCGGTCACCGCCGAGGCGACCCCTCACCATCTCGCCTTCGACCACCGCGCGGTGCTCTCCACCGACCCCGTCTTCAAGATGTACCCGCCCCTGCGACGGCCGGAGGATGTCGAGGCGGTGCGGGCGGCCTTGGCCGACGGCACCATCGACATGGTCGGCACCGATCACGCTCCCCACGCCGCCTACGAGAAGGACGTCCCCTTTGAGGACGCACCACGGGGTGTGATCGGCCTGGAGACGGCGGTAGGGGTGGTGCTCGGCGCCGTCGCCCTGACTCCCGCCGAGTTCTTCTCCCGCTTGGCGGTGGCGCCTGCCCGCCTCGCCGGCCTGGAGGGCCATGGGCACTTGCTGGCCGAGGGGTCGCCGGCGACCATCACGGTGATCGACCCCGCCCGGGAGTGGGTGGCCGAGCACTTCCGGTCACGCTCCACCAACAGCCCCTGGCGGGGCAGGCACCTTACGGGCCGGGCCCGGCATGTGCTGCTGCGGGGCCGCTTCACGCTGCGGGACGAGGAACTGCGGTGGTGAGCCCGCCCCGGAGCGGGGGATGAGCGCCATGGACCTGACCACTCGCCTGGGGCCGCTCACCCTGCGCTCGCCGCTGGTGGCGGCGTCGGGCACCGTGGGCTCGGTGGTCGACTTCGCCGGCGTCGGGGCGCTGGAGCACTACGGGGCGGCGGTGGCCAAGTCGGTGAGCGAGGACCCCTGGCCGGGGCGGCCTCCGCCCCGGCTCTTCCCGGTGGGGTCTGGCATGCTCAACGGCATCGGCGTCCAGAACCCGGGGATCGCCGCCTGGGCCGAGGAGGTGGCTCCCCGCCTTGCCGGGACTGGGGTGCCGGTGTGGGGGTCAGTGGTGGGGAAGACGGCCGGGGAGTTCGGGCGAGTGGCGGCGGTGATGCAGAAGACGGGGGTGGTCGCCGTCGAGGTCAACCTGTCCTGCCCCAACCTGGAGAACGGGGTGATGTTCGCCCTGGATCCGGCGGCGTCGGCCCGGGCGGTGGCGGCGGTGCGAGCCGCCACGACGCTCCCGGTGGGCGCCAAGCTCTCGCCGAACTCCTCCGACATCGCCGCGGTGGCGGCGGCGGTGGCGGCGGCCGGGGCCGACTTCGTGGTGGTGGCCAACTCCGTGTGGGGGGCGGCCATCGACCCGGAGACACGGCGCCCCGGTCTCTCGGGGGTGATCGGCGGCTACTCGGGCCCTCCTATCAAACCGATCGCCCTGCGCTGTGTGATCGAGGTGCGCCGGGCCCTCCCCGGGCTGCCGATCGTCGGTTGCGGCGGGGCGCGGCGCGGGGCGGACGTGGTCGAGTTCCTCCTCGCCGGTGCGCAGGCGGTGGCGTTGGGCACCGTGCACTTCGCCGAGACACGGGCGGGGAAGCGCGTCGTGACCGAGTTGCGCCGTTACGGGCGGAGGCACCGGGTGGACCGGGTGGCCGACCTCGTGGGAGCATGGCACCCATGGACGACCGGCGAATAATCGTCGCGCTGGACCTGCGCACCGCCGAGGAAGCGGTGCGGCTGGCCCGATCGCTCGCCGACTACGTGGCCGGGTTCAAGGTGGGCCTGGGGCTGCTGCACGGTCCCGGCCCCGGGCTGGTGGGGGCGCTGGCCCGGCTCGGGCCGGTGCTGGCCGATGCCAAGCTGCACGACATTCCCACCCAAGTGCAGGCGGCGGCCCGCCGCCTGGGGGAGTACGGGGCTCGCTGGGTGACGGCCCATGCCTCCGGCGGGGTGGAGATGCTGCGGGCCGCCACGGCCGGCCTGTCGGCCGGTGCCGGCGGCCGGGAGACCGGAGTACTGGCGGTCACCGTGCTGACCAGCATCGACGCCTCGGCGGCGACGGCGCTGTTCGGGCGCAGCCCGGGGGAGCTGACCTCACGCTTGACCAAGCGCGCCGCCGAGGCCGGGGTCGAGGGGGTGGTCTGCTCACCCAAGGAGCTGGGGGTGGTGGCCGGGGTGGCGCCCGGGCTGCTGCGGGTGACGCCTGGCATACGGCCCGAGGGCTCGCCGGTGGACGACCAGCGGCGCACCGCCACCCCGGCGGAAGCCAGGGCGCGGGGCGCCGACCTGCTGGTCGTGGGCCGACCCATCACCGCCGCCGCCGACCCGGTGGCGGCGGTGCGGTGCCTGCACGAGGCCCTCTCCGCCATATAGAGTTGGGTGAAGGGAGGAGGGTCATGGCACCACCGAAACTGACACCCGAGCAGCGTGCCCGTGCCCTGGAGAAGGCCGGCGCCGCCCGGCGCGAGCGGGCCGCATTGAAGCAGGCGCTGAAGGAGGGTTCCCTCACCCTCTCCGCCCTGCTGGCGCGAGCCGAGACCGACCAAGCGGCGGGAGGCATCAAGGTCGTGGCGGTGCTCACCTCGCTGCCCGGCCTGGGCAAGGTGAAGGCGCACCGCCTCATGGAACGGCTGGGGATCGCCGAGAGCCGCCGCTTGCGCGGCCTGGGCGCCAGGCAGAGGGAGGCCCTCATCAGCGCCCTCTCCTGACCGGCCCCGCCGCGGCCGGCTGGTCGTGGTCTCCGGCCCTTCGGGGGTCGGCAAGACGAGCGTCGTGGCGGGGCTGGCCGAGCGCATGCCGTTTCACTTCTCGGTGTCGATGACGACGCGTCCACCTCGGCCCGGCGAGGCCGACGGGGTCGCCTACCACTTCGTCGACCGGGAGCGGTTCCTGGCGGCGCGCGACGGGGGCGAGCTGATCGAATGGGCGGAGTACAGCGGCCACCTGTACGGGACGCCGCGGGCGCCGGTGGAACGGGCCCTGGCGGCCGGGGAGGACGTGCTGGCCGACATCGAGCTGCTCGGGGCGGAGCAGGTGAAGGCGGCCTTCCCGGAGGCCCTGATGGTGTTCGTCGAGCCTCCTAGCCTGGAGGTGCTCGAGGCCCGGCTGCGGGGACGGGGCGACACGGACGACGAGCAGATCGCTCGCCGCCTGGCTGCCGCCCGCTGGCAGATGGAGCGGGCCCGGGGCCTCTTCGACTACTTCGTGGTCAACGATCGAGTGGTGCGGGCCATCGCCGAGGTGGCCGGTATACTGATGGCCCCCGGACCCCCTGGGAGCCCCCCATGATGATCGAGCCGCCCATCGAGACCGTCCTAGAGCGCACCGGGAACCGCTTCACCCTGGTGGTGCTGGCGGCCCGGCGCGCCCGGCAGATCAACGCCTACTTCCACCAGCTGGGAGACGGCCTGGGCTCCTACGTGCCCCCGCAGGTGCACTCGCTGTCCCGCAAGCCCCTATCGATCGCCTTCGAGGAGATCGCCGCCGACAAGGTCGTCGTCGACAAGGGCGAGTAGGCGATGCTCGCCGGGCGGCGCATCCTGCTGGGGGTCAGCGGAGGGGTCGCTTCCTACAAGTGCGCCTACCTGGCTCGCCTGCTGGTGCGGGCCGGGGCGGAGGTCCGCACGGTGATGACCGAGTCGGCCCTGCGCTTCCTGGGGCCGCACACTCTCTCCGCGATCACCGGCACCCGTCCCGCCGTCGGGTTCTGGGACGAGCCTTCGGTGAGCCCCCACATCGAGCTGGCCCGCTGGGCCGACGCAGTGTGCATCGCCCCGGCGACGGCGGCGACTATGTCCCGCCTGGCGCACGGTCTGAGCGAGGACCTGCTGTCGGCGGTGGTGCTAGCCACCCGGGCCCCGGTGGTCATCGCCCCGGCCATGCACAGCGACATGTGGGCCCACCCGGCCACCCGGCGCAACCTGGCCGCTCTCCTTGCCGACGGGTACCGGGTGGTGGGGCCGACGCACGGGCCGCTGGCGGCCGGCGACGTCGGGCCGGGGCGCATGGTGGATCCCGAGGAGATCGTGGCCGCCCTCGAGCAGGCGCTGGGCGGCGGGACCCTGGCCGGCTGGCGGGTGCTGGTCAGCGCCGGGGGCACCCGGGAGCCCATCGACCCGGTGCGGTTCATCGGGAACCGCTCGTCGGGGAAGATGGGGAATGCCATCGCCGAGGAGGCGGCCGGGCGGGGCGCCTCGGTAACTCTGGTGACCACCGTCGAGCCTCCCCAGGTGGCCGGCCTCCAGGTGATCCGGGTCGACACGGCTGCGGAGATGGCTGAGGCGGTGTGGAGCCGGGCGGGGGATTGCGACGTAGCCGTGCTGGCGGCGGCGGTGGCCGACTTCCGACCGGCGCGGTCGGCCTCCTCCAAACTGCGGCGGGCAGACGGGCCGCCGGCACTGGTGCTGGAGCCCACCCCGGACATCCTGGCCGGGGTGGCGGCGATGCAGCCCCGGCCGTTCCTGGTCGGGTTCGCCGCGGAGACCGGGCCGGTGGAGGGTGCCTGGGCCAAGGCCAAGGCCAAGGGGGTGGACCTGCTGGTCGCCAACGACGTCACCGCGGCCGGATCCGGGTTCGGCACCGAGGGCAACCAGGTGGCCCTGATCCTCCCCGACGGCACCCTGGAGCGGTGGGACCTGCTCCCCAAGCGGCGGGTGGCCGCCCGGCTTTGGGAGCGGATCGCCGAACTGAGGAGTCGGGGCACACCCTGAGCACGCCCCCCGTCGTCCGGGTGGTGCCCGACTTGCCCACCTTCGCGGTCGACGACGGTTTCGCCTACGAGGTGCCTCCCGGGGTGGAGGTTGAGGTGGGCTCGCTGGTGCGTGTCCCGCTCGGGGGGCGGCGGGTGCCCGGCTTCGTGGTGGCGGTGGGGGAGGCGGAACGCCCGGGACTGCGCCGCCTGCTCGGCCGGCGCGGCGACCTCCCGGTGTTCAACCGGGGCCTGCTCGAGGTGATGCGCTGGGCAGCCATCCATTACGTGGCCCCCCTGTCGGTGGTCCTCGGCAAGGGGGCCCCGCTCAACCTCCCCCGTTGGCGCGCGGAGCCGGCGCTGCCCCCGGTGCCGGTGCTCGGGCCGTCTCCGCTGCCGGAGGTGTCGGTGGCCGCCGCGGCGGGGGGCCACTTGGGGGCCCGCTACCTGCTCGGGTCGGGGCCGTGGGCCGGGCCCCTCGCGTCGCTGATCGCCCCGGTGCTGGCGGCCGGGCGCAGCGCCATGGTGGTGGTCCCCTCGGTGGCCGAGGCGCGGCGCCTTGTCGAGACTCTGGCCGGGGACCTCGGGGAGCGGGTGGTGCTGGGCGTCTCGGAAGAAGGGGGGGCCGCCGCCACCGGCGCCTGGGAGGCCGTGACCCATCCCGGGCGCGTGCTGGTGGGGACGCGGGAGACCGCGTTCTGGCCGGTGGGCTCCCTGGCCCTGGCCTGCACAGTGGAGGAGGGGCGGCGGGGCATGAAGGATCGGGCTACTCCCACCACCCATGTGCGCGACGTCCTCTGGCGCCGTTCTGCGGTGGAACGGTTCCCCCTGGTGCTGTGCGGGGCGGTGCCTACCACCGAGGCGCTGCACCGGGCACCGGCCCTGGCCAGGGTCGGGGGGCGGCTGTGGGGCCTGGTCGAGGTGGCCGACCGCACCGAGGAGCCGCCGGGCGGGGGCCTGCTCGGGCAGCGGGCGAGGCAGGCGCTGCAGGCGGTGGCCGGGGCCGGGGGCCGGGCCTTCCTCCTGGTGGAGCGGCGGGTGCCGGCGCTGCGCTGCGTGGGGTGCCGTTCTCTACGGGTCTGTCTGCAGTGCGGTTCACGCCCCGAAGGGGGCGCCTCCTGCCCTCGCTGCGGGACGGTGTTGGGAGCATGCCCGCGTTGTGGGGGGCGACGCTTCGAGCCGCTGGGGGCGGGAGTGGGGCGCCTGGTGGTCGAAGCGGGGGGTTTCCTGGGGCGCGAGGTGGTGGGGGAGGCGGGGAGCGGGCGCCGGGTGGTGGTGGGCACAGAACGGGATCTGGCCGACCTGGGCCCGGTGGACCTGGCGGTGGTGGTGGACGCCGACGGACTCCTGCGCGCTCCTCACTACCGGGCGGTGGAGGACGGCCTGCGACTCCTGGCCCGGGTGGCCGCCGCGGCAGGGACGGGCCGGGGGCGGAGGATGGTGGTGCAGACCGCCGACCCGGGCCACCCTGCGCTGGAGGCGCTGCGGCGCGCCGACCCCCTGCCGCTACTGGCCACTGAGGCGGCGGGGCGGGCCGAGGCCGGCTTCCCCCCCTCGGGCGAGATCATCGTGGTGGAGGCCGCCGGCGCTCCCGAGCAAGCCGACGCCGCCCTGCGCGCCGCGGTGGACGGCCGGGCGGAGGTGCACGGCCCCGCCGAGCGGGGTGGCCGATCCCGGTGGCTCCTGCAGGGCCGGGACCTGCGGGGGCCGCGAGTGATGCTGCGGCGCCTGGTGCAGGACTGGCGGGACGGAGGAGCGCGGGTGCGCATCGACGCCGACCCGATCGACCTCTGACCCCTGGCTATCCTGATCGCCCGGCACAGGAGGTGCCGTGGCCGTCTTCCCGATCCGCACCTATCCGGACCCCGTGCTGCGCAGCCCGGCGGCCCCGGTGGCGCGCGTCGACGATGCCATTCGACGCCTCGTCGCCGACATGCTCGAAACGATGTACCAAGCGCCCGGGGTGGGCCTGGCCGCCCCGCAGATCGGGGTGGCCCTGCGGGTGGTGGTCTTCGATGTCGGGGAGGGGCCACATCACCTGATCAACCCGGTCTTGTTGGAGACCGGGGGCTCGTGGACCTTCGACGAGGGTTGCCTGTCGGTTCCGGATCGGTACTGGGCGGTGCGCCGGCCCGCCTTCGCCCGGGCGCGCGGGCTCGACCTGGACGGCAACGAGGTCGAGTACGCCGGAGAGGAACTACTCGGGCGGGTCCTGCAACACGAAACCGACCACGTCGACGGCATGGTGATCCTGGACCGCCTGCCGCGCCGCGCTCGCAAGCAGGCCCTCAAGGAGTTGCGCGAGGAGGCCATGGGGCTGAGGGAAGCCCGATGAGGGCGGTCTTCTACGGCACCCCGTCGGAGGCCGTGCCCTCGCTGGAGGCGCTGGCCGAGATCGCCGAGGTGCTGCTGGTCACCACCCGGCCCGATCGCCCGAGGGGGCGCTCGGGGAGGCCGCAGCCTCCGCCGGTGAAGGAGGCGGCGCTGGATCGCGGCCTGCCGGTGGCCCAGCCGGAGCGGGCCGTCCATGACCTGGCGCGGCTCCGGTCACTGGCCCCTGCGGTGGCGGTGGTGGTGGCCTACGGGCAGCTGCTGCCGCCCGCCCTGCTGGCGGTGCCGGCCGCCGGCTTCCTCAACGTGCACTTCTCACTGCTGCCCCGGTGGCGGGGGGCAAGCCCGGTAGTGCGCACCCTGCTGGCCGGCGATCCCATCACCGGGGTGACCCTGATGGTGCTGGACGAGGGCATGGACACCGGCCCGGTCATCGCCGTGGAGCCGACCGCGGTGGAGCCGGGGGAGACGGCTGGGGAGCTGACCACCCGCCTGGCGGCGCTCGGGGCGGCCATGCTCAGCAGGCACCTCGCCGCGTACCTGGCCGGCGACATGGCCCTCCGGCCTCAGCCCGCCGAGGGAGCGACGGCGGCGGCGCGGGTGCGGGTGGAGGAAGCCTTCGTCGATCCCACCCGGCACCGGGCGGAAGCCGTGCTGCGGGCGGTACGGGCATTCGACCCCAAGCCCGGAGCCTGGACCCTCTTCGACGGGGTGCGGGTGAAGCTGTGGCGGGCCCGCCCGGCGGTCGGGCCGGGACTCGAGCCCGGGGTGGCCGCCGTCAGCGGCGAGGCCGTGCTGCTGGGCGCGGGCGACGGGCCGGTGGAACTCCTCGAGGTGCAGCCGGCCGGGCGGGACCGGATGGAGGCAGTGGCGTGGATGCGCGGGCGGCGGCAGCAGCCCGCCCGGTTCACCCCACCGGCGGGATGACCACTCCCGACAGGTCCTCCTCCGGCTCCGGGTAGGCCATCTGCAGGCCCTGGAGGGTCTCGACCAGCACGGTGGCCACCACCAGGTTCCGGTACCACTTGCGATCGGCGGGGACCACGTACCACGGCGCCCACGCGGTGCTCGTCTGCGACAGCACCGCCTCGTAGGCGGCCATGTAGTCCCCCCAGCGGGCCCGCTCGTCGAGGTCGCCCAGCCGGAACTTCCAGCGCTTGGAGGGGTCGTCCAGCCGCTCCTGGAGGCGCTCGGCCTGTTCCTCGGGGGAGATGAGCAGGAAGAACTTACGGATCGTCGTACCCTCCTCGGCGAGGAGGCGCTCCCACTCGTTGATGTGGCGGTAGCGGCGGCTCCACACTCCCTCGGCGACCAGCCCGTGCACCCGCACCACCAGCACGTCCTCGTAGTGGCTGCGGTTGAAGATGGCGAGCTGGCCGGTGCCGGGTGTGTGGCGCTGCACCCGCCACAGGTAGTCGTGGGCCAGCTCTTCCTCCGTGGGCCGACCGAACGAGGCCACCTTCACCCCCGCGGGGTTCACCCCTTCGAAGACGTGACGGATCACCCCGTCCTTGCCACCGGTGTCCATGGCCTGCAGGACGACGAGCACCTTGTGCTTCCCCTCGGCGTAGAGGAGCTCCTGCAGGCTCTCCAGACGCCGGTTGAGGTCCTTCAGGCGGTCCTCGGCGGAGTCCTCCTTGACCCCCCCGGTGTCGCCGGGGTCGAAGCGGCTGAGGCTCACTGTGGTATCGGGAGGGATGCGGTAGCGGTCCATGGCGCAAGGGTAGG
>CAYGYX010000003.1:14165-20080 GCA_964354255.1 uncultured Acidimicrobiia bacterium | reverse complement strand
CCGCGATACACTCGCCATCGTGGCCCAACCGGCACGCCTTGCCGCCTCGATCCTCAACGCCGACTTCGCTCGCCTCGGGGAGGAGGTGGCTCGTCTCGAGCCGCACCTCGACTTTCTCCACCTCGACATCATGGACGGGCACTTCGTGCCCAACCTGTCGTTTGGCATTCCCGTGATCGCCTCACTGCGGCGGGCCTCCTCGCTCTACTTCGACTGCCACCTGATGGTCACCAACCCCACTGCCCTGTTCGGCCCCGTCAAGGAGGCCGGGGGGGACATGGTCACCATCCACATCGAGGTGTGGCCCGATCCCACCGCAGCGGCGGCCCAGGCTCGCTCTCTGGGGCTGGGCTTCGGCCTGGTCATCAACCCGCCCACCCCCTTCGCCTCGGTGGCTCCCTTCCTCGGCCTGTGCGACCGGCTGCTGGTGATGTCGGTGAACCCCGGCTTCGGGGGGCAGGCCTTTCTCCCCGAGGTGCTGGACAAGGTGGCGGCGGCGCGCAAGTTCATTGACTCGGCGGGGTTCCGTACCGATATCGAGATCGACGGCGGCATCACGCCGGAGACGGCACGGCTTGCCCGGCGGGCCGGAGCCGACTCCTTCGTGGTCGGCAGCGCCTTGGTGCGTGCGCCCGATCCGGCAGAGGCCGCCAGAGAGCTCCGAGCAGCGGTCAAGGACGGATGAGCGAGCACATCCTCGTCATCGACGACGACGCCGACCTGGTCCGTTTCGTGCGGATGAGCCTCGAACGCGAGGGCTACGAGGTGACCCCCGCCCTCGAGGGAACGGCCGGGCTGCGTCTCGCGCTCGAAAGGCCCCCGGACCTCATCCTCCTCGACGTGCTCATGCCCGACCTCGACGGCCTGGAGTTGCTCGGCCGGCTCCGGGTCAACCCGGCCACCACCAGCGTGCCGGTGGTGCTGCTCACCGCCCGCACCGACTCTCGCGATCGGGTGCGGGGCCTGGAGCTGGGGGCCGACGACTACATCACCAAGCCCTTCGACATAGAGGAGTTGGTGGCCCGGGTGGGGGCGGTGCTGCGCCGCTCCAAGGCGATGCGCGACCTGTCGCCGCTCACCGCTTTGCCGGGTAACTTTCGCATCGCCGAGGAGTTGGAGAGGAGGGTGGCCAGCGGCCGCCCGATGGCCGTGATCCACGCCGACCTGGACAACTTCAAGGCCTTCAACGACCACTACGGGTTCATGCGGGGCGACAACGTCATCAAGTTCACCGCCAACGTGCTGGTGGCGGCGGCGGTGGAGACCGGCGACGCCTCCTGCTTCGTCGGCCACGTCGGCGGCGACGACTTCGTGGCGGTGCTGCACCCCGACGGCGCCGAGCAGGTCTGCAAGACGGTCATCGACCGCTTCGACGACGGCATCCTCGACTTCTACGACCCGCAGGACGCCCTGCGCGGCTACGTCGAGGTCATCGACCGGCGCGGCGAGCGCCATGCGTTCCCCATCGTCTCCATATCCCTGGGGGTGGCCACCAACCTGCGGCGGACTTTCACCAGCGAGTGGGAGGCCTCGGCGTTGGCGTCGGAGATGAAGGAGTATGCCAAACACGAGACCGGCTCCTGCTTCAGGGTGGACCGGCGCACTCGCTGAGTGGGGAGCCGGGGCGCCGGGTAGACTGTCCTGGTTAGGCCCTTCTTCAGGGCAGGGTGCAACTCCCGACCGGCGGTAGAGCCCGCGAACCCCCGCCCAGGGGGCCGACCCGGTGAGATCCCGGGGCCGACGGTGACAGTCCGGATGGGAGAAGGAGGGCTCGCGCCGCCTCGTCGCGGCCGCGCGCCCGTGGACGCGGAGGCTGGCATGGACGAAGGGCGGCTCATGCGGGAGGCGATCTCGCTTGCCGCCGCCACCCGGCCCCATCCCAACCCGCGAGTGGGCGCGCTGGTCCTCGACGCGGAGGGCCGGCTGGTGGGCCGGGGGGCCCACACCGGTCCCGGCTCACCTCATGCCGAGGTGCTCGCCCTGGAGGAGGCCGGTGACCGGGCGGCCGGGGGGACCCTGGTCGTCTCGTTGGAGCCGTGCGACCACACCGGGCGCACCCCGCCCTGCACCGAGGCGGTGCTCGCCTCCGGGGTGGCCCGGGTTTTGGTCGGGGTAGAGGATCCCGATCCCCGGGTGGCGGGACGGGGCATCGCCCGGCTGAGGTCGGCCGGGATGGAGGTCCGCACCGGCATTGCCGCGGCCGAGGTGGAGGCGCTGGACCCCGGGTACTTCCATCACCGGCGCACCGGTCGCCCCCAGGTGACCCTGAAGATGGCCCTGACCCTGGACGGTTGGGCGGCCGCCGCCGATGGCACCTCGCAATGGATCACCTCCGAGGAGGCCCGGGCCGACGGACACCGCCTGCGGGCGGCGACCGATGCGGTCATGGTGGGGGCGGGGACGGTGCTGGCCGACGACCCGGCGCTGACCGTACGCCTCCCCGAGTACTCCGGGGGCCAGCCGCGAGCGGTGGTGGTGGCCGGTCGGCGCTCGTTGCCGCCGCAGGCCCGCATCTGGGGACGCCGGCCGCTGGTACTCGTCGCGGGCCCGGCCGAATACCCGGGGGAGGTAGTAGTGGTGCCCGGTCCGGACGGGGTGGACCTGGCCGCCGGCCTGGCTGCCCTGGGCGAGCGGGGCTTGCTGGATGTGCTGGTGGAAGGGGGGCCGACCCTGGCCGGATCGCTGCTGAAGGCGGGCCTCGTGGACCGGGGGGTCTTCTACCTAGGGGCGCAGCTGGGTGGGGGAGTGGGGACGCCCGCCCTGCGAGGGGGTTTCGCCACCCTGGCCGATTCCCGATGGGTCCGCATCGAGTCCATGGCCCCCGTCGGGCCCGACGTGCGCATCGAGTTCACTCTGGAGGATCGTTGATGTTCACCGGCATCGTGGAGCGCATGGGCACCGTGGCCGAAGCCGCCGACGCCGGGGGCAAGCGGCGCTTCACCATCGAGGCGGGGGACCTGGCGGCCGGCCTGGAGGTAGGGGACTCGGTGGCGGTGAACGGGGTGTGCCTCACCGCGGTCGAGGTCGCCGGGTGCTGCTTCACCGTGGAGGCGGTCGATGAGACGCTGGCCCGTTCCAACCTGGGGAGCCTGCGGGCGGGCAGCGCCGTCAACCTGGAGCGGCCCATGCGGGCCGACGGCCGCTTCGACGGCCACCTGGTCCAGGGCCACGTCGACGGGGTGGGCACGGTGCGGTCGATCAGCCCCGAGGGGGCGTCCTTGCGCGTGTGGATGGACGTGCCGCTCGGCCTGCGCCGCTACCTGGCGGAGAAGGGGTCGGTGGCGGTGGACGGGGTGAGCCTCACCGTGTCGGGGTTGGACGCCAGGGGCTGCGAGGTGGTGCTCATCCCCCACACCATGGAGGTCACCCTGTTCGGCACCCGGCGCCCCGGCGACGCGGTGAACCTGGAGGTCGACTTGATCGCCAAGTACGTGGAGCGGCTGCTGGGGGTGGGGGAGTGACCTTCTCCACCATTCCCGAGGCGATCGAAGCCTTCGGCCGCGGGGAGTTCGTGGTCGTGGTCGACGATGCCGACCGGGAGAACGAGGGCGACCTCATCGTCTCCGCCGAGAAGGTGACGGTCGCCCAGGTGGCCTTCATGGTCCGGCACACGAGCGGGCTGATCTGCCTGTCGGTGCCGGGGGAGCGGCTCGACGAACTGCGCCTGCCGCTGATGGTGTCGGAGAACACCGATTCGCACCGCACCGCCTTCACCATCTCGATCGACTACACCCACGGCACCACCACCGGGATCTCCGCCGCCGACCGGGCGGCCACCATCCGGGCGGTCGTCGACCCGCGCACCCAGCCTGCCGACCTGGCCCGGCCCGGCCATATCTTCCCGCTGCGCTACCGGGAGGGCGGGGTGCTGAAGCGGGCCGGGCACACCGAGGCCGCCGTCGACCTGGCCCGCCTGGCCGGCGTCTACCCGGCGGGGGCCCTCTGCGAGCTGGTCAACGACGACGGGACCATGGCGCGCCTGCCCGAGCTGCGGCGGTTCTGCGACGAGCACCGGATCCACCTGATCAGCATCGCCGACCTCATCGCCCATCGCCGCCGCCGGGAGAAGCTGGTGCGGCGGGTGGCCGAGGCCTCCATCCCCACCGAATTCGGGACCTTCCGGGCGGTGGGGTTCGAGTCGCTGCTCGACGGGGCGCACCACATCGCCCTGGTGCGGGGCGAGGCGGCCGGGCATCCCGACATCCTGGTGCGGGTGCACTCGGAGTGCCTCACCGGCGACGTCTTCGGCAGCCGCCGCTGCGACTGCGGGTTCCAGCTGCGCCAGGCCCTGCAGCGGGTGGCGGAGGAGGGGTGCGGGGTGGTGCTCTACCTGCGGGGCCACGAGGGACGGGGCATCGGCCTGCTGCACAAGCTGGCCGCCTATGCCCTCCAGGAGAACGGGCGGGACACGGTGGAGGCCAACGTCGACCTGGGCCTGCCGGTGGACTCCCGCGATTACGGCATCGGGGCGCAGATCCTGGCGGACCTGGGCGTCACCAGCATGCGCCTGCTGACCAATAACCCGGCGAAGCGGGCCGGCCTGGAAGGCTACGGTTTGAGCATCACCGAGCGAGTGCCGCTGCAGACCAGGCCGACCGCCGAGAACCGCCACTATCTGGAGACCAAGGTGGAGAAGTTGGGCCACCTGATCGAACTGGGAGACGAGCTAGATGCCTGAGATCGAAGGGGCCGCCAACGCCCGCGGCCTGAGAGTGGGAGTGGTGGTCTCGACCTTCAACGAGGTTGTCACCGCCGGGCTGCTGCAGGGGGCCCTGGAGGCGCTGGCCGCCGCCGGTGCCGCCGACCCGACGGTGGTCCGGGTGCCGGGGTCCTTCGAGCTGCCGGTGGTGGCCCGGGCCCTGGCGCAGAGCGGCCACGACTGCGTGGTGGCCCTGGGGGCGGTCATCAAAGGGGAGACCGACCACTACGAGCACGTCGCCACCCAGGCCATCGCCGGGCTGCGCCAGGTAGCCGTGGAGACGGGGGTGCCGGTGGGGCTGGGGGTGCTGACCACCCGCCGGGTGGAGCAGGCCCGGGAGCGGAGCCGTCCCGGCCCGGGCAACAAGGGGGCGGAGGCGGCCCTGGCGGCGGTGCGCACCGCCGACGCGCTGCGGCGCCTGTCGCGTCCGTCGGACGGCTAGGCACCCGTGGCCGCCACGGTGCCGCCTCTGCGGGAAGCCCTCAAGCGCAAGGTGCCCACCCTGGGACTCGAGCGCGGACTGTGGGAGGCGGGGGCCGGGGTGGTGGTGGGCATGGACGAGGTCGGCCGGGGCGCCTGGGCAGGTCCGCTGAGCGTGGGGGCGGCGGTGCTGCCGGCGGATCGCCGCGTCTACAAGGTGCGCGACTCCAAGATGCTCACCGAGGACGAGCGTGAGAGGTTGTTCGTCCGGGTAGCCGGGTGGTGCCGCGCTTGGGCGGTGGGGCACGCCTGGCCCGAGGAATGCGACCGCCTGGGCATGTCGGAGGCGCAGCGGCTGGCCGCCCGGCGTGCCCTGGAGGCACTGGGCCTGAGACCCGATGCGGTGCTGGTCGATGGCACCTGGGATTTCGTGGGCGGGGCCCGCGGCGTTGCCGGCGGTGACGCCTCCTGCCTGTCGATTGCCGCCGCCTCCATCCTGGCCAAGGTCACCCGGGACCGCCTGATGCGCGCCGAGGCGGAGCACTACCCGGCCTACTGGTTCGAGTCGAACAAGGGCTACCCGGGCCCCCGCCACCGGGCGGCTCTCCAGTGGTTGGGGCCGAGTGCCATCCACCGGCGCTCGTGGGTGTTCATGGACTCCCTGGCGTGGCCCGGCCTGGCTCGCTTCGAGCGGCCCGGGTTCCAGCGCACCCTGTTCCCGGCGGCGGTGGGGCAGGGGTGGGTGGAGGTGGCGGAGGGGTAGGCCGTTCCGCTCACGGGGGCTCTCCGGCAGGCA
>CAYGYX010000003.1:0-14065 GCA_964354255.1 uncultured Acidimicrobiia bacterium | reverse complement strand
TCGGCGGTGACCAACCCGAACACCGGGGATGTTTCGGACGCGCTGACCCGCTTCGACACGGCGGATGAGGTGCTCGCCGAGCATATGGCTGCGCTCAACGGCTGCGACTGGGGCCGGCTGATGGCGCAGTACCCGGATCAGTACACGTTGCGCATGCCTGGCGGCGTCGTGGTCAGCGGCCGTGAGGAGGCCAATGCGACCTTCGCCGGGTTCGTGCTCCCCCACGACCAGGGCGGCCTGTGCGGCATCACCTTCACCGAGGTGAGCCGGACCGTCACCGGCGGGACCCTGGCGGTTACCTGGGAGGCGAACGCCGACTTCCTGGCCGAACCCTATGGCGGGGCCGACGCCTACATCACCGACGACGGTTTGCTGGTGTCGATGGTCAGCACCTTCGATGGAGCCGAGCTCAAGTTCAACCCGTAGGTCCTTCGGCATCGGGATGAGCGGAGGGGCATCGCGCCCCTCCGCTCCCGTTACGGAGGGTCCTGCGGTTCCCGGCGGGGCCGCGGTGGGGCCTGGGTGGGTGAAGATGGCGGAGGGGTGGCAGGCTTTGGCTCCAGCCCAGGCAGGGGCGTAGGCTTGGCTCAGGAAACCCCGAAGTTGGCGCGGGGGCCGGAAGATAGGGGTGCGGGCACCCGGTGGTCTGCCCGGCCGCCGCGGCCCTTACAGGAAGGCCCGACATGTCCCGGATCCCTCTGCGGCATCGGCGGGTGCCGGTCGCCGTCTTCGGCTGGCTGCTCCTGTTCTCACTCCTGATGATCGGGGGGGCGGCATCGTCGGCCACCAACTGCTTCGGCAAGGCCCCAACGGTTACCGGCACGGCCGGAGACGACCCCCTCAGCGGGACCGCCGGGGCGGACGTGATCGTCGGCCTGGGCGGCAACGACACCATCGACGGGCTGGGCGGTGCCGACCGCATCTGTGGTGGGGACGGCGACGACGTCATCAACGGTGGCGCCGGCAACGACAACCTCAACGGCGACTCCGGGAGCGATCGGGTGCTGGGAGGCCCGGGTGCCGACAAGGCCCTGGGCGGTGAGGGCAACGACACCCTGCAGGGCCAGGGGGGCAACGACAGCCTGAACGGCGGGCCGGGCACCGACAACGCCGCCGGGGGCATCGGCACCGACACCTGCGTGGCCGAAACTAGCAGTGGGTGCGAGGTGGTCCCCCCGACGGGTTGCAGCAACCCGGCGCGGCTGCCGGCAACGGTGACTGCCACCAACGTGGCAGTCGTCGGCAGCAACGCGTTCACCCACCATTCCTCGTTCGGCCTGTGCGTCTCGCCCGGGGTGTGCGACTACGACTACCTCGATTTCCGGGCCGAGGTGCGCAACAACACCGGGAGCTACCTCGACCTCGGCACGGCCGAGATCGCGATCTATAACGGCAGCGGCACCAGGATCGGCACCCGATTCGCCTACTTCGAGGCCGACGTTCTCGCCCCGGGGCAGAGGACCGTGCTCACCGAGACGGTTCCGTCCATGATCTACACACAGGGGGAGACCCCCCGCTTCCCCTATGGCTGGGCTTCCTGGGAGCTCATCATCGATGCCACCGCCGGCTCTCCCGGTTCCTACGACGATGTCATCATCGGCAGCGGCCTGGTCTCGATCACCCGCGAGGCCAGCGGAGGAGTCGAGGCGGATGGGGTGGCCGTGAACACCCTGGCCGGGGAGATCACCGACATCAACTGGTGGGTGGTGCTCTACGACTCCGCGGGGCGCCTGATCAACGCGGGGACCGACTTCGACTTCCGCTACCCCGACGGGCTCGCCCCGGGGGAACGCGCCGACATGGAAGCGACCCTGTATTCGTGGGGGCCCACCTGCTTTGCCACCGTCGGTTGGGGGGCGTCGGGGCACTAGCGATCGGTTGTCGGCAGGAATCACCGGGGAGCCCGTCGGCGTTGACCTCCTGGTGGCTTGCGCGCCCTGGCTCGGCCCGTATACTCCCGGCGACAACCGAGACAGCAAGTGGAGGCGCTGCTTCCCACCCGGCCACCTGCGGGTGCGCCGTGGTTTCCGTACCGGAGACGGCAGCCGCCTGCCGTCTTTTGTTTGACCACAGGAGGAGCGATAGCACAGGAACTGCGCGTCAACGAGCGCATACGAGCGCGCGAGGTGAGGCTGGTGGCCCCCGACGGTTCGCAGATCGGGGTCCGCACTCTGGAGGAGGCTCAGTGGCTCTCCTCGCAACTGGGCCTGGACCTCGTCGAGGTGGCCCCGGAGGCCAAGCCGCCCGTGTGCCGGCTGATGGACTACGGCAAGTACAAGTACGAGCAGTCGGTCCGCCAGCGTGAGGCCCGCAAGAAGCAGACCCGGACCATCATCAAGGAAGTGAAGTTCCGGCCGAAGATCGACGACCACGACTACGAGGTCAAGAAGCGCCGGGTGGTCGAGTTCCTCGAAGAGGGGGACAAGATCAAGGTCACGCTGATGTTCCGGGGCAGGGAGATCACCCACCCCGAGCTCGGCGAGCGCATCCTGCGCCGGCTCGCCAAGGACGTCGAGGGAGTGGGGGCCGTCGAGGTGCCGCCGGCACTCGAGGGCCGCAACATGACCATGCAGTTGGCGCCGGACCGAAAGGCCCGCCGGACCCGGGAGGCCGAGGCGGTCCCCGGCCCCGCCGCTGCCGAGGAGTGAGGACATGCCGAAGACGAAGACCAGCCGGGCAACGGCGAAGCGCATCAAGGTGACCGGCACGGGCCGGCTCCGCCGCCGCCAGGCCGGTGGCAAGCACCTCAAGGTAGGCAAGAAGCCGCGGAGCAGCCGCCTCACCCGCTTGTCGGGCGAGGTGGATGTGTCCCGTTCCGAGCGCCGCCGGGTCGGCCGGCTGCTGGGGAGGTAGTACGCCATGGCACGCGTCAAGCGCTCCGTCCACAGCCGCAAGGGCCGCCGCAAGATCATGGAGAGGGCGCAGGGGTACAAGGGGTCCCGCAGCCGCCGCCTGCGCACCGCCCACGAGCAGGTGATGGGTGCCATGCAGGACGCCTACCGCGACCGGCGGGCGCGCAAGGGCGAGTTCCGGCGCCTCTGGATTGCCCGTATCAACGCCGCCGCCCGCACCCACGGCACGACCTACTCCCGGCTCATGGCCGACCTGAAGGCCGCCGAGGTCGAGGTAGACCGGCGAATGCTCGCCGAGATGGCGGTGCGCGACCCGGAGGCCTTCGGACGACTGGTGGCCGGCACCGCGAGGAAGTCCGACGGCTGAGGTCGCCCTACCGGCCTCTCCCCGCAATCGGCGGGTGCAGGAGGCCGTCCGTCTGCACGAAGCCCGGGGACGGGCGGAAAGTGGGCGCGCTCTTCTGGAGGGTCCCAAGCTGCTGGGCGAGGCGGTGGCGGCCGGCATCCGCGTCGAGCAAGTCTTCGCCCTTCCAGACGATGCCCCTTCCGCCGAAGCGGCGCGCGCCTGTGGCGCCGAACTGATCCTGGTGGACGAGCGGGGATTGCGGCGCCTGGCCACCACCGAGCACCCGCAGAGCCCGGTGGCGGTAATGACGATCCCCCCGGCGGTGCTGCCGGCAGGGGGGCACCTGCTGGTCGCCTGGGGGGTGGGCGACCCGGGCAACGTGGGCTCTCTCATCCGCTGTGCCGCCGCCTTCGGGTTCGGCTTCGCCGCCGGGCCGGGGACGGCCGATCCCTGGGCCTCCAAGGTGCTGCGGGCCGCCGCCGGAGGGCACTTCCGGGCCGGGGCAGTCCGGGTGGAATCGCTGGATGTCTTGCGAAGGGGCGGTCGGCGCCTGGCGGCCACGGTGGCCCGCGACGGGATCCCCCCGGCAGCGCTGCCGCCGGGCCCGCTGGCGCTGCTGGTGGGCGACGAGGCGCATGGGCTGCCCGATGCCGTAGTGGAGGCCTGCGACCTGGCGGTGACGATCCCGATGCCGGGTGGGGCCGAGAGCCTCAACGCCGCCGTGGCCGGGGCGATCGTGGCCTACGAGGTGGCGGTCAGGGGCGGGGCGGCCGGGGACTAACCTCCGGCGCCATGGACGATGTGGGCGCCCGTCTGCGGGCCGTCGAGGAGGATGCCCTGGCCCGCCTCGGTACGGCCGGGGTGGTGGCCGAGATCGACGCCCTGGAACGCGAGGTGCTGGGCAACGCTTCGGCGGTGGCCGAGGCCCGCCGCAGCCTGCGCGGCTTGGCCGACGAGCAGCGGCGCGAGGTGGGGCGGGCCATCAACGAGATCGCCGGCCGCCTTGCCGAGCGCATCGCCGCCCGGCGGGCCGAAGTGACGGCCGCCGAGGAAGCCGCTCGTCTGGAAAGGGAGCACCTGGACATCACCCTGCCGGGGAGGGCGCCCGCCCGGGGAGCGGCACACCTGGTAATGCAGGTGCTCGAGGAGGTCACCGACATCTTCGTGGCCCTGGGCTACACGGTGGCCGACGGGCCGGAGGCGGAGACTGCCTATTACCACTTCGACGCGCTGAACACCCCGCCTGCCCACCCCGCTCGGCTGGAGAGCGACACCCTGTACGTGGAGCACGGCCCCGACCCGGAGGGGGTGCTGCTGCGGGCCCAGACCTCGCCGGTGCAGGTGCGCTACATGGAGCAGCACCCGCCGCCCGTCTACCTGGTCTCCCCGGGCCGCGTCTTCCGGCGCGACACTCTGGACGCCACCCACACGCCGGTGTTCCACCAGATCGAAGGGCTGGCGGTGGACACCGACATCACCTTCGCCGACCTCAAGGGGACTCTGGCGCACTTCGCTCGCGAGTTCTTCGGCCCGCAGCAGAAGGTGCGCTTCCTGCCCCACTTCTTCCCCTTCACTGAGCCCTCGGCGGAGCTGCACACCACCTGTTTCGCCTGCGGCGGGTCGGGCTGCCGAGTCTGCGGTGGCAGCGGCTGGATAGAGCTCCTCGGTTGCGGGGTGGTGGACCCCAACGTCTTCGAGGCGGTGGGCTACGACCCCACCGCCGTCTCCGGCTTCGCCTTCGGGGTGGGTATCGACCGGCTGGCGATGATCCGCCACGGGGTGCCGGAGCTGCGCTACTTCTTCGATCCCGACCTGCGGGTGCTGGAGCAGTTCCGATGATCTCCCTGCGCTGGCTGTGCGAGTTCGCCGACCTCCCCGACGATGGCGAGGAGATCGCGCGCGCCCTGTCCAACCTGGGCCACGAGGTGGAGGGGATGCAGCGGGTGGAGGCGCGGTTCTCCGGGGTGGTGGTGGCCCGGGTACTCGAGGTGCGCCCCCATCCCCGAGCCGACAAGCTGCGCCTGGTGCGCCTCGACACCGGGACCGGGGAGCAGGAGGTGGTCTGCGGGGCATGGAACTTCGCGGCCGGGGCCGTCGTCCCCCTCTCGGTGGTGGGGTCGGTGCTCGCCGGCGGACTGCGCGTCGGGGAGCGGGAGATCCGGGGGGTTCCGTCCCGGGGGATGATTTGCTCCGAAGCCGAGCTGGGCCTCAGCGAGGAATCCGCCGGCATCCTGGTGCTGGACGAGGGCTTTGAGGTCGGGGCTGATTTCGGCGCTTGCCTGCCCTACCCGGACGTCCTCTTCGAGGTAACCACCACCTCCAACCGGTCCGATGCCATGTCGATCTACGGCCTGGCCCGCGACCTGGCCGCCCACTACCGGGTGCCGCTGCGCCGGCTCTCCGCCGATGTGGGGGCCACCGGCGCCCCGACTCGCGGGCGGGCGGTGGTGGAGGATGCCGGGCGCTGCCCGCGCTTCACCGCCCGGGAGATCCGCGGGTTGAGCATCGGCCCCTCGCCGCTGTGGATGCGCCTCCGCCTGCGCGACGCCGGGGTGCGGTCGATCAGCAACGTGGTGGACGTCACCAACTACGTGACCCTGGAGCTGGGCCAGCCTCTGCATGCCTTCGACCTGGACCTGGTGGCCGAAGAGACGCTGGTCGTGCGCCGGGCCCGGCCCAAGGAGCGGCTCACCACCCTGGATGGGGTGGAGCGCCGCCTGAGCACCGAGGATCTGCTCGTCGCCTCGCCGGCCGGGCCGCTCGCCCTGGCGGGGATCATGGGGGGCGAATCGTCGGAGGTGCGCCCCGAGACCTCCCGGATCTTCCTGGAGGTGGCGCACTTCGCCCCTCCCGGGATCCTCTTCAGCGGCAAGCGGCACGGGCTGCGCACCGAGGCCGGGGCCCGCTTCGAGCGGGGAGTGGACCCCGCCCTGCCGCCCATCGCCTCGGCCCGGGCGGCCCGGCTCATGGCCGACGTGGCCGGCGGGGAGGTCGCCGGTGGATTCATCGACCATTACCCCAAACCCATCGAGCCCTGGGTGGTGCCGCTGCCCCGCAAGGAGCCGGCCCGGCTGCTGGGGGCGGAGCTGGGGGCGGAGCGCATCGAGGACCTCCTGACTCGCCTCGGGTTCGGGGTCTCCGGGGGCGACCCGTGGCAGGTCACCGTACCCACCTACCGCCCCGACGTGACCCGCCCGGCCGACCTGGTGGAGGAGATCGCCCGCCTGCACGGCTACGACGAGTTCCCTTCGCGCCTCCCCAAGGGCGTGGGAGAGGGGCTGCCCACCTGGGAGCGCCGCCGCCGCCTGGTGCGCCGGGCCCTGGTCGGGGCGGGGTGCTACGAGGTGCTGGCCTTCCCCTTCCAGGGGCAGGCCGAGATCGACGCGCTCGGGCTGCCGGAGGGCGACCGGCGCCGGTCGCCGGTGCGGCTGCGCAACCCGCTGAGCGAAGAGCAGGCCTTCCTGCGCACCAGCCTCATCCCCGGCCTGCTGCAGGCACTCCGGGCCAATCTGGCCCGGAGTCGGGGCGACGTCGCCGTGTTCGAGATGGGCCGGGTCTTCTTCCGGTCGGATGGAGACCTGCCCGACCAGCCCCAACGGGTGGCCTTCGCCCTGACCGGGCGGCTGCCCGGGGCCCGGTGGGAAGGCGAGCCAGCCGAGCGGGACGCGCGGGACGCGGTGGGGGTATGGGAGGTGCTGGCCGGCGCACTCGGGCTGGACGCCCGGGTCGAGCAAGCCGTCGAGCCGTCCTTCCACCCGGGCCGCGCCGGACGAGTGCTGGCGGGGGACGCGGTGCTCGGCGTGGTGGGGGAGATCCACCCGGCGGTCGCTGCCCGCTTCGGCTTGGGCGGGCGGGTGGCGGTGGGCGACTTCGACCTGGACGCCCTGGTGGCAGCGGTGCCCGCGCGCCAGTTCGCCCCTCCGAGCCCGTACCCGCCGGTGGTCTTCGACCTCGCTTTCGACCTGGCCGAGGAGGTCCCGGCCGCCGCGCTGCTGGCCGAGGTGCGGACCGCTTCCGGGCCGTCGCTGGAGCGGGTGGAGGTGTTCGACCTGTTCCGCGGGCCGCCGCTGGGCGAGGGACGCAAGAGCCTCGCCATCCGGCTCACTTTGCGCGACCCGCAGCGCACCCTGACCGACGAGGACCTGGTGCCGGTGCGGGGGCGCATAACCGAGGGGGTCGCCGCCTCCCTGGGCGGACGGCTACGAGGAGGGTGACATGGACTTCCTGAGCGTCACCGACTTGGGGCGCGACGGGCTGGCGGAGGTGCTGGCCACTGCGGCCGCGGTCAAGGCCGACCCCGGCCGGGCGGCCGGCCGCCTGGCCGGGAAGAAAGTGGGCCTGTTCTTCGAGAAGCCCTCGACCCGCACCCGGGTGTCGTGCGAGGTGGCCGCCGCCGACCTGGGGGCGGTGCCGCTGGTGCTCCGCCAGGATGAGGTGGGCCTGGGCAAGCGGGAGTCGGTGGCCGACGTGGCCCGCACCCTGGACCGCTACCTGGACGTGCTGGCCTTCCGGGTCTTCCGCCACGGCGATCTGGTGACGGTGGCCGACCACGCGACCGCCCCCGTCATCAACCTGCTGTCGGACCGAGAGCACCCCTGCCAGACGCTGGCCGACTTGCAGACCCTGGCCGAGGCTCGTCCCCTGCTCGGGGGGTCGCTGGCATTCGTGGGGGATGGGAACAACGTGTGCCACTCCCTGTTGCTGGGGGCGGCCCTCGTCGGGGTGAGCGTGCGGGTGGCCTCGCCGCCCGGTTACGAGCCGGCGGTGGAGATCGTGGAGCAGGCGCGGGCCCTGGCCGGGCCCGGTGTCGAGATCCGGGTAGGCGACGATCCGGCGGAGGCGGTACGGGGCGTCGATGCGGTCTACACCGACGTGTGGGCCTCCATGGGCCAGGAGGCGGAGGCCGGCGAGCGGCGCCGCCTCTTCGCCCCCTACCGGGTGGACGAGGCGCTCTTCGCCCTGGCCGGTGAGAGCGCCATCTTCCTGCACTGCCTGCCGGCCCATCGTGGGGACGAGGTGACCGACGGGGTCGCCGACCACGAGCGGAGTCGCATCTTCGACCAGGCCGAGAACCGCCTGCACGCCTTCAAGGCGCTGCTCCTGCACGTGGCGGGGTGAACGGCCTCGCGGCTCTGCTGGCCGGGGAGGTGGTGGCTGCCGGCCGGGGCCTCCTCGGGAGGCGTCTCCGCAGCGAGATCGGCGGGGTGTCGTGCGAGGTGCTGCTGACCGAGGTGGAAGCCTACGGCGGCGCCGACGACCCGGCCAGCCACGCGTTCGGCGGCCCCACCGCCCGCAACGCCAGCATGTTCGGGCCGCCGGGCACCCTTTATGTCTACCGGTCTTACGGCGTCCACTGGTGCATGAACGCGGTGACCGGCCCGGCCGGCCGGGCGTCGGCGGTGCTGCTGCGGGCCGGAAGGCCCCTGGTGGGGGAGGAGCACATGCGCCGCCGGCGGGGCCGGGATGATCACCTGTGCGACGGGCCCGGCCGGCTCTGCCAGGCCCTTGGGGTCACCGGGGAGCAGGATGGGGCTTCCCTGCTCAACGGGAAGGTGCGGCTCCTGGGGGAGCCCTCGGCTGGATGGCTGGTCGAAGCCGGCCCTCGGGTAGGGATCACCCGGGCGGCAGACCGACCGTGGCGGTTCCGGCTGGCCGGGCCGGCCGGGTAGCGGGAGGCCGGGCCGGGGACGGGGGGGTTGACCTCAGGGGTTGACCAGGAGGGTGACCGGGCTCTGCAGCGAGCCTCCCGCCGCCGGGCTCTGCGACCACACCAATCCCCGGTTCTCGGTAGCCCGACCCACGTCGGGCTCGAAGGCGACGGAGACTGCGACGGTGAGCCCATAGGACTCGAGGGCACGCCGCGCGTCGTGAGCAGGGAGGCCGACGACATCGGGCACGACCGTGCCCGGCTCGGGCCCGACGACGGTGAGCGCCACCTCGGCTCCGGTGGGAGAAGTGCTGCCCGCGGCCGGGTACTGCACCAGCACGGTGCCGGGGACACGGCCGGGCGCCCCGACCCATTCGGCGGTTGCCTGGTAGCCCGCTACCTCCAGCCAGGTCACCGCCTCAGCCAGGTCACGGCCGGCCACCTCGGGCACCGTCCCCGGCGAAGGGAGGCTGATGCCTTCCGGATTGTGGATGGGACAGTTGACGGTGGGCACCGCGTCGGGGTGCAGATGGACGGTGGCCACGTGGCTCCGCGGGCAAAGCGGGCCGGCCAGATAACCGGTGGAGAGGTCGATCTCGACTGAGACCAGGTCCCCGGTGTCGGCGTCGGGAAGGTCGTGGTAGGGGATGCCGGAGAGGGCCCCGGTGGCGAAGCGGGCCCAGATCTGCGCCGGCCACGTCCCTCCGGTGATCGTGTAGGGGGTGTAGGGGGCCTCGAGTGGCTGATCACCCTGCGGGAAGCCGACCCACACCGCCGCTGCCAGCTCCGGGGTATAGCCGACGAACCAGGCGTCGTACTGCCCTTCGCTGGTGCCCGTCTTGCCCGCCACCGGGCGGCCGATCTTGGCCTCCTGCCCGGTACCGCGACGGACCACCTCGGTCAGCACGGCGGTGACCTGCTCGGCGACCTCCGCGTCGATAGCTCGCTCGATGGTGGGCAAGGCCTCGAGGATGACCCGGCCGTCGGAATCCTCGATGCGGGTGACGAAGATCGGGTCGATGTGCAGGCCGCCGGCGGCGAAGGTGGCGTAGGCACTGGCCATGTCGAGCACGCTGACCTCCTGGGCCCCGAGCGCCAGCGAGGGGAGCGGCTCCAGTTCGGTGGTGATGCCGGCGGCGGCCGCGACCCCCACCACCGACTGGGGGTCGATCAACTCCATGAGGCGGGCGTAGACGACGTTGACCGAGAAGACGGTGGCCTCGAGAAGGGTGAGGTCGGGGTAGGCCAGGCTGTTGAAGTTCTCCACCTGCCAGGCACCGCTGGCAGTGGCGATGGTCACCGAGCGACCGCCGGCGAACTCGGTGTCGAGCCCGATACCGGCGGCCAGGGCCGCGGCGAGGGCGAACGGCTTGAAGGCCGAGCCGGGCTGGCGGCGCCCCAGGGTCGCCAGGTTGAACTGCGCGACGGGATCGGTCGTGTCGTAGTAGTCGGCCCCTCCCACCAGGGCGATCACGTGGCCGGTGCGGGGGTCCACTGCAGCCAGAGCGGCGGAGGGACCGCCGTCGGGGAGCACCGATTGCACGGCCGCCTCGGCAGCCAGTTGGGCGGCCGGGTCCAGGGTGGTGTAGATCTTCAGGCCTCCGCTGTTCAGCAGGGCGAAGCGTTCCTCCGGGGTGTCGCCGAGGGCGGGCTCGGCGAGGAGACGGCGGCGCACCTCGTCGGTGAAGTAGGGGGCCAGCGAGCGGTCGGCTGCCCCGGTGGGCAGCAGGGCCAGGGTGGTGGCCGCGGCGACATCGGCCTCGGGAGCGCTCAGCCAGCCGAGCTCGACCATCTTGTAGAGGACGGTGGCCCGGCGGGCCAGAGCGGCGTTGGGGTAGAGGTAGGGATCGAGCGAGTTGGGGGAGCGGATGAGCCCGGCGAGCAAGGCGCCCTGAGCGAGGGTGAGGGAGGCCGGGGTGACGCCGAAGTAGCGGCGAGCGGCGGCTCCCACCCCGTAGGCGCCGTTGCCGAAGTAGCTGGTGTTCAGGTAGCGCTCGAGGATCTCCTGCTTGGTCAGGGTCTTCTCGAGGCCGAGGGCCAGTGAGAGCTCCTCCATCTTCCGATCGATGGTGACCTCGGGTGTGAGCAGGACGTTCTTGACGTACTGCTGGGTGATGGTGGAGCCGCCCTGGACCACCTCACCCGCCTCCAGGTTGGCCTGCACAGCCCTGGCCACGGCGCGCAGGTCGATGCCCGGGTGTACCCAGAATCGCTGGTCCTCGATGGCCACCACCGCGTCCACGAGGTGACGGGGGAGCTCGTCGTAGGTGACCAGCACCCGGTCTTCGCCCGCGTGCCATTCGGTGAGCGCCGTCCCATCGACGGCGTACACCCTGCTCGTGAGGCTGCCCGCTCCTATGCCCGGATCCTCGATGGGCTCTACAGCGCAGGCGGCGGCTACCAGCGCAATCACCAGCACGCCCGCCGCGCGGCGAGGCATCTCGGTTTTCCCGGTTGGTTGTTGTTGGCGAAGGGTAGTGGCCAGCGCGCGCTGCGCCGGGGATTTGTCCACAGGGGACTGGGGATATCAGGCGAAACGGGCCAGGAAGTAGCGCTTCTTGCCTACTCGCAGCACCACCGTGGCACTGCCGGCCAGGTCGCCCGTGCCCACGACTGTTGCGGCATCGGCCAGGCGCCGGTTGTTGAGGCTGACCCCGCCCTGTTCCACCAGGCGGCGGGCCTCACCGCGAGAGCCGGCCGCCCCGCACTCGACGAGCAGGTCGGCGAGGGTGATCCCGTTCTCTAGGTGGGCCCGGGGCAGGTTCACCGAAGGTGCCGACTCGAAAGCGTCGGCCAGGGTCCGGTCGTCGAGGCCGGTGAACGGTTCGTCGCCGAAGAGCACCCGGGTCGCGCGCTGCGCGGCCTGCAGTCCCGCTTCTCCGTGGACGATCCGGGTCACCTCAGTGGCCAGGGTGCGCTGCACCTCCCGGGCGGCGGGGTCGCGCCGTTGCTCGGCGTCGAGAGCGGCGATCTCCTCGAGCGGCAGGAAGGTGTATGTCTTGAGGAAGCGGACGCCGTCGTCGTCGGGCACATTGAAGAACCACTGGTAGAAGGCATAGGGCGAGGTGAGGCCGGCGTCGAGCCACACGGCCTCCCCGGTCGACTTGGAGAACTTGCGCCCGTCGGAGCGCTCCACCAGCGGCCAGACGAGGCCGTAGACCTCGCCGCCGTGCAGGCGGCGGGTGAGGTCGATGCCGGCGGTGATGTTGCCCCACTGGTCCGAGCCCCCGCCCTGGAGTCGGCACCCGTGGGCCGCGTAGAGGTGAGCGAAGTCGTACGCCTGGAGCAGCTGGTAGGAGAACTCGGTGAACGAGATGCCGTGCTCCCGTTCCTCCAGACGGCGCCGGACCGATTCCCGCGAGATCATGGCGTTCACCGAGAAGTGCTTGCCCACGTCGCGAAGGAACTCGATGAAGCCGAGGGAGCCGAGCCACTCGTAGTTGTCGAGGAGCAGGCCGTCCTGCAGATCGAGGACGCGAGAGAGTTGGGCGCGGATCCCCGCCAGGTTGCGGCGCAGGTGCTCGTCGTCGAGGAGTTCGCGCTCCTCGTCGCGGAAGGAGGGGTCGCCGATGCGCCCGGTGCCACCCCCGGCCAGGGCGATCGGGCGGTGGCCGGCGCGCTGCAGCCAGGCCATGGCCATCATCCCCATGAGGTGCCCGATGTGCAGGGAGGCGGCGGTGGGGTCGAAGCCGACGTAGTAGGTGACCCGCTCGGCAGCGAAGAGGTGCCGGAGGGCGTCCTCATCGGTGACGGCCTGCAGAAAGCCCCGGCCGCGCAGCAGGTTGATGGGGTCGGTCATCGGAGGGACGGTAGCCCGGCGCCGGGCGGCGGCCAACCCATGCGTCGGCTTGGGGGCTGCCTTGACGTTGGGCCGAGGCTTGGCTACAGTAGCGGGCCGCACCTGAGGCGCGCCTTGAGGCGTGCCCTGGGGTGGTCGGAGTCCCGGCTCCTTGACAACTGAACAGTGTGTCAAAAGCCAGTTCGAGCCCGCCGCGGGATGTTTCGGCGTCTCCGCGGCTGGTCGTACAACCAGAGCACCCCCGCGCTGGACGCGGTGGTGCTGTCGCGGGTGGACGGTTTGGCCAGCCACCCGGCGACGAACTCACACAGGGATTCGGGCTTTCGGGCCCAGATCTCCGTTGGAGAGTTTGATCCTGGCTCAGGACGAACGCTGGCGGCGTGCTTAATGCATGCAAGTCGCACGAGGCCCCATCGACGGGTAACCGTCGCGGGGTACTAGTGGCGAACGGGTGAGTAACACGTGAGGAACCTGCCCCGGAGTCCGGAATAGCCCAGGGAAACCTGGATTAATGCCGGATATCCTCTACCGGTCGCATGTCTGGTGGAGGAAAGGTCCGCCGCTCCGGGATGGCCTCGCGGCCTATCAGCTTGTTGGTGAGGTAACGGCTCACCAAGGCTACGACGGGTAGCTGGTCTGAGAGGACGATCAGCCACACTGGGACTGAGACACGGCCCAGACTCCTACGGGAGGCAGCAGTGGGGAATATTGCACAATGGGCGAAAGCCTGATGCAGCGACGCCGCGTGAGGGATGAAGGCCTCCGGGTTGTAAACCTCTTTCAGGAGGGACGAAGCGAAAGTGACGGTACCTCCAGAAGAAGCCCCGGCCAACTACGTGCCAGCAGCCGCGGTAATACGTAGGGGGCAAGCGTTGTCCGGATTTATTGGGCGTAAAGAGCTCGTAGGCGGCTCAGTAAGTCGGCCGTGAAATCCCGGAGCTCAACTCCGGGAGGCCGGTCGATACTGCTGTGGCTAGGGTCCGGTAGAGGAGAGTGGAATTCCCGGTGTAGCGGTGAAATGCGCAGATATCGGGAGGAACACCCGTAGCGAAGGCGGCTCTCTGGGCCGGCACCGACGCTGAGGAGCGAAAGCTAGGGGAGCAAACAGGATTAGATACCCTGGTAGTCCTAGCTGTAAACGTTGGGCACTAGGTGTGGCGGATTGATTGATGTCTGCTGTGCCGTAGCAAACGCATTAAGTGCCCCGCCTGGGGAGTACGGTCGCAAGGCTAGAACTCAAAGGAATTGACGGGGCCCCGCACAAGCGGCGGAGCATGCGGCTCAATTCGATGAAACCCGAAGAACCTCACCTGGACTTGACATCACGGGAAAAGCCGTGGAAACACGGTGTGCGAAAGCGTCCGAGACAGGTGGTGCATGGCTGTCGTCAGCTCGTGTCGTGAGATGTTGGGTTAAGTCCC
>CAYGYX010000002.1:0-87387 GCA_964354255.1 uncultured Acidimicrobiia bacterium | reverse complement strand
CCTCCCCCATTGGTGGGGACCCGCTTGCCGCCGGTCCCCTGCTGAACCTCACACCGACGAGCGGCGGCGGAGGTTTACCGGCATGCCAGGAATCCCCAACGCCCCCCGATCGGCTCCGGTCAGGTTCCGGTGGTGAGGACGTGGAGGGCGATCTGGCCCTCACGGACCCAGTAGAGGGAGACCCCGTCGGCGACAACACCGGAAGCCAGGTCGGTGACCCGGGTGACCACCGCGAAGAAGGGCCCCGAGATCACCGGCTCCCCGACGAACCCCAGCCGCATCCCGGCGTAGAAGTCCGCCATCTCGGCCGCCGAGATAGTCCCGAAGGTCAACCCGTCCATATACGTGGCCATCTCCCAGTAGCCGGCCAGCACCCCGTCGATGTCCCCGACCGCCCAGGCTGCCGCCTGCGCCGCCAGCAACTCCTCCACCACCGCCGGGTCGGTCTCGGCATATCCGGGCGCGTTCACTTCGGCTAACAGCGCGATACCAATGCCACCCAGGAAGCCGCCCGGCACCGCCTCCACCACGGTCACATCGAAGCCGACCCAGGCACCGGCGGTGTCGCGGGTTTCGGGGTAGGTGGCCTGCACCGGCGTCACCGCCACGTTCCCGGCCACGGTCACGTCCCCCAGCACCTCCCACGCCTCCCCAACGGGCAGGTAGGTGTCGTTGTCCACGGATTCCACGAGATCCCCCGCGCCCCCCTGCACCGTGTAGATCCCGTGCCAGGTGTCGTCTGCGAAGAGCCCCTGGAACGACCCGGCGTCGCCCGCCGTCAGAGCAGCGAAGATCCCGGTCACCAGTTCCTCAACCGACGCCACCGGCGTCTCGCCCGGCGCCAGGGTCGTCGTAGTCGGCACTCCAGTGGTGGTCGTTGCCAGAGTCGTCGTCGCCAGGGTGGTCGTCGGCCCCGGTCCCAGCACCCTGCCGCGCCACGGCCCGTGGAGGAGCAACAGCGGGACCCCGATGGCGAGCGCCACGGCAGCGGCGGCCGAGAAGACCACCACCGGCCTGGCCCAGAAAGGGCGGCTGCCGGGCGCCCGGACGGTGAAGCGCGCCTCGCGGCCCGCCTCCCTCACCTCGTCCGCCGCCCGTCTCAACCGGTCGTCCACCTTCATCGCTACTCCTCGGCACCCAGCCGCGCCGCCAACGCCTGCCGGCCCCGGTGCAGGTGCACCTTCACCGTGCTCTCGGCGCAGTCCATGATCGTGGCGATCTCCGCCACCGAAGCATCTGCCAGGTAGTGCAACGCCAGCGCCTGGGCCTGCCGCTTGGGCAGGCGGCGCACCTCATGCCAGCACTCGGCAGTCTCCGCGCTCAGCTCGGCAGGGGGTTCGCCCCGCAGAGGCGCCAAGCGCAGCAGGGCGCGGGCCTCGGCCTTGCGCCGCTGGTACGCCGACATCGCCAGGTTCAGCGCCACCCGGCGCACCCAGCCGCCGGGGCGCTCCAGAGTCCCGACCTCCGGCCAGCGCCGGTAGGCCCTGATCATCGCTTCCTGCGCCAGGTCCTCGGCAGCCATCCGGCTCCCCGAAATGGCATGGGCGATGTTCACGATCGCTGGGAACTCCCGCGCGTAGAACCGGTCGAACACCTCCAAGCCGCGCACGACCGGCACCGTGTCGGTCACGGCCCGGCCCACCCAAGCGAGAGCGGCGCCACCCATTCCGCCACCCACACCCACAAGAGGCCCCAAAGGTTTACCGAGATCGCCCCCACCGTCCCCGGAGTATGCCCGATCATCATCAGGCCGCTCCCCCTCGCGACCGCTCCCCTCTCCGCCGATGACGGTAGCCGACGGCACCCGGCCATGTGAGCGGGCTGCCGTCAATCTCGCCAAGAGAGCACGATCGGAGAGCCGACCTGAACCCCAACGGGGCGATGAGGCCCTCTCCCCCACCAAGAGGCGCCTGGTTGGCCCGATGAAGCCGGCCCTACGCCGCTCCTGGGACTCGGTCCGAGCCCCGCTGTTCCACGAAGAGCGCCTGGTTGGCTCGCCCGACGAAGCCCCTGGTGTCGAACAGCGCCGTATCGGAGATGCCCCGGCCGCCCGGGTCAAGGTAGGAGACTGCCTCGAGGGCGATCCACTCCCCTTCCGGCTCTCGGGCCAGGTAGACCCCGATGTCGGTGTTGGGAAACAGGTAGTCCTCGAAAGGAAGCGTCCAGGAGATCCCGTTGGCCGAGTCGACCACCGCCATGAGCGTCTGCAGCGGGGTCGGTGGCTCACCGAGAACCACCGGTACGCGGAGCCGGAACCACATGGTGGCCCGGCCCGGCCGTTCGATGCCTCCGGAAACGAAGCGCCTGTCCACGGCGTGGCCGAAGAAATCGACATATTCGCGGAACGTGTTCTGGTAGACGGGCAGGGTCTCGGGCAGGGCCGGCATGGGCGGCGGTGTGTCAACGGGTGGGGGCAGCGGCAGGGGGCCGGTGCGCCGCACCCGCCAGGCGAAGGCCCGCATCAGGGTCTCTCCCCCGGCGTCGGTCACCTTTCCCTCGACCAGCTGCACCCGACGCCCTGCCCGTTCCAGGCCCGTTTCCACCCGCAGGGGGACCACCGGGATCTCGCGCATGATGTCGATGGTCAGGCGGACCACCCACCAGGATCCTCCCTCCATCCCCTCGATCGCCCGGGCGATCAGTGCCCCCGGCGGCCCGCCGTGCTGGGCCTGGTCGGTCCAGGGGCTGCGGGTGTACTCCGTGGGAACGAAGAGGTCGCCGTCACGGTGGTAGAGGGCGTCGGCCACGGACCGATGCTATCGCCGGGAATGGCGGCCATCAGCGCGTCCGGAAAGAAGGGGCAACGAGGCGCGTTCGTCGTTGGTCGGGTTCGCGTTCAGTTGAGAGAGGGGTCGGGTGGGAAGTCGGCGAACAGGGCTACCCCTCCGCGCTGGCGATGGAGTACCCGTCGCCACAGCCCCCCGGGGGCGGGGGTGAAGGGGTCGTCGTCTTCGGCGGCCAGCACGAACCAGTCGGCCGACGATACCTCGAAGTCGAGCTGCCCGGCCGACCAGCCGGCGTAGCCGGCGAACACACGGAGCCGCTCCAGGCCGCCCACCTCCGCGGCCGGGAGAGCTCCCAGGTTGACGAGGCCGAGGCGGCCGTCGATAGGGGTCCACTCCTCCGACTGCGGCCGGCCGGCGTGCTCGGGGAGGAGACGGCCGAGGCCCACCGCCATCTCGGGCTGCACCGGGCCGCCCAGGAAGACCACGTTGGGCGGGGCCAGCGGCTCCACCCATCCGGGCAGGGCCTCCCCCACCGCCAGGGAGGTGAGGCGGTTCAGCAGCAGGCCCAGGGCGCCGTCCTCGTCGTGGCGGCATATCAGCACCACGCTGCGGGCGAAGTTGGGGTCGATGAGGCGCGGGGCGGCCACCAACAGGCGGCCGGCGAGGGGGGCACCCATGGCCACATGATGCCACTCCCGGCGCCCCCCTCGGGCGCCCGACTCGGGTAGCGTCCAACCGATGCAGACAGCGGCGGAGCCGGCCCCGCGTCGGCGCGGCAGGGCCAAGAGGATCATCCAGGCGGTGATCTCGCTGGCCATCGGCTGGGCGCTGCTGGTCGGCGTGCTCCCCCGCCTCGCCGACTTGGGCGAGGTGTGGGCCACGGTACGCAGCATGACCTTTGTGCAGACGGCGATCCTCATTGGCATCGCCGTGTGGAACCTGTTCGGCTACCAGTTGGTGATGATGGCCTCTCTGCCCGGGCTGCGCTTCCGGCATGCGTTCCTCACGGGCCAGATCGCCGCCGCGGTGACCAACACGGTCCCGGCGGGGAGCGTCGTGGGCATCGGGGTGACCTACGCGGTGCTGTCCTCGTTCGGGCATCGCGCCGGCCCCATTGCCATGGCCTCGGTGCTGTCCGGATGGTGGAACACGCTGGTCATCTTCGGCCTGCCGTCGGTCGCCGCCATGCTGCTGGCCCTGCGCGGGGGCACCAACACCCTGCTGCTGACGGGGGCGGCGATCGGCCTGGCGCTCCTGGCCGCGGCCATCGCGGTGCTCGTGCTGGTCTCCACCAGCGAGCGCTTCGCCCGGGCGGTGGGGAGGGTCAGCGGCCAGGCCGTCTCGGCCCTCCGGCGGGTCTTCCACCAGGGGCCGGTGCTGGGTTGGGATGAGGGCTTCGCCCGCTTCCAGAGGAGCAGCGCGGTGCTCATCCAGAGCCGGTGGCACCGGTTGACGCTGGCGACCTTGGTCAGCCATCTCTCCATCTTCTGGGTGCTCCTCGCCTGCTTGCGCGACCTCGGAGTTGGGCCCGAAGTGATCTCGTGGCCGGAGGCGCTGGGGGCGTTTGCCATCGTGCGCCTGGCCACCGCCGTGCCCATCACCCCGGGAGGCCTGGGCCTGGTGGAAGTGGGCCTGACCGCCGCCCTCATGCTGGCCGCCGGCGAGGGGGCAGAAGTGGAGTCGCCGGTGGTGGCAGCCGTGCTCCTGTTCCGGGCCCTGACGTTCCTGTTCCAGGTGATCCTGGGCGTGGCCTGTTACTTGCTGTGGCGCTGGGAAGCGCGGCGCCAGAGCCGCGAGGCCCACGAGCCCGCCTGATCGGCCTCGAGCCGGAGCGGCCGCGCCTGCTTGAGGCGGTCGTCAACGCGAACCACAACACGGTGTTTGCCCAGGTGAGAGCCGCTTGACGGGGCGGGTACGGTGAGGCTGCCCCCTAGCCCTGCGGGAGACCACCGTGGCCTGGCTGTGGACCGACGCCCTCGCCGCTCTCCTGGTCGAGCACGACCGGGTGACGCCGACGCGGCTGGCAGGGTGGGCCGAGTGCCCGGTGGCCTACCGACTCGGGGAAGGAGAAGAGGCGATCGACCTGGCCCGTGGGCTGCTCGAGCGCGAGCGCGTCGGACCGCCGGGGGAAGCGCCCTTCCAGTTGGCCTGACGCGAGCGGGCCGCCGCCCGGAAGCGGCGGCCCGGCGCTGCGATGTCGAATCAGACGAAGATGATCTGGGCCCCCCGGCTCAGCTCCAGGAACTCGGCGACGTTGATGATGCCCTCCACCTCGTCGACGAAGTCGTCCTTGGTGAGCTTCATCATGTCGACCGACATTCGGCAGGCCCACAGGTGCCCGCCGGCATCGAAGATCTGGGTCAGGAACTCGTGTACCGGGGGCACGCCGAGGCCCTTGATCTTCCCGCGCATCATCCAGCTGGCCATGCTGCTCATGCCGGGGAGAGCCCCCAGGGTCTGCGGCATGGCGAGCGAGGTGCTCCCCATGCGCATCGCCGTGTTCCCCACCGGGGTCATGGTCAGCTTGTCGACGGTCTTGTTGCGAATGATGTCCAGGCCCCAGAAGGTGAAGAAGAGGTGCAGCTCGATGCCTTCCTGCACGGCACCGTTGCCCATGATGAGGCCCGGGTACGCCATGTCGAGGGTGCCCTTCGAGCAGATGATGGCGAGCTTGCGCCCGGTGTCGGCATCGAACTTGGGGGCGACGAAGCCCCCGCTCTCGGTGGTCATTGCTCGGCTCCCTTCGATCCGGTCCTAGACACAGCCCTTGGGCTTGGGCAGCCCGGCGATGTAGGCCATCTTGCGGGCCGGCTTGCCCGAGAACAGCCCGTACAGGTCCTTCGTCGCCACCCCGGCCATGGTGGACACCCGGCGCAGGGTGGCGGTCTCCCCCTGGTCGGTGAAGTCGCTGCGCAGGAAGCGGATCACCTTCCAGTGCTCTTCGGTCAGCGGGTCGATGCCGATCTGGCGGGCCAGGAAGGCGGCGATCTCCTCGCTCCACTCGTCGGGCTCGGTCATGAATCCCTCGTCGTTGAGGTGGACCTCACGACCGGCGATGGTGGCGGTGGGCATGTTGGCTCGTCTCCTTTGCTGGATGATCGTCATTGATGGGCCGACGGGGTGGCCGGCGCTTCGCCGGGTTCGCCGCCCAGGGCTTCGAGGAGGCCCAGCGCGCGTGCCAGGCCGCGACGCGCCCGGGGGCGGCGCATCTGCCACAACAAGCGGAGGAGGCCTTTGTCTTCCGCCGGGGGCCGCCGCAACTGGACGGCCACGTCCTGCAGCAGGTGCATCACCTCGGGGTGCGCCAGTTCCTTCAGCGCCTGCACGGCGGGGGCGACACTCTCCCCCAGCTTCCGCAGATCCTCCTCACCGAGGCCGGCCACCAACTCGTCCATGAGCCCTCTAGCACCCTTGACGAAGGCGAAGTAGCCCCGCTCCTCCAAGTGGGCGAGGCTGCCCATGGCCGCCATGAGGACCTCTCGACCCAGCGGCGAGAGGTCGGCCCCGAGCTGGGAGAGGCTCTCCACCTGATCGAGTAGGGCCTCCAGGAAGGGAAGATCGCGCAGGACACGCTTCAGCATCCGCAGCAGGCCGGACGGCTCGACGAAGGCGCGCACGTCGTCGAGCTCCCGGCTCACGAGCTCAAGCGCCTCGCCGGTTATCGGGGCCAGCTCACGGCGGAGCTCGTCCCAGCGGCCGCGACGGACCTCCTGCTCGCGCAGGGAGGCGGCGACGTAGTCCAGCTGGTGGGACAGGGCATCGAGCTTGGCTTCGAGGGCGCCCAGGCGGTCTTCGGCCACTACCGTGGTCATGGTCTCAGCTCCTTGCCGTACATGCTCATCTCGGCCGGGAGGGGAAGCTCGCGGCCCCGCAGCAGCATGTTCCAGTAGACCCAGCGGAACATCATCTTCCCCCAGTGGTTGGTGACCGTCTCCTGGAGCAGGGAGAAGGGACCGATTCCCGGGAGGGGGTACTTGCCGGGCAGAGGCTCGGTGTCGTAGTTGAAGTCGATGAGCAGGCCCTTGCCGAAACCGGACTCGATGAAGCAGTTGGCGTGTCCGTCGAACTGCTCCAGCATGGGAAGGCCCTCGACGTATCGGGGGAAGTTCTCGGCGAATCCCTCCACGGCGAAGTGGGCCACCGAGCCGGCCTTGGAGGTGGGCAGGGCGGCGGCGTCGCCAAGGGCGAAGAGGTTGGCGTGCTCCGGCGAGAGGAAGGTGCCCTTGTCGACCGGTATGTGGTTGAGCTCGTCCCCGAGCCCGGAGCGGGCGATCACCTCGGCCCCCATGTTCACCGGCACGGTGACCAGCAGGTCGTAAGGGAGCTCCCGCTCGTCGTAGGACACCAGGGTGTTGCGATCGGCGTCGACGCGCTCCACGTAGAAGTCGGTCTCGACCGTGACCCCCTTCCCGTCCAGGAGGTGGGAGAGGTGGCGGGCGGCCACGGGCTTGGTGAAGACCTCTCCCAGGGGTGTGGCGAACACGATCTCGACTCGATCCCTGATGCCGCGTTCGTGGAACCACCAGTCGGCGAGGAAGGTGAACTCGAGCGGGGCCACCGGGCACTTGAAGGGGGTCTCCATGATGTTGATGACCAGGCGCCCCCCCTCCCAGGTCTTCAGCCGCTCGTACAGGGCGACGGCCCCACTCAGCGAGTAGTAGTGATGGATCGTGTCCCCCATGGCCTCCCCATCGAGGCCGGGGGTCTGCGCCGGGGTGGGATGGGTGCCGGTGGCCACCACCAGGTAGTCGTAATCCAGATGCCGGCCACCGGCGAGGGCGACCCGCTGGCGGGCGGTGTCGATCGACTCGATGGCCGATAGGTCGATGTCCACGCCGGCGGGGATGAAGTCGCGCCGCGGCTTCTGGACGTCCTGGGCGCGGTAGATGCCGAAGGGGATGAAGAGGAACCCCGGCTGGTAGTAGTGGCAGGGGGTCTGGTCGACGACGGTGATCTGCCATTCGCCGGGATCGAGGCGGGGCCGGAGCTTGTTCACCACCATGGTCCCGGCAGTCCCGGCCCCGAGTACCAACAGCTTCTTCACCATTCGCTCCTTTGCAGTGGCTTGCGGTACGGGGGCGGCCCCGTCCAGGCACGCCCTCCCCTGAGACCGTTGTCTCCGGCGAGGCGGGAGAGGAAGGCACCCAGGCGCGGCAGCAGGCGCAGTACTCGCTCCTGCTCCTGTGAATCCAGCCGGTAGACGTCGTCGATGTGCTCACCCACCACATCGGCGGGGACGCCGAGGTCGGCCGCCAGGCGCTTCACCTCGGCGGCCCCGGGGGGCCAGGCGACCGGGGCGATCCCCCCCGCCAGCACCATGCCCTTCAGTTGGTCTCCCACGCGGACCAGGGTGCGGGCGCACAGGAAGCCGAGCGGGGTGGGCTTCCAATGCGGTTCCATGTCGGGCTCGTCGGCCATCTCGCGCCAGCCGAGGATGCAGCGTTGCATGACTCCCGGATGGCGGTGAGCGGCGGCGAACAGCCCGCATGGATTCCCAACCTCGGCGAGGGGGTGGCCGGCCATGTCGGTGACCAGGACCATGACACCGAGGAGGTCGCCGAGCAGGCCGGTGAGTGCCTGCATGGACTCCGGGGCGATGAGGTCACGCAGAGGTGCCACGGTGTCGGCAACCGAGACCGCGGGCTCCGATTCGTGGCGATGCAACCATTCGTGGAGGCGGTCCTCCGGGAAGCGCCACTGACGGCCCACTTTGATGGCCGGCAGGCGCCCGTCCTCGGCCATTCGGTAGATGGTCGAGCGGTCGACCTTGATGAGGCTCTGGACGTCACGGGTAGTGAGCAAGTTGGCGTGGGGTGCCGCATCTCCTGCAGGCTGACGCATCTCATACACGACTATGCATCATAGCGTCTCGCCACCAGGCTCCGCCCAGGGGGGATGGCCGCGCCGCCCGACCGGCCTAGGCGATGGGGGTGCGCCGTTCGCCGCCAGCCAGTTCCGCTGCTTGTTCAACCCACCTGTCCCGTTGAATCCGCCCTCGGAACGAGCCCAACAAGTCCCCTACTCGCTGCAGTTCCCCCTGCGACAAGGCGGCGACCTGCTGGAAGGCGTCGATGCCGATGCTGTGCAGCAGGGCTTCGATCACCGGCCCGATGCCCTTTATCCGCTTGAGGTCGTCGGGGGCATTCCCCAACGCCTCGGCGGCGCGCCGCGCCTCGATGAGGCCGTGTTCGAGTTGGGCGATGCGCCGATCGCGCTCGGCCAACTCGCCCCGGCGGGCTAGGCGCAGGGCCGCCAGGTCGCTCGCGGCCGCCTCGAGGCGGGCGGTGGCCGCGCTGAGCCGGGCGGCGGCATCCTCCAGGGCCACTAGCCGGCGTGCCCGCTCCGCCAGGAGCCCATCGCGGGCGGCCAGGGCCTCGAGAGCCGCAGTCAGCCGCTCCTCGGTCGAACGGGGTTCTTCTGCCCGGCCGATCAGCCCGGGGGGGTCTTCGGCGTGCTGCAGCCCATCCTCCAGAAAGACGCCTCCCGAAGTGTAGGAAGTCGGCACCGGCGGCACCCGGCCACGGGCTCGGCGCGAGGTGTAGGTTGCCTACCGTGGAGGTGCGCAGGGCGGGCAGGGGCGATCTGATGGCCATCGGCCGGGTGGCGGACGCCGCTCACTGGGACGCCTACTCCGGGCTTCTCGACCCGGCGACCATCTCGGCGCTGCTCCGCCGCGACTTCTCCCCCGGGCCGCTGCGCCGCCGGCTGCTGTCGGGTGGGGTCCTGGTGGTCGAGGAGGCCGGCCGCCTCCTCGGGTTCGCCGACGCTTCCGTGGAAGGAGATCACCTGCGGCTGGCGGCCCTGGCCACCGACCCGGAGGACCGGCACGCGGGATTGGCGGCCCGCCTGCTCGAGGCGGTGCGAGGCCTCGCGCCGGACCTGCCGGTCTCGGCCGATGTGCTCCTCGGCTGCCTGCCGGTGGAGGGGTACCTGGAGGCACAGGGCTTCGTACCGGGCGAGATCCTGCCGACCACGCTGTTCGGCGAGCAGGCCGTGGAACGGCGCTGGTGGCTGCCTCCCGGCTGAGCGGGGGCCACTAGCCTGCCCTCCCATGGACCGGGCCGCGCTGCAGCGTCTACCCAAGGTGGTGCTCCACGACCACCTCGACGGGGGCCTGCGCCCGGAGACCGTGCTGGACCTGGCCGAGGCGGCCGGCTACGAGGGGCTGCCCAGCACCGACCTAGCTTTCCTTCGGCGTTGGTTCTTCCAGGGTGAGTCGCGCTCGCTGCCGCGCTACCTGGAGGCCTTCCGCCAGACCGTGGCCGTCATGCAGACGCGCGAGGCCCTGGAGCGGGTGGCCTGCGAGGCGGTGCTCGACCTGGCCTCCGACGGGGCGGTGTACGCCGAGATCCGCTTCGCGCCCATGCTGCACCGGGAGAAGGGGCTGACCCTCCCTCAGGTCCTGGACGCGGTCCTCGCCGGGGTGGCGGCGGGAAGGCGACGTGCCGGCATCGCCGCTTTCTTGATCGTCGATGCCCTGCGTCAGGACAACGATTCGGTCGAGGTGGCCGCGGCCGCCGCCCGGTTCGCCGGGCGGGGGGTGGTCGCCTTCGATCTGGCCGGCCCCGAAGCAGGGTTCCCCGCCTCGGCGCACCGTGCCGCCTGCCGGGCGGCCCAGGCGGCCGGCCTGCACCTTACCCTGCACGCCGGGGAGGGAGACGGGGTGGCGAGCATTGCCGATGCCCTGGGTTGCGGGGCGGAGCGCCTCGGCCACGGGGTGCGGCTGGTGGAGGACCTGACGGTCCGGGACGGCCGGGTGGTGGGCATGGGAGCGGTGGCGGAGCGGGTGCGCTCCGGGGGGATCACCCTCGAGGTGTGCCCGTCATCCAACCTGCACACCCGGGCGTTTCCCAGCATCGAGGCGCACCCGGTCGGGCTGCTGCACCGGTCCGGGTTTGCCGTGACCCTCAACCCGGATAACCGGCTGATGAGCGGCACCTCGATGACCGGGGAGTTCGCCGTGGTGGCGGCCCATCAGGGCTTCGCCGTGGCCGACCTGCGGGTGGCCACCCTGCGGGCCGTCGATGCCGCCTTCTGTGACGCCGTCACTCGCGAGGAGACCCGAGAGCGGGTGCTGGCCGGCTACCCGGCCTCTTAGGCCATCGCGGCCAGGTGCCGGTTGATCCAGGCGCCTACCTCCGTCAGCGCCACGGTCCCGCCCTCCTCGTTGTGGCACTCATGGCGCAGCCCGGGGAGGACCACCCTCCGCACCCCCGGGACCGCAGCCAGGGGCTCGCTGGCCATGGGCGGCACCAGGGTGTCGTCGCTGCCGTGGATGACCAGGGTGGGCACGGTCAGCTGGGCCAGGGCATCCCTGGCTTTCACCATGGCCCTCAGCCACTCGGCTCCGAGGCGGGCCGTGGTGCGGGTGACGACGAGCGGGTCGGCGAAGTAGGCCTCCCCCACGGCCGGGTCGGCCGATAGCTGGTCGCCCCGGATGTCGTTGGGGAGGGCGGCAGCCGGGGCCAGGCGGCCCAGGAGACGCGCCGCCAGCCGCTTCCAGGCGGGCACCGCCGCCTCCAGGGTGGGGGCGGAGAGCACCAGCAGGTCGGGCGAGCGTCGCCCCCACAGGGCGTAGGCCAGGGCAACCAACCCCCCCAGTGAGTGCCCGTACAGGATCGTCGGCGCCGGGTTGCCGAGCATGTCCTCCACCGGGAGCTCAAGGTCCTCGAGGTAATCCACGAAGGAGGCGACGAAGGCGCGCCTCCCTCCCGAACCACCGAAGCCGCGCAGGTCGAGGGCAGAGACGGCCAGCCCGGTGGAGGCAAAGTGAGCACCGACATGCTCGTAGCGCCCGGAGTGCTCCCCGAGCCCGTGGATGAGCAGCATGGAGGCGCGGCGCTCGGCAGGCTCGGGCCACGACCTGAGCAGCAGCCGCGTTCCATCGGCGGCGCGCAGGTAGTCGGTGATGCTCACAGGGTCTCTCCTTGGGCGGCCGCCAGGGCGGAGCCGATGATTCCCGCGTTGTTACGGAAGTGCGCCGGGATGATCTCGGCTCGGGCATGCAGCAGGGGGAGCCACTTCTGATGCGCCCGGCTCACTCCCCCACCGACGATCAGCAGGTCGGGCCAGAAGAGGTTCTCCACGTACGCCAGGTACCTGTCCACGCGCTTGGCCCACTTCGACCAGCTGAGGCCCTCGGCCGTCTTGGCGCTCGCCGCCGCCCGGTGCTCGGCGCTGCCGCCCCACATGACCAGGTGGCCCAATTCGGTGTTGGGCACGAGCCGGCCGTCGATGAACAGGGCGCTGCCGATGCCCGTGCCGAAGGTGAGCATGAGCACTACCCCCTTCCTCCCCCGGCCGGCCCCGAGGCGCATTTCGGCGATACCGGCGGCGTCGGCGTCGTTGAGGAGGGTCGTGGGGAGCCCGGTCGCGGCGGAGATGAGAGCGGCCCCGTCCGTGCCTATCCAGGAGTGGTCGACGTTGGCGGCCGTGCCCACCACGCCGTTCTGCACCACGCACGGCACTGTGCAGCCCAGTGGGCCCTGCCAGTCCAGCCGGGCGGTGAGGCGGGCCACCGAGGTGGCCACTGCCCGCGGCGTCGACGGGCTGGGCGTGGCCACCCTGCGCCGTTTCCCGACGAGCGCCCCCGTCGCCAGGTCGATGACGGCGCCCTTGATCCCGGAACCGCCGACGTCGATCCCCACGCCGCGGTTCATGGCTCCTCGGTGAACCAGGTGAGGACGGGGCGGCGGGCGGCCGAGGCCTCGTCGAGCCGCGCCACCGGGGTCTCCCGCGGATGGGCGTGGGCCGCGGCCGGGTCGTCCCGGGCCTCTTCGGCTATCGCGAGCAGGGCGGCGGCCAGCGCCTCCAGCGTCTCCGGCGATTCCGTCTCGGTGGGTTCCACCATGAGGGCCTCGTCCACGATCAGGGGGAAGTACATGGTGGGGGCATGGAACCCCCGGTCGAGGAGGGCCTTGGCGACGTCGGCGGCGCGTAGGCCCGTTTCCCGCTTGAGGCGGGTGGCGGAGGCGACGAACTCGTGCATGCACGGCTCGGGGAAAGGAATGTCGTATTCGGCGGCAACCAGCGACGCCAGGTAGCGGGCGTTGAGCACCGAGCGTTCGGCCACCCGTCGCAGGCCCTCACCGCCCAGGGCGAGCATGTAGGCCAGGGCCCGTACCACGACCAGGAAGTTGCCGTGGTGCCCGTGCACCTGCCCGATGGAGGCCTCCGGCATCTCCCAGCCCAGGGAGCCGTCGGCGTGCTCCGCCGGCAGGGGGCCGGGGAGGTAGCGGGCCAGGTGTTCCACTACCGCCACCGGGCCTGAGCCGGGCCCTCCCCCACCGTGCGGGGTCGCGAAGGTCTTGTGCAGGTTGGAGTGGACGATGTCGAAGCCCATGTCGCCGGGCCGGGCGACCCCGAGGATGGCGTTCAGGTTGGCACCGTCGTAGTACACCAGGCCCCCCGCCTCGTGCACCACGCGGGCGATCTCGCAGATGTCCTCCTCGAACAGCCCGAGCGTGTTCGGGTTGGTGAGCATCAGCCCGGCGACCTCGGTGTCGACCAGGCGCCGCAGGGCTGCCAGGTCGACCATGCCCCGGGCGTTGCTCGGCACCGGTACCACCTCGTAGCCGGCCAGGGTCACGGATGCCGGGTTGGTCCCGTGGGCCGAGTCGGGGATGATCACCCGGGCCCGGGGGTTGCCCTGGGCGGTGTGATGCGCCCGCATCACCAGGAGCCCGGTCAGCTCCCCGGCCGCGCCGGCCGGGGGCTGGAAAGTGGCCCGGGCCATGCCGGTCACCTCGCACAGGAACTGCTCTGCCTCCAGCAGCACGGCGAGGGCGCCCTGGGCGAAGGCCGGCGGAGTTGCCGGGTGGAGGCCGGTGAACCCGGGCCTCTCCGCCGCCCAATCGGCCACCTTCGGGTTGTACTTCATGGTGCAGGAGCCCAGCGGGTAGGCCCCGAGATCGACGGCGAAGTTGCGGTGGGCCAGCCGGGTGAAATGGGCCACGAGGTCCCGCTCGCTCACCTCAGGCAGGGCCGGGGACGCGGCGGCGGCCTCGGGAAGCACGAGTGTCTGTTCCGGGACATCGAGCGCGGGTAACGACCAGGCGCGGCGCCCCGGGACGGAAAGGCCGGCCAGCGTCGGCTCGGTGCCTCCCCCCACCAGGGGTGCCGAAGATGCCCGTCCGCCCGGCTCAGGCATTGCCCACCACCTCGGCCAGGACGGTGGCGTAGCCGTCCAACTCCTCCCGGGTCCGCTGCTCGGTAACCGCCACCAGCAGCGCGTCGGGGAACTCCGGGTAGTCGGCGGAGAGCCCGATGCCGGCCAGATACCCGCGCTCGGCCATGGCCTGCACCACCCGTTCGGGATCGACGGGCAGCAGGATGGGGAACTCCCGGGCGAAGGGCGCCCCGACGGCGAGCCGCACCCCCGGGATGCGGCGCAAGCGATCGGCCAGGTAGTGGGCCTTCTGCATGCTCTGCCGCCCGGTCTCGGCCAGCCCGTTGGGCCCGAGCCAGGCGAGGTGGACGGCGGCCGCCAGGGCGTTGAGACCCTGGTTGGTGCAGATGTTGGAGGAGGCTTTCTCCCGACGGATGTCCTGCTCGCGCGTGCGCAGTGTCAAGGTGTAGGCGGCCCGGCCGTCTTCGTCGCGGGTGCGTCCGACCAGGCGCCCGGGGATGCGCCTCATGAGGGCGGCGGAAGTCGCCAGGAGCCCGAGCCCGGGCCCGCCGAAGGAGAGGGGGCTGCCCAGCGGCTGGCCCTCTCCGAAGGCGATGTCGCACCCGGCGGCCCCCGGGGAGCGGAGCACCCCGAGCAGCATCGGGTCGACTGAGGCGGCGGCCAGCGCTCCTGTCCGGTGGGCCAGGGCAGCTGCGGCGTCGTAGTCCTCGATGGCGCCGAGGTAGTTCGGCTGGGCGAACATGACCACCGCCGGTTCGGGGATGACGCTGGGGTCCCAGGCGGTGCGCCCCTCGGCCAGAGGGTGTTCCACCATCTCCAGGTCGCGGGCCCGGGCGAAGGTGGCCACCACCCGGCGCGTCTGCGGGGGGAGGCCGCGGGAGACCCACAGGCCGCGGCGCCCGGTGGCCCCGACCGCCAGGTTGGCCGCCTCGAGGGCCGCCGTGGCCCCGTCGTAGAGGGAGGCGTTGGCTACCGGCAGCCCGGTGATGGCGGCCACCATGGACTGGTACTCGAATAGGGCCTGCAGCATGCCCTGGGACACCTCGCTCTGGTAGGGCGTGTAGGAGGTGACGAACTCGGGGCGCATGGTGAGGGCCCGGACCACCGGGGGCAGATAGTGGTCGTAGATGCCCCCTCCCGCGAAGCAGGCCAGGTCCGGGCGGTTGCGGGAGGCGAGAGCCTCGAGATGCTTCATCACTTCCGCCTCCGCGAGGGGGCCGGGCAGATCGAGAGGCCGGGTGAGCCTCACCGCTGCCGGGAGATGGGAGAACAGGTCCTCGCACGAGCCCAAGCCGAGGGCACCGAGCATGCGCTCGATGTCGGCGGGCGTATGCGGGGTGAAGTCCACTCAGCGTTCCCCAGCGCCTTGCCTGCTCCGGGGTGTCCCCCGGGCGGCCTCCTCGAGGGGCAAGAAGCGCAGGGCGAACAAAGTTCTGGTCACGGCTCGCAGGTTAGTGGGAGGCGCCGCCCTCTCCCGGTGGCGGTCAGCCGGTCTCCGCCTCACTGAGGCTGATGACCTGGGGGGGTCCGGGCAGGCGGGTGGGCAGGACCGGGTCGCCGGTGGCTTCCCCGGGCTCCAAGCCGTACTTGACCAGCAGGTGCAGATAGTCACGCTGGTAGAAGATCTTGCAGCGGACCTCCGGGTACAGGGACCGCAGCCGGCGCACCTTGCGGTTCTTCTTGGTCACCAGTTTCTGGTTCATGGTCGTGATCTCGATGAACAGGTCCTCATCCGGCAGGTAGAAGTCCGGGGTGAAGTAGCCGCTGGGGGCGCCGGCCTCGTCGAACTCGACGGGGAAGGAACGGGGCTCGTACTCCCAGTCGATCCCGTAGAAGTCGAGCAAGCGGGCGAACTGCTCCTCACTGTGGTGAGCGAAATCGACGGCGTCCGCCGGGGAAGCAAAGTCGTCGGTGTCGGCGGGACCGGTCACGCTTCCACGGGCACGTGGGTCTCGATGGCCGGGAGGTCGGGGAAGAGCCGGTGCAGCTCCCCCTCGAGCTCTTCCTGGACGGGGCCCACCGCGATGCCGAACACCCCCTGGCCTCGCCGGAAGACGTCGACGACCTCGTCGGCGCTCTGGGCGGCGTAGATGGTGGAACCGTCGGAGAGGAGAGTGACGTCGGTGAGGGGACGCTCGCTGTGCAGCTGATCACGGAGTATCCCTACGGCCTGGCGGATGCGCTTCAGGCTCATGCCGGCATCGAGGAGCCGCTTGACCACCCGGAGCTGCACGATGTCCTGGAAGGCGTAGAGCCGGTGCGATCCCGAGCCGCTCGCCTGGCGGAGGGAAGGGGCCAGCAACGCGGTACGGGCCCAGTAGTCGAGTTGCCGGTAGGTGATGCCGACAATCTTGCAGACCTGCGGGGCCCGATAGCCCTGTTCCTCACTCACGGCGTGGCTCACCTCCCCGAGAGCTTACACCACGGTAATTCCCGGACCTGGAACTACTGCCGTGAAACTAGATGGCGCGACCAGGGGTTGTCAACAACCCCTGTGGAAAACTGCCGGCTGGGGCCCCAGCCGACCGGCGGACGGGGGGCTCAGTCGGCCGGTGGTGATGGGGATGAGGACCATCGGTCCCCCGGCTGCGAGGGGCCCTCTCAGCTTGCGTCGAAGTCCTCCGGCGTCACCGAGTCGAGGAAGCTGCGAAAGCGGGCGACCTCGTCCTCCTCATCCTCGTCCCGGATCTCCACGCCCGACTCCTCGAGAACGCGAGGGGAAACGAAGATGGGCGATCCGGTGCGGGCGGCGAGGGCGATGGCGTCGGAGGGCCGCGAGGACACGGTGATCTCGTTGCCATCGCGGGAGAAGACCAGGTCCGCGTAGTAGATGCCGTCGCGCATCTCGGTGACGACCACCCGGCGCACCTGGGCGTCGAGGGCCTCGACTGAAAGCCTGAGGAGGTCGTGGGTGAGGGGACGTTGCGACTGCACTCCCTCGAGGGCGAAGGCGATGGCGGTTGCCTCACCTGCCCCGATCCAGATGGGCAGGTAACGAGTGCCGTCGACCTCCTTCAGGAGAACGATCGGCTGGTTGCTGGGGAGCTCGATCCGCACCCCGACCAGCTCGACGGGCACACCCTCGGTCATACGCTCACCTTATCACCGTCGCCGCCGAAGACGCCCCGGGTGGCTGCTTCGGGGTGGCGCCGGAAATCGGCGAGGTCGATCACCGCCCACAACGCCGGCAGGTTCCGGTACCGGCCCTCCCAGTCGAGGCCGTAGCCGAGCAGGAACTCGTCACCCACCTGGAAGCCACGGTAGCGGAGGGGCACATCGACGATGCGCCGGCTGCGCTTGTCGAGGAGGGTCACGGTGGTCAGCGAGGCCGGCCGGCGTGTCTCGAGCAAGCTCAGGAGGTAAGCGAGGGTGAGGCCGGTGTCCACGATGTCCTCCACCAGGAGCACGTGTCGCCCGGAGATGGGGGTGGCGCTGTCGACGGAGATGGCGACGCGCCCCTCCGACCCGAAGCGAGTGAGGCTCAGGAAGTCGACGTCGACCCGGGGGGAGAGCTGGCGGCTCAGGTCGGCCAGGAAGGGGACCGCGCCCTGCAGTACACCGAGCAGGACGGGCTCCTTGCCTTCGAAGTCGGCGCGGATCGCGGCGGCCATTTCGGAAACCCGGGCCGCGATGGTGGCCGCGGAGACCGCCAGGGCCATGACGCTCACGAGCCCTCCCCTCCCCCGAGGACCCTGGGGAGCAGGTCGCGCAGGGCCGCGGTGAGCTCACGCTCGGCCGGGCTGAGCGGGGTGGGGATGCCGGCGCGGTGGCCGTCGTCCAGAGTCCCAGCGGCGTCGATGCGGGCGAGCAGCCACTCTGGCCATTCGGCCAGGGCCGGGAGGTCCGCCCCCACGGAGTAGAAGCAGTCCTTGGGCCCGAGCGTGCGCATCGCATAGGCGATGAGGGCCCTGGTGTCCCTCATGTGGCCGTCGGTGCCCATGACCACGCCCAGGAAATCCTCATGAGGAAGGGCAGCGTAGGAGAGCAGTACCTGCCGGGCAGTCAGTGTGTCCCCCGTCTTCAGCCCGAACACCCCGGGGAACGTGCCGAGCAGGCGGTTGGTGTTCTTGACTTCCATGACCCGTCCGCCCGGGGTGAAGGTGATGTACTTGACCCGGGTGATCATGGCGATGCGGGGCTGGCCGATGACTGCCGCCCCGAGGCGGATCAGGTCCCGGGCGGAGGAGACGTGGCCGGCCTTGTCCAGCCCGTTGGGGTTCTCGAAGTTGGTGCTGGTCATTCCCAGCTCAGCTGCTCGCTCGTTCATCAGTTCCACGAAGGCTGCCACCGAGCCGGCCACGCGCTCCGCTAAGGCGATCGCCGCCCCGTTGTCCGAGTAGATGAGCAGGTCGGTGAGCAGGGCCTCCACCGTCCACACTTCGCCCTCGTAGATCTTCTGCTGGCCCACGTACCCGATGGGCTCGGCCGCGGCGGCCGCGCTGATGGTCACCTCCTCGGCCGGGTCGATCCCGGCCTCCACGACGAGCAGGGCGGTCATCAGCTTGGTCACCGAGGCCGGAGGGCGCACCTGATCGGCGGCGCTTGCCCAGATCATGGCCCCTTCGTCCACCGAGTAGAGCGCCCAGGCGCCGGCGGTAAGCCGGGGCGGCTCGTGGTCTGGGAAGACGGCGATGGGCAGCGGAGGGAGAGGGGTGGTCAGCGGTGTCAATGAGGCCTGGGGCATCAGCGCCAACGCGAGTGTCAGGGCGGCAAGGGCGGTCATCCTCAGCCCTCGAGCAGTTCCCGCAGCTGGGAGCGCACGGCCGCATCCTGGAGGTCGCGTGCCGCCTGGGCGCAGTCGGCCAGGATCTCGGCAGCCTGTCGGCGGCTGGCGGGGGTACGGTGGCGGAGCAAGGGGCCCGCCAGCTGGGCGAGCAAGTCCGTCTCCCGATTGAAGGCCAGCCGCAGGGATTTCACATGCCGGGGCTCCAGGCCGCGCGCCACGAGGCGATTAGCGGCGCGGGTCACCGCCGCGTCGTCCTCGGTGAATTGGAGCTCGCCCTGGGCATCCCGCCGCGAGTCGAGCACCCCGTCCTGGACGAGGCGGTGGACGAAGTCCACCGTCACCCCGGTGGTGCGGGCGAGCTCCTCTGTGGACATGCGGACCCTCCCGCCGGCGAAGTAGGCGTCGGGCGGGGGGCCGGCGGCCGGGGCGACGGTCGGCTCCTCACCGTGCTCCCAGGCGCTGAGCTTGGCCTTGATGACCTTGAGCGGCAGGAAGTGGTCCCGCTGCTGTCTCAGCACGTAACGGGCCCGCTCGACGTCTGCCGCGCGGAACTGGCGGTAGCCGGAGGGGCTACGGCTCGGGCGGAGCAATCCCTGGCTTTCCAGGAAGCGGAGTTTGGAGATACTGACGTCGGGGAACTCCTCGTTGAGGAGCGCGATCACTTCCCCGATGGCCAGCGCCCGGCCGTCGCTCATGCCCCACGCGCCACGACCAGGTGGAAGCGCCCGATGATCACCTCGTCGCCGGGAAACAGCTCCGCCCGCTCGGCCCGCTTGCCGTTGACGTAGGTCCCGTTGGTAGAGCCGAGGTCCTCCAGCCAGAGTCGGCCGCCCTCGGACAGGAAGGCAGCGTGGTGCCGGGAGACCGTGATGTCGTCGAGGAAGAGCATGGCTTCGACGTTACGCCCGGCCTCGTTGCGGCCGTCGGAGAGCGTCCAGTGGGTGCCCTCGTGCGGCCCGTCGGTCACTACGAGCCCGAAACCCCCCAGCCCGGGGATGCCGGCGGCGGCCTCGCGCGCTCGCAAGTGGCGGGCCTCGTCCACCGGGTCGTAGGTGAGGGTCGCGTCGGCCTGCTGCTCCAGCGCACCTCCGGCCGCCTCCTGGGGAGTCTCGTCGCGTGGCTCCATCCCAGGAATGGTAGTGCTGCCGCCGAAACCCGGACTGGAGCGGAGGGAGCTAGCCGAGCAGGGCGCGGTAGGCAGCCGCGTCGAGGAGGCCGTCGAGCACCAGAGGGTCGTCCGCCTCGATGACGACGAACCAGCCCTCCCCATAGGGATCGCGGTTGATCAGCTCTGGGGTCTCGGCGAGTGAGCCGTTGACGGCCACGACCGCCCCGTTGAGGGGCGCGTAGACCTCGGCCACCGACTTGGTCGACTCGACTTCGGCCACCGTCTCTCCCGCTTGCACCCGCCGGCCCACCTTGGGCAAATCGACGTACACGACGTCGCCCAGGGCCTCCTGGGCGTAGTCGGTGATCCCGATACGGACCCTGCCGTCCTCGGCCAGCGCCCACTCGTGCTCCTCGGTGTAGCGGCGGTCCTCGGGGACGTTCACCAACTCCTCCTGATCGCTGTCAGCCGGAGGATACCGGGGCGGCCTGCCGTCGCCTCTTCAGGATGTCGAGGAAGTACTGGGCACCGACCAGGTAGTACAGGATGAGGCCGGGCACCACCACCGCCCAGGCCCACCAGATGAAGAAGGGATGGTGGAAGCCGGCGTACACGTAGAAGGACCCGATGGCCGAGTAGAGCCCGAAGGTGGCCACCTTGCCCAGGAAGCGCACCTCGACCCGCACTCCCCAGCGCCAGGCGGCGAGCAGTGCTCCGACGGCAAGGACGGTCTCCCTGACCACGAGTGCCAGGGCCACCGGCCAGGGCAGCACTCCGGCTATCCACCCGCCGATCACCGCCGCGGTGATGGCCAGCCGATCGGCGACGGGATCGAGCAGCTTCCCTAGCTCGGACACCTGGCCGAGGCGGCGGGCCAGGAAGCCGTCGATCCAGTCCGTGCCGCCGATCACCCCGAGAAGGATCCCGGCGGGCATAGGAGCATCGGCTCCGAAGAGGAGCCAGAGGAACAGCGGCACCAGGGCCACCCGCACGAGCGAGATCACGTTGGGGATGGTGAGGATGCGGCCGCTCACCTGGCCTCCCGCACCCGGAAGGAGATGCGGCCCAGTTCCTTGCCTTCGTGCTCGATGACGAAGAGGTAGCCGCCCGCCTTGGGGAAGCGGACCCCGAGGAAGGAACCGACGAGCGGGACCAGGCTCGAGGCTCCGGCCGGGAGCGAGGACGGTGACCCCACCCGCATCATGCCCTTCGACTCCACCCCAACTGCCGCGCCGTCCTCATCGAGGAGGCGGATGGCGATGGGCAGGTCGCGATTGCGGTCGGCGGGCTCGACCTCGGCCACCAGGACTACCGAGAGGCCGCGCACCAGCGCAGGGAAGGCTCGGGCGTTGATCGTGTCGAAGGCACCTCCGAGCACGTACAGCTTCCCACCGGCCACCTGGGCGGAGTCGGCGAGCATGGCTACCGTCAGGCGCATGGGCGGGCCTCCTCTTGCCCGGCGGGCACCGGCACCGGGTGGAGGGTAGTCGGGCGGTTGCCGCCGGGGCCGGGAGGCGGGCCGGGCTCCTCCGCCGCCGGAGGGGGTTTCGAGTTCCGGGGGCCCTTCGGGCCGGTGACTCGCATGATGGGTCGCAGCAGTAGGTCGGCGACGACACCAGAGCAGCGCCGCGGCGCGTTGGCGGCGATGGTGGTAGCCGGGTTGGCGACTTGGGCCCCTCCGGCTGGCGCCGACCAAGACGAGGAGACCGCCGGTTTCGACCCGCCCGGGACCACCAACATCGCGTTCTGGCTGGAGGCTGCATTCGGGGGGGCCGGACACGTTGGAGGTTCTCGGGCTCCACGGGGACGGCCTCGGCTTCGGGGTGGCCTTCAGACTGCGGGTCATGGCCTCCGTCGCCGGGAGCGCGGAGGACGTTCCCAACCTGCTCGGGTTGCCAGGGGATGAGGAGGGCGGACGGGGGCTGGGTTGGGGAGCGTGGGAACACGGGCTGAGCGGGCCTCTGCTGGCGGAGCCGGAGGGCCTTCCCGGGAAGCTCGGCCGGATCGTATCCGGCTCCTCTCGGCCCGGGCATGCCGGCGGCCGCCCGGTCGTCCCGCTGACGGCAGGCGGTCGGGAACGGGCACGACCCGTTCCGACGCCGGTGCGCTAACCCCAGCGCTCGCTGAACGAAAGCCCGCGCCGGCGGACCTCCTGCATGAACCGGGTTGCCGGCACGGCCTTCTCCAGCGAATGCACCCCGGCGGGCACTTCGCCGGCGGCGATGAGGGCGGCCATGATCGAGGCGTGCCATCCGGTCAGGCGCTCCATGGCGGCGAACCCGGTGGCCGGGTCGTGCCGGTCGACCATGTCGACGGTGACTGTGGCGCGCTCCCCGTTCATCTCGCCCTCGGCCTGGGCCCGGAGCACGCACACGTCCACCAGGCCTTCCGACTCGATGATGGGGCCTAGGAGGGCGTGGTAGAAGTCCCGCGGGCGGACCTCGGCTTTGCCCACCCGCACCGGGTCCCGCCCGAAGAGACCCAGGTCCTTGAAGGCCTTGAAAGCCTCCAGGTGGCCCGGGTAGCGGACCGTCTTGTTGTCGTAGGTCTCCAGGACTCCCTGGAAGGCGAAGGGGACGGTGGAGGTCCCGCCGGAGGTCACGAAGGCCTCGAGAGTGCCCAACTCGTCGAAGTCGACGGGCTCCAACTCGCTCAGCGTCTCGACGTGGACTATGCGCCCTTCCCGCAGCATCACCGCCTCGCCGTCGTACTCGTTGGTGAGGCCCTCGAGGTTGAAGCAGAGGCGGTAGCCCCAGGGCTGGGAGCGATCCTGGGGCAGGCCCCCGTCCCACAAGCGGATGTGGCGGGGGGTGGCACCCCGGGCTTGCATGAGCTCCATGGCGTAGAGCCCGAGGGTGTTGTTCATGCCCGGTCCCATGCCGCAGTCGGGCACGATGGCCACGCCCGCCTGGCGGGCCTCGGGGTGCAACGCCAGTTGTGCCACGACGGTGTCCGTGTGCCCTCCCAAGTCGACCATGCCGGTACCGGAGGCGATGGCCGCCCGGGTGCAGGGCAGCAAGAAGGCATACGGCACGGCGCAGATGTAGACGTCCAGCGGCGAGAGGAACTTGGCCAGGGCGCGGCGGTCGGCCACGTCGAACTCGGCGGCCTCGGTCACTTCCGCGCCGAGGAGGCGGTTCACGCGGTCGGCGGCCCGCCGGGCCACCGCCCCATCCTGATCGGCCACCACGAGGCGGGTAGCGCCGCCGTGCCGGGCCAGGTCGTACGCCGCCGCGGTGCCCTGGCGTCCGGCTCCCACCACTCCATAGGCCGTCATTGACTTCCTTCCGTTGTGCTTAGCGCATTCTGCCCGGCGGCGGCGTCGGATGAGCCGACCCCTCCGCTGCTGACCCTCTTGCCTTCCGCGGCCCGTCTGGGGCCGGGAGGCCCGGCCCAGGAGGGCAGGCGGGCCAATCCGCCGAGGTCGAGGCGAAGGGCCGCATCTGTCCCCACTTGCCGGCGACGTAATCATATGACTGGGCATAGCGCTGGCGGAACTGCTCGCCGGAGCGCTGGCGGATGCGGGTTGACTCCTGGGGCCGGGTGATCACTCGGCCTTGCGCGTCGCGATGCTTATGCCAGACGAAGGAGTCGAGCGCATAGGACCGGCGCCCTGTGCGACGGGCCGTCAGCGAGAGGTCGATGCCATAGCAGTGGAAGCCGGGCAGGTCCCGATCGAAGCGAACCCCGCTCCTCTTGCGCAGGCCGAGCCACATCTCATCCAGGCAGTCCACGGCGTGGGGCAGGGGCCCCGCGTAGTGATGGCCTCTCGGGTCTGCCCAGTGCCCGCGCAACCGGGACGCCCGGCGCAGGGGCTCCTGACTGGCTGTGGGCGGGTGGGGCACCACCCCCACTGAACCGATGACCCCCCAGGCCGGGTCGGCCCGTTCCAGGTCGGCCAGGGCGGAGAAGAAGAGAGCTTCCCAGCCCTCGGGAAGTAGGAGGTCCTGGTGACAGAAGAGCACGAGGTCGTTGACGGCGCGCCCGTAGGCGTCGTCGTAGAGGCGGGAGATGCTCGGGTACGCCGCTTGGGTGTTGTCGATCAACAGCCACTGATGCTCGCTGTGCCGGGCGAGAGGGCACCGCAGCAGGTTGTTGTGCAGCTCGGCCGGGTCGTCCACCGCGACCACGAAGGAGACCGGCTCGAACCGGCCCGGGGCGGGGGCCCCCCGCGTGGCGGCTAGGCGCAGCAGGCAGGCTGCCGCGACCTCGTCGTCCACCTGCCCGCCGACCCCGAGTGTGGCGGCGAGGAGGTCGCCCCGGAGGCCGCCGGCGCGGGTCCACAGATCGCGGGCGATCGGCGAGGCGGGGGTTGTCTCCCCTAGCAGGGTGAGCGGCAGGTCAACCGGAGAGACCAGGTGGGGGTACACCACCGACCCCGGGTTGATGGGTCCGGGCCGGCCGGGGCGCTCCAGCCACAGCGGGGTGCGGCGCGTGGGGCCGGTGCCGCCCAGGCCGGTGTCGTACACCACGAGCATGGTGTTGCGGAACGAGGTTGTGGCCATCAGGGCGGCGATGGCCTCCAAGAGGCCATCCTCCCCCGGGAGGTAAGCGAACAGGTACCAGGGACGGTCGGCCTGCCTCGCGCACTCGGCCAGATGAGCGGCCGCGGCCCCGAGGGCAGCACCGCCGTGACCGCCCGGCTCCACCAGCCGCACGTCGTCAAAACCGGTGGCGAAGGTGCTGCTCCTGACCTCCTGGGCGATCGCGGGGGCCGCCAGCAGCAGAGCCAGGCGGTAGTGGGATCCGGCCAGGAAGTGGCCCAGGTGCGGGGGGGCGAACCGCCACAGCTCCTCGACCGGCTCGGCGGGCGACGGGAGGTCGCCCGCCAGCAGCATGCCGACCGCGGCGGCAGGCTCGACCGCCGGGGCGTGGCAATTGGTGAAGAGGCGGGCGGTCCCCCGCCGGCCCTTCCCCACCAGGGCCGGCCACCCGGGCTCCAGCCGCGGCCCGGCGACCACGACCAGGTTGGCATGAGGGAGGCGGAGCAGGTGGCCCCCTAGGCCTTCGCCCCGCACTCGCCGCAGAACTTGGCCCCGGCTTCGAGCTTGGCGCCGCACTTGGCGCAGTTGGCCGCCCGGCCGATGGCGGTACCGCACTCCGGGCAGAACTTGGTCTTGGCGGGCAAGGGGGCTTCGCACCCGGGACAGGAGGCGGTGGCACCCTCGCGCCAGGATTCCTCCTTCAGCATCTCCCTGTCCTCCTCGGCCATCTTCGAGTGCGCCCAGATCTCTTCCACGGTCCGGGAGGATTGAGCGGCGGCCATCTCCACGCCCAGGTCCGGCGCGCAGTTCTTGCACAGGCCCTTCCCGTCGTTCCAGCACTGGCGGCGGCACACCCACCTCGAGCAACGCGGGCATTGCCGGAAGTCGGGCTTCAGCTTCTCGGCGGCCTCGCGGAAGGCTTTGTCGTGCGCCTTCTCCCAAGCGGCGGAGCGGACGTGCTCTCCCACCTGGGCGGCCCGCCCGAGCAGCCCGCCGAGCATGTGCGAGGCGGTCTGCAAGCCGCCCGTGACGCGGGCCACCACGAAGTCGTCGAAGGGAGTGCGGAAGCCGGTCCCGCAGCGGTCGCACACGAACTCGAACTGGAATCCCTCGTTGGTGCTCTGGTCGTGGTAGTTGCGGGTGAACTCGATCTTCTGCTCGCTCATTCCTCAACCTTCCTCGCCGGAACGCCGACGAAGCCCGGCAGGAGGCGGAGCTCCGTCGGGCTGGCCGGATTCGAACCGGCGACCTCTTGACCCCCAGTCAAGCGCGCTAACCAAGCTGCGCCACAGCCCGGGACCGCCGCAGTGTACCCCCCGGTGGCGCCGACCGGCTCAGCGGTTCCCTTCCTCCTCCCCTCTTCGACCGGGACGGGCGACGAGCCGCAGCGGGGTGCCGGTGAACTCGTATTCGGCGCGCAGGCGGTGCTCGAGGAAGCGCAGGTAATCGGGACCGAGCTCGCCGCGCCCGAAGAGGACGAAGGTGGGCGGCTCTATCCCGGCCTGCACCGCGTACATGATGCGGGCCCGCCGGCCGCGGCGGGCCGGGGCGGGGTGTGCCTCCTGCCAGGAGCGCAGGCGCCGGTTCAGTTCGGGTGTCGGCAGGCGCTTGCGCCGGGCCGCGAGCACGGAGCGGACCGTGCCGGGCAGCCGGTGGAGCCGGGCCCCGCGCAGGGCCGAGATGCGCAGGACCGGGGCCCAGTCGACAAAGCCGAGCCGGTCGTCGGCTCCGTCTTCGGCCACCTCCTTGGCCTCCGGGTCGGCGGCATCCCACTTGTTGAGGAGCACGATGAGACCCACTCCCGCTTCTTCGATCTCCTCGGCAAGGCGCTGATCCTGGTGGGTGATGCCGGCGGTGGCGTCGGTCACCAGCAGGGCCACATCGGCCTGGGCAAGGGCTTCCCGGGCCCGCAGGACCGAGAAGTACTCGGTGGCTTCCCCCACCCGGGAAGCCCGGCGGATCCCGGCCGTGTCCCAGACCCGGAAGGCTTCTCCCCCGAGGTCGACCACCACGTCTATGGCATCGCGAGTCGTCCCGGGCTGGGGGGACACCAGGACGCGCTCCCCCCCGAGCAGTCGGTTGAGGAGGGTGGATTTGCCCACATTGGGGCGTCCGAGTATCGCCAGTGTGGGCACGCGGTCCCGGGCAGGCCGCTCGTCACCGGGGGGGAGGAGAGCCACGATCTCATCCAGGAGGTCGCCCGTGCCCCGCCCGTGCAGCGCGCTGATCGGTCGCGGCTCCCCCAAGCCCAGGGCCCACAGGTGGCCGACCTCGAGATCGACGCCGGGGCCGTCGGCCTTGTTGGCCGCCAGGACGACCGGCAGCCGGGAGGCCTGGACGAGGCGGGCCACGGCCAGGTCGTCTTCGGTGTGCGGGGTGGTGGCGTCGGCCACGAACACGACCACGTCGGCGCCGCTCACGGCCGCTTCGGCCTGATGGCGGATCGCGGCGACGAGGTCGTCGCCCTTGACGACCCAGCCGCCGGTGTCCACCAGCAGGAAGTGACGGCCGGCCCAGTCCGCGGCGAACTCCTTGCGATCGCGGGTCACCCCCGGCTTCTCCTCGACCACGGCGGCGCGACGCCCCAGGATCCGGTTGACCAGGGTGGACTTGCCCACGTTGGGCCGGCCGACCACAGCCACGACCGGGAGCCGGGTCACGGCAGGCTCCCCGCAGCAGCGCGCCGAAAGGCGAAAACAGGCACGGGGCCAGGATAGGGGCGTGTTTCCCGTGCGGCCCTCCCTACCATGGCCGGCATGGTGGAACGGGTGCTCCTGGCCGAGCCGCGCGGATTCTGTGCCGGAGTGGAGATGGCCATCAAGGCTCTCACCTGGATGACCCGGGTGTTCCGCCCCCCTGTCTACTGCTACCACCAGATCGTGCACAACGCCCCGGTGGTCGCCGCCTTTGAGGCAGCCGGGGTGGTCTTCGTGGACGACATCGGGGCGGTGCCGGCCGGTGGCCCGGTCATGCTCTCGGCGCATGGATCTGCGCCGGCGGTGGGCGCGGCCGTTCGGGAGCGCACCGCGGTAGTGGTGGATGCAATCTGCCCTCTGGTCACCAAGGTCCACCATGAGGTCCGGCGGATGGCCGCGGAGGGGTACCAGGTCCTCTATGTGGGGCACGAAGGCCACGACGAGGCAGTCGGCACCATCGCGGAGGCGCCGGAGGCCGTGACCCTGGTCGATCCGCAGGGCGGCCTGGGCGGCTTCACCCCGGCCGATCCGAGCCGGGTGGCGCTGGTGGCCCAGACGACGCTGGGGCATCACGAGTGGGAGGATGTGCTCGACGAGGCGTCGGGTAGGTTCGCCAGCTTGTGGACCGCCCGCAAGAGCGACCTCTGCTACGCCACCACCAATCGCCAGGCGGCGGTGGAGGTCCTGGCCGCCCGGGGCGACCTGGTCCTGGTGGTGGGCAGCGCCAATTCCTCGAACACCCGGGCGCTGGTGCGGGTGGCCCGCGCCTCCGGGGCCAGGGCGCATCGCATCGACGGGCCGGAGTCCATCGACCCGGCCTGGATCGGCGAAGCAGCGCTGGTGGGCGTGACGGCCGGGGCCTCGGCGCCGGACAGGTCGGTCCAGGAGGTCATCCGGAAGCTGGCGCCTCGCGACGGGGTAGAGATCGTGGCGGTCGGCGCCGAGGACGAGTACTTCCCTCCCCCACCCCAGCTGCGGGCCATGCTGCTCGCTCTCCAGGCCGCAGTGGAGGGAGGGTACGGTGCCTGCCGCCCGGGCAGGCCCGGGCCCCTCGACGACGACCGGTGCTGGGGCGCTGGGGAAGCCCTCGACCTGCTGAGCGGGGGGTGACGCTCGTCGAGAGCCGGACGGCCGGGCCCGCCCGTGATCCCGGTGGGCACCGGTGCTAGGGGCCTGCAGGTGGCCGGCCGCCCCTACTCCCGCGCCTCGGCCACCAGGCCCAGGACGATGGCCACGACTTCGCCCACCGACAGCACGGTCGTGTCGATGATCACCGCATCCTCGGCCGGGTGCAGCGGAGACGCCGCCCGGGTCGAGTCGGTGTGGTCGCGTGCCCGCAGTTGGCGCTCGATGTCCTCCAGGGCCAGGCCGGCGGCCTCCGCGTCCCGCGCCCGACGGGCGGCTCGCTCGGCGAGGTCGGCCGTCAGGTAGACCTTGACGGCCGCCTCGGGGAAGACCACGGTGCCGATGTCCCGCCCTTCCACGACTGCCCGTCCCCCCCGCCGGGCGACCCAGGCGCGTTGCCTGGCCACCACCACGCGACGGACTGCGGGCAGGGTGGACACGGCGCTGGCCAGCGCCGCCACCGCCGGGGCCCGGATGGCGTCGGTGACCACTTCGCCGCCGAGCAGCATCTCCCCGTCGCGGAAGTCCAGCTCGGCGGCTTCCACCACGGCGAGCACGGCGGCGGGATCGGCGTCCTCGCCCCCAGCTCGGATCACCGCCAGGGTGGCCGCCCGGTAGAAAGCGCCGGTGTCCAGGTAGGGGAGACCCAGCGCGGCCGCCACCGCCCGGGCGACAGTGCTCTTGCCCACGCCGGCGGGCCCATCCACCGTCACGACCACAGCGCCTCCAGAGCGTCGGCGAAGCCGGGCCAGGATACGGCCGCGGCCTCGAAGCCTCGTACCGTGACTCCCCCGGGCGAGATCACCCCGGCGACCGCGGCAGCCATGGCCACTCGGTGGTCGCCGGCGGCATCGACCTCGCCCCCCGCCAGGCCGCCTCGCCCGGTGACGATGAACCCGTCGGGGAGCTCGGTGGCTTGCCCCCCCAGGCCCCGGACCAGGCGAACGGCGGCCGCGGCCCGATCGCTCTCCTTGACACGGAGTTCGGCGGCCCCCGACACCACCGTCTCCCCGGTCGCCGCCGCCCCGAGGACCGCGACCAGGGGCAGTTCGTCCAGCGCCCTGACCGCCAGGGTGCCGCTCACGTGGACCGGTCGTAGCTCCTCTCCGAACACGGTGATGTCGCCGATCGGATCGCCGTACACCAGGCCGGTGGCGCGACGCAAGACCCGGGCGCCCATCGCCTCAAGGAGATCCAGGAAGCCGGTGCGGCCCGGGTTGAGGGTGACATTGCGCACGGTCACCTCGGACCCCGGCCGGAGGGCAGCGGCCGCCAGGAGGAGGGCGGCCGAGGAGAGGTCGCCGGGTATCGCGTAGACGCCGGGCGGCACAGGCCCGGGAAGGACCAGGAAGTCCACCTCCGAGAGGCGACGCCCGAGGCCCCTGGCCTCCAACCAGCGTTCCGTATGGTCGCGAAAGCCGGGGGGGGAGGTGATCGTGGTAGGGCAATCCGCCTGCAGCGCGGCCAGGGCGACCGCGCTGCGCACCTGGCCCGAAGCCACCGGGACCTGGATGTCGGCGCCGTGCAGGGCCGCTCCCCCGACAGTCACCGGGGGGAGGCCCTCGGGGCCGACCTCGACTGAGGCCCCCAGGGCGGCGAGGGGAGCAACCAGCCGGCTCATGGGGCGGCGCATCAGCGAGGCATCTCCCACCAAGGTGGTACGGAACGGCTGAGCGGCCAGGGCACCGGCGAGCAGGCGCAACGTGGTCGCCGAGTTGCCGGCATCGATGGGGCCAGCCGGTTCCGTCCAGGCGCCTGCCCCGGGTGATCGGACCAAGTCCCCGTCGAAGGCGATCCCCAGCCCCTCCACCGCCCGGCGGGTGGCGGCGACATCCTCCCCGGGGCCCGCACCCAGCACGTAGCTGACCCCTTTCGCCAGGGCCGCCAGGATCAGAGCACGGTGCGAGAGTGACTTGTCCCCGGGCACTCTGGTGTCGGCGCGGAACAGGCCCGGGGGAACGCGGAACGTCACCACCCGGTCATCATCCCATGTAGAGGGAGCGGATCTCGTCGAGAGTGAGTTCGCGCCAGGCTCCGGGCTTGAGGCCGCGGTCGGTAACGGGGCCGATGGCTGTGCGGACCAGGGCCAGCACCGGGTGGCCCACTGCCGCCAGCAGGCGACGCACCTCTCGCTTGCGGCCCTCTCCCATGACCAACTGGACCAGTGCCTCGCCCCGCTGTTGACTCACCAGCCGGGCCTCCCGAGCGCGGGCGGGGCCGTCCTCCAACTCCACCCCGGCGATGAGCGCCCGCAGGGCCGCCCTCCCCGGGTTGCCGGTGACCCGGGCCAGGTAGGTCTTGCCGACGCCGTGGCGGGGATGGGTCACCCGCGCCGCCAGGTCCCCGTCGTTGGTGAGGATGACCAACCCCTCGGTGTCGGCGTCGAGGCGCCCGACCGGGTAGACGCGGGTGCCCTTGGGCACCAGGTCCACCACCGTGGGCCGCCCTTGCGGGTCGGAGGCGGTGCTTACCACCCCGGCCGGCTTGAACAGCAGGTAGTAGACCAGGTCGGGACGAATGGGGAGTGGGATGCCGTCGACCTCTACCCGGGCGGTGGCGGGATCGACCTTCTGTCCGAGGTGGGCGGCCCGCCCATCCACGGTGACCCGGCCGGCCCGGACCATGTCCTCGGCGGCGCGCCGGGAAGCCAGCCCGGCGTGGGCGATCAGGCGCTGGAGTCGCTCGATGGTTCCTCCGGGCGGAAAGGCTCCTCGAGCCGATCGACGATTCCGGCCGGGGGCACGTGGTCGGCCAGGGGCGGCAGCTCAGCGCGCGACCGCATACCCAGCTTCTCCAAGAAGAGGTCGGTGGTGCCGTAGAGGGCGGCCTGTCCCGGCCCTCCGGCCCGCCCTACCACGTCCACGAGGCCCCGTCGTTCCAGGGTACGGAGGGCGTGGTCGGAGTCGACCCCGCGGATCTCCCCGATCTGGGCTCGCGACACCGGCTGGCGGTAGGCCACGACCGCCAGTGTCTCCAACGCGGCGCGGCTGAGGCGGGCGGCGGTGGCGCCCGCGGCGAAGCGCTCGAGGTAGGGGTGGAGGTCGGGTCGGGTGTAAAGGCGCCAGCCCGCCGCTGCCGGCCGCACCACCAGCCCGGCCCCGGTTGCCTCGAGCCGAGCCTGGAGGGCGGCCAGACCCTCCTCCACGGACGCGAGCGGCACCTCCAACACCTCGGCAATCTCCCGTACGGGCACCGGGTCCTCGGCCACGAACAGGATGGCTTCCAAGGTTGCCACGAGGTCGTTCAGCTCGGCCATTCGCTCACAAGCTCCCGGTCGGGATTGGTGCGGTGGTGGAGGACGATCGGGGCTCCCGGGTGCTCCTGGGCCGCTTGCACGAGCCCCCAGCGGGCCAGCTCGAGCACGGCCAGGAAGTACGCCACCACCTCGAGCGGCCTGCCCAGGTGGGCGGTGAGCCTCTCGAAGTCGGTTTGCACCTCCGCTGCTACCCGCCGCCGCACTTCCTCGATGGCGGCGGCCACGGAAGGCAGGTCGAGGTCCAGGTGATCAAGCTCGAGCTCGCGGCGCCTCGAGAGCAGGCGAGTCGCCAGGCCGGCCAGGTCGGCGGCGGTCACCGGCAGGTTGACGAGAGGGGGCGGCGGGACGAGACCGGGGTCGAGTCCGGCGTACCGCCCCACCAAGCGGGCCGTGGCCTCGAGGCGGTGGGCGAAGACCGCCGCCACATCCTTGAAGGTGAGGCAGGCCAGGAGCCGGCTCAGCAGGCGGTCGCGCTCCTCGGCCAGGGCCAGTTCCTCATCGAGGTCGACCCCCGCCGAGCCGGGCAGCAGCCGACGCGCCTTCAACTGGATCAGGGTGGCGGCGATGACCAGGAACTCGCTGGCGGAATCGATGTCGAGATCCGGCAACAGGGCGAGATGAGCCAGGTACTCATCGACCAGGTCGAGGAGGCTTACCTCGGTGATCTCGACCTGCCGCTCCGTGATCAGGCGCAGCAGCAAGTCGAGGGGGCCCTCGAAGACCGGCGTCCTGACCTGGTAGCTCATGCGACACCCCATGGTATTGCCACGGGGCGCGCCGGCCCCGGCTTTCAGGCCCGGTCGGCGGCCTCCAGCAGGTCCCAGTCCTCCGCGGAGACCGCGGGCGGGCGGGCGGCGTGGTGGTGGCGGGCGTAGGCCACCACCAGCGGCTCCGCTCGTGCCCTTGCCAGTTCGTGGGCCCCGCGGCACCCGTGGGCCAGGTAGGCACCAAGGCGTCCGGGGGTGGGGAGATGGAGGAGAGAAAGGCCGGTGGCCAGCACCCGGCCGCCGACCCCGAGGCGAACCGTGCCCTTGCCCACGTCGTGCAAGAGGGCGGCCCGTGCCAGGTCGGGCCGGCCGGGGGCACGCTCGAGCACCACCCGGGCGCACCCCAGGGCGTGCCGCTGGTCGGCGGCGGCCTGTCCCCAGAACAGCCTTCTCTCTTCCGGGCGCAGGAGCCGGGCTGCCTCCGCCTGCTCGGCGGGCTGGAGCGGGCGAAGGCACAGGGCCCCCAAGGCCCGTCGCGCCAGGTGCGAGAGATGGCGCATCACACCAGGACTCGGAGCAGCCAGCCGACCGCGTCGCCCACGAAGGCGAGCGCGCCGGGGAACACGACGACGAGGAGGAAGATGATCAAGAAGCCATAGGGGGCCAGGCGGTTGAAGGCCTCCCGCCCCCCGGGGGGAAGAGCGAGGGGGACGAGCCGGCTGCCGTCGAGCGGCGGGATAGGGAGCATGTTGAACACCGCCAGGGCGCAGTTGACCAGCACGAAGGCGAAGAGCACCCGGGCCCAGAGCGCCCCGCTGGTGGCCCCGACCTCCAGCCTGGGCCAGTACACCGCGGCCGGTGGTGCCGCCGAGTCGGCGGCACCACGCAGGTCAATGAACGGTCCGAACCGGGCTACCACCGCGCCCAGCGCCAGGTTGCTGGCCGGGCCGGCCAGGGCCACCCAGGCCATGCCCCGGGTGGGATGCCGGAAGTGGCGGGGCTCGACCGGGACCGGGCGAGCCCATCCCCAGACGCTCTGGCCGGCCGCGGCGAGGAGGGCCGGGAACAGCAAGGAGCCGACCGGGTCGATGTGCCGAATCGGGTTGAGGGTGATGCGGCCCGCCCGGCGGGGGGTCGGGTCGCCCAACCGCTCCGCTACCCACCCGTGGGCCACCTCGTGGAAGATCACGCTGGGGAGGAGCACGGCCAGGAAGAGGACGACGTCAAGCACCCGGTTGTCGTCGATCATCCGGCCGCCCCTGCCGAAGAGGCCGCCCTGTTGTTCAGGACCCGGCCCTGGCCTTGCACTCGACGCAGTACACCGACTCCGGCCGGAAGGCCAGCCGGTCGGTACCGATGTCGCGGCCGCACCCGATGCAGACGCCGTACAGGCCCTCCTGGATCCGGCCCAGAGCAAGGTGGACGTCGTCGAGGTTCTTCTTGAGGGAGTCCACCAGCCCCAGCACCTCGGTTCGCTCGGCCGTGGCGGCGGCGGCGTCGGCAAAGCCGTCGCCGAACTCCACGTCGGCCCGGAGCTCTCCGGTCTCGTCGGCGCCGAGCTCCGCGAGCTGGTGCACCAGCTTGCTGCGCTCCTGGCGTAGGCGCTGCTCGGCGTCGGGGAAGGTAGCTGTGCTCATCAGGGCCTCAGGTGCTGCGGGGGTGGGAAGTGGCATACACCTCGAGCAGGTGCGGCGGGGACACTCGGGTGTAGACCTGTGTGGTCCCAATGCTAGCGTGCCCGAGGAGTTCCTGTACGACTCTCAGGTCGGCTCCCCTCTCCACCATGTGGGTCGCCGCCGAGTGTCGCAGCACGTGCGGCGACACCTTCTCTGGGTCGAGCCCGGCCCGCAGTGCGTGGCGGCGCACGATCGTCCATACCCCCTGCCGCGTGAGCCTCCGCCCCCGGTTGTTGAGGAACAGCACCCCTGGGTCTCGCCCGGGTTGGCGCATGGCGAGGCGGTCGGGCAGGTAGGCCCTGATCGCCTCGCACGCCGGCTTCCCCACCGGGACCACTCGCTCACGGCGGCCCTTTCCCATCAGCCGGGCAGTGGCGGCCCTTTCCTGCTCCTCCTCACGCTCCTGGCCCTGTCGGTCCCTCCTCTTCTTATCGTTCTCCCCCTCCTCCGGTAGATCGAGATCCATTTGCTGGAGACCCACCACTTCCGCTACCCGGGCCCCGGTGGCGTACATGAACTCCAGCAAGGCCCGGTCACGGCGCCCCCCGCGGGCAGCCGGGTCGGGAGCCTCGAGAAGCCGCACGACCTCCTCGACCGTGAGCGCTTTCGGCAGGGCAGCCGGCCGGCGCGGGGCATCGATCAGCACGGTCGGGTCCTCCTGGCAGAGCCCCTCTGCCACCAGGAACCGATGGAATCCGCGGATGGCGGCGACCTTGCGGGCCACCGAGGCGGGGGCGAGGCCCCGCTCGTGAAGGCCGCGAACGAACGCGGAAACGGCCGCTGCCCCCGGCCAGGCCCCGCCCAACGCCGCGGCGTACTGGCGCAGGTCCCGTCGGTAGGCAGCAATGGTGGCGTCGGCCAGCCCCCGCTCCGCTCGGAGAGCAGCCAGGTACTCGGCGATGCGCTCTTCGAGGGTCATCGGCCCAGGCGGCGGAGGAGGCTGCACAGTCCGAGGATGGTCTTGGCGTCGCGCACGTCCCCATCTTCCAGCGCGGAGACGACCTCGTCCAACGACAAGCTCACCACCTCGGCCGCCGCCTCTTCTGGCCCCTGCGGCGCGGCGGACGTCGCAGTCAGGTCCTCGCCGAGGTAGATCCAGGTCAGCTCGTCGGTGAAACCGGGCGAGGTGTAGCCGATGTGGAGAAGGGTGAGGCGGCCCGGCTGCAGGCCCAGCTCCTCCACGCACTCACGCCGGGCGGCCAGGTGGGGCGGCTCCCCGGCGACGTCCAGTTTCCCGGCGGGGAGTTCGAGGAGGCTTCCGCCCACTGCGGCGCGATGCTGCCGCACCAGATGGACGCGCCGGCCGTCCCATAGGACGACCGCAGCCGATCCCGGGTGGCGAATGACCTCGCGTGCCACCCATCTCCCGCCGTCGGCCAGGTAGTAGGCCCGTTCCAGGGCGATGAACTGCCCCCGAGCCACGAAGCGCTTGCCGAGGAGGGTCAAGGCTGGCCGGCGCACCGTGCCTCAGCCCCGTCGGCGAACCGTGGCCGGCCCCGCGACGGGCATCGCTCCGGGGTGCCGGCGGCGGTGCTCCCGCGCCGCCTGCATCAGCCCGCCGAATAGGGGATGCGGTGCGTCGGGCCGCGAGCGGAACTCGGGGTGGAACTGGCAGGCGATGAAGTAGGGGTGGCCGGGCAGCTCGATGATCTCGACGAGCCGGCCGTCGGGGGAGATCCCCGACATCACCAGGCCGGCGGCCTCGAGGTCGGCGCGGAAGCGGTTGTTCACCTCGTAGCGGTGCCGGTGCCGCTCGTAGATGAGCTCGTCGCCGTACAGCCGACGGGCCAGCGATCCCTCGGACAGGCGAGCGGCGTAGAGGCCGAGGCGCATAGTGCCTCCCATTCCCTCCACCGTCTGCTGCTCCTCCATGAGGTCGATGACCGGGTGCAAGGAGGTCGGGTCGAACTCGGCGCTGTGGGCATCGTCCAGCCCGAGGCGATGGCGGGCATACTCGATCACGGCGCATTGCAGCCCGAGGCACAGGCCGAGAAAGGGGATGCCGTTCTCGCGGGCATGCCGCACCGCGGCGATCTTCCCCTCGATGCCGCGCACGCCGAACCCCCCGGGCACCACGATGCCGTCGAGGCCATCCAGATAGGAGCTGGAGAGCAGGCCGTCGACCTCGTCGCTGGGGATCCAGCGGAGGTCGAGGACCACGTTCGCGGCGAGAGCCCCGTGCCGGAGGGACTCGACCACCGACAGGTAAGCGTCGGGGAGGTCGACGTACTTCCCGACGAGGCCGATCGTCACCGGCTCCGTGGCGGCCGCCAGGCGCTCCACCATGCTGCGCCACTCGGTCAGGTCGGGCGGTGGGGTCTGCAGATCCAGGCGGCGGCAGATCACGGCATCCAGGCCGCCCTCGTGCAGCACGAGGGGCACCGCGTAGATGTCGGCCGCGTCGGGGGCATTGATGACCGCCTCGAGAGGGACGTCGCAGAAGAGGCTGATCTTGCGCCGGGCGGCTTCCTCGATGGGGCGGTCGCTGCGCACCACGATGGCGTCGGGCACGATCCCCCGGCTGCGCAACTCGGCCACGCTGTGCTGGGTGGGTTTGGTCTTCATCTCCTCGCTGGGAGCGATGAAAGGCGCGAGGGTCACATGGATGGACGCGGAGTTGGCGGGACCGACGTCGTTGCGGAACTGGCGCACCGCCTCGAGGAAAGGAAGGATCTCGATGTCACCGACCGTGCCGCCCACCTCGGTGATGACCACGTCGGCCTCGGTGCGCTCCCCCAGCCGGCGGATGCGGTGCTTGATCTCGTTGGTTATGTGGGGAATCACCTGGACGGTGTCGCCCAGGAAGTCGCCGCGCCGCTCCTTCTGGATCACCGCCAGATACACCGAGCCGCTGGTCACGTTGGAGTCGCGCCGCAGGTTGGTGCCGGTGAAGCGCTCGTAGTGGCCGATGTCGAGGTCGGTCTCGCCGCCGTCGTCGGTGACGAAGACCTCGCCGTGCTGGAAGGGGTTCATGGTCCCCGGATCGACGTTGATGTACGGGTCGATCTTCTGGTTGACCACTCGCAGGCCGCGTCCTCGCAGGAGGCGGCCCAGGGAGGCGGCGGTGATCCCCTTGCCGAGGCTCGAAACCACCCCGCCGGTAACGAACACGTACTTGGTCAAGCCCGCCTGGTCCCCGGTCGGCTGGGGCATCGTACCACCGGTCGCTTCAGCGCCCGGATGAGCCGGCGCCGGCCGCGCGGCGGGCGGCCGCCGCCTCGATCAGCTCGGCGGCGTGCCCCCGCCCCCGCTCGCTGGCGGGCAGGCCGCCCAGCATCCGGGTGAGCTCCCGGAGCCTCTCATCTCCCTCCACGCGGTGCACGGTGGCTCGGCTGCCCTGCCGCTCGACCACCAGGTGAGTGTCGGCGAAGGCAGCCACTTGGGGGAGGTGCGTGACCACCAGGACCTGCCGGCCGCGAGCGAGGGCCGCCAGCTTCTCCCCCATCGCCAGCGCGGTAGTCCCGCCGATGCCCGCGTCGATCTCGTCGAAGGCGACCACCGGGGCCTCCCCCACTCCGGCGGCGAGGTGCACAGCCAGGACGAGCCGGCTGAGTTCGCCTCCGCTGGCCACCCGGGCGACGGGCCCCGGATCGAGCGAGGCATCGGACGAGAAGAGCAACTCGACTCGGTCGGCCCCGCTCGGCCCAGCCGGGGCCTGGCTGACCGGCGCCCGCAGCACGGGAGCCTGGAACCCCAGATCGCGCAGATGACGTCGCGCGAGGCCGGCGAGCCGCTCCCCGGCCGCCGCCCGGGCCCCGGCCAGGGCCGCCCCCCGGAAGGCGATCGCGGTCTCGGCTTCGGCGGCCTCGGTCGAGAGCGAATCGGCTCGCTTCAGCACGGCGGCCAGCCCCTCGGCTCGCTCCTGTGCCTCTGCGCCGAAGGCGATCACCTCCTCGAGGGTGTCCCCGTACTTCCGTTTGAGATCGGACAGGGCGGCGAGCCGCTCCCGGGCGGCGTCCAGCGCGGCCGGGTCGGTTTCCAGGTCGTCTCGGCGACGCCGCAGGTCGGCGGCCAGGTCGGCTGCTTCCGCCGCCAGCCCGCCGGCGCGCCCGGCCACCTCTCCCAGGGAGGGATCGAAGGGGGTCACTCGGCGCAGCCCGGCCACGATGCCGCCCAGAGCATCGCTCACTCCCCCATCGCCGGCCAGGGCAGCGTGGCCGATGGAGAGCGCAGCCGCGATGTCCTCGGCGTGGCGCAAGCGCTCGAGCTCGGCCGACAGGGCCCGATCCTCTCCGGGAGCCAGGCCTGCCCCGGCAACCTCGCGGGCTTGGTGAAGGGCCAGGTCGTGCTCCCGTTCGAGAGCTCGGCGGTCGCCGCCCAACGCCGCCTGGTCGCCGCGCACCCGCCGGAGGTGCTCCCACGCGGCGGCATAGGCAGCGCGGGCATCGCCTCCCTCCTCGTCGAGGGCGGCATCGATGATCGCGCGCACCGAAGCGTCCCTGCCGAGGGCGAGGTGCTCGTGCTGGGCGACGATCTCCACGATGCCCTGCAAGCGCCCTTCGAGCACCCGGAGCGGGACCATCGAGCCATCGAGGTAGGCCTTGGATCCGTCCTGGCCCACCCGGCGGGCGGCCACTATCTCCTGCCCGGCGACCACGAAGCGGCCCTCCACGCGAGCCTCGTCCCCGACGGGCCCTACCCGGTCGCGGCGGGCGGGATCGCCGCGCAGCAAGCGCAGCGCCCCCAGCAGCAGGGTCTTGCCAGCCCCGGTCTCACCGGTGACCACCACCAGCCCGGGGCCCGGCTCGACGTGCGCCCGGGTGATGAGACCCAGGTTCTCGACCGTCAGCTCGTCAAGCATCGTGCAGGTGGAACTTCTCGCGCACCGAGACCGCGAAGTTGCGCGGCCACAGCTCGATGAAGCGAGCCGACCGATCGCCCCGGGCTACCTCGACATGCTCTCCCGGGGTGAGCAGGGTCAGGGTCCGGCCGTCGACGTTGACCCGAGCCGGGCGATCGTCGTCCACCGTCAGCCGCAGGTGCTGATCGGGTCGCAGGACGATGGGGCGCCCAAAGAGGTTGTGGGGGGCGACCGCGGTGATCACGAGGGCTTCGAGTTCGGGGTCGACCAGCGGCCCGCCCGCAGAGAACGTGTAGGCGGTGGAGCCCGTGGGCGTGGCGACCACCACCCCATCGGCGCGATAGGAGACCAGGTGCTCGGCCCCTACCGTCACCGAGATCTTGACGACGTGCTGGCTGACCGCCTTCTCGACCACTACGTCGTTGATCCCAACGGCCGCCGGCTTCCCGGCCACGCGAGCGGTCAGGGTCATTCTCGGCGACTCGGCCCAGCCCCCCGCCGCCAGGGCGTCGAGCGCCTCGTCGAGGCGCTCGGGCTCGACACGGGTGAGGAAGCCCAGGTGCCCCGCGTTGACGCCCAGCACCGGCAGGTCGGCCGCCAGGCCCACTCGCACCGCCTCGAGCACCGTGCCGTCACCGCCGACCGCGACGACCACATCGGCCTGGAGAGGCCGGCCGGGGGTACGAACCGAGGTGCCGGGCACGCGGGCTGCGTCGGCCGGCTCGGCGGAGACCTCGATGCCCCGGCTCGCCGCCCGGGCGACGAGGTCGGCGGCCAGGGCGGCGGCGCTGTCGCGCTCGGGGTGGATGATCAGTGCCAGCCTCATCGGGTCACCATTGCCTCGACCGACGCTCGGTCGACGGCCGGACCGGCACCGTGTCGGCCGTGCAGGAAGAACTCGCGATTGCCCGTAGTGCCGGCGATCGGTGAGGCGCAGACCCCGATGGGGCCTATGCCCACCGCGGCCAGCGCCCGGGCCGCGCCGTCGATCGCGGACGCCTGCCGGAGAGGGTCGGTGACCAGGCCGCCGCGACCAACGTGCTCTCGCCCAACCTCGAACTGGGGCTTCACGAGGACAACGTAGTCGGTGCCGGGCCGGCCGCAAGCCGCCAGATTGGCGGCCAGCAGGCGGATCGAGATGAAAGAGACGTCCATGGTGGCCATGTCGAAGGGAGCTCCCAGTGCCCCCGGGTCGGCCGTACGGAAGTTGGTGCGGTCGAAGACCCTCACCCGGGGGTCGGAGCGCAGCCGCCAGTCGAGTTGGCCGTAACCGACGTCGACCGCAGCCACGCTGGCCGCCCCCCGGGCCACGAGCACGTCGGTGAAGCCGCCGGTGGAGGCGCCCACGTCGAGGCACCGCCGGCCGGAGGGGTCCACGGCGAACGCCTCCAGGGCGGCGGCCAGCTTGACGCCGCCGCGACTCGCCCACTGCGGGCCTTCCCGGACGAGCGACAGGGCCACTTGCTCATCCACCAGCGTTGCCGACCGGGTGGCAGGCATGCCGCCGACCAGGACCCGCCCTTCGGCGATTGCCCGCTGTGCCGCGGAGCGGGTAGTGAGCAGTCCGCGCCGCACCAACTCCAGGTCGAGTCGACGGCGGGTCAGCGGACCGCCCCGGTATCGAGCCCGCTGGACAGCGCCCGGGCCACAGCCTCGGCGAGGTCGGGAGCGTCGGCGGGGTCGGCATCCTCCAGATCGTGGAGCAGGGAGTCGATCCGCGTAGAATCCATACAGCTATTATCCCTCCCCGCGGGGACAGGAAGCGGATTTGCTGCCGATTCGCGATGTCAACCCCACCCGGGCCCGCCCCCTCATCAGCTGGGCCATCATCGCCGGCTGCGCGATCGTGTTCTTCGCGCTGCAGCCGGCGAGCGGGACCCAGGAGGAAGCCGAGTTCCTGTACGAGCGGGCCGCCATCGCCTGCGAGCTGACCACCGGCGACGCGCTCGATCTGGCCGAGATCAACGGGGGGGTCTGCCGCGAAGAGCCCTCCACCCCCTATTTCGGCGGCAAGAACGTGTGGCTGGCGGCCGGGGTCTCCATGTTCCTGCACGGGGGCGCTGCCCACCTGCTGTTCAACATGTGGAGCCTGTGGATCTTCGGCAACAACGTCGAGGAGGCGTTTGGGCCCTTCGCCTACCTGCTGTTCTACCTCGCTTCGGGGATAGCTGCCACGGCGGGGTTCGTTTGGGCCAACCCGGACACCACGATCCCTCTGGTCGGAGCGAGCGGGGCGATCGCCGGGGTGATGGGCGCCTACCTGGTCCTCTTCCCGCGCCACCTGGTGCTGACTCTGGTGCTGTTCCGCATCGTGGCCATTCCCGCCGTCGCCTTCCTGGGGATCTGGATCGTCAGCCAGTTCCTGCTCGTCGACGCGGCCTCCGGGATCGCCTGGGAAGCGCACGTCGCTGGGTTCCTTTTCGGGGTGCTGATCGCTCTGCCGCTGCGCCGGCGCCTGCTGGCCAACACCCTCAACCCGCAGCCCCTTCCCCGCTCGGTCGCGGCCGGCACTTGGTAGGCGGCAGGCAGCGGCTTCAGCCTGGGAGGTGAGCCGGCAGCTCGGCGATCGTCGCCAGGACCAGATCGGGACGGAGGGCCTCGGGGACCTGCGCGGGGTCCTCGACGACGCCTGTGAGGACCAGCACCGTGGTCCACCCCTCTGCGCGTCCCAGGGCCAGATCGGTCTCCGGGCGGTCACCCACCACCCAGGTGGGCCCGGAGCCCAGGCGCCGACGGATGGCGTCGCGCATCGGTGGGTGGGGCTTGCCGACCACCTCGGCCGTCCGTCCCGTGGCCGCCTCCAGGGCGGCCACGATGGCCCCACCCCCCGGCCAGGGCCCGAACTCGGTCGGGTAGGTGGGATCCCGGTTGCTGGCGATGAACCGGGCACCTCCCAGCAGGGCCTGAGCGGCGATGCGGAGATGGTCGTACGTCAGGCGGCGGTCGAGGCCGACCACCACGGCCCGAGCCTCCCGCGGATCCTCCGTCAGCGAGAACCCGGACCGCTGCAGCGTGACGCCCAGCCCTGCCTCCCCCACCACCAGGACCGGTGCGTCTGCAGGGGAGAGCACTTCCGCGGCGGCCATCGCCGAGGTGACCACCTGGTCCGGGGCGGCGGGGTAGCCACTTACCGAGGTGATGTGGAGGGCCACTGCCTCCGGTGTGCGGATGGGGGCGTTGGTGGCGAACAGCAGGCGGTACCCGCGGCGGTCGATTTCCGATAGTGCGGCACCGGCGCCGGGCACCGCGGTATCGGACAGGTAGACCACCCCATCGAGGTCGCAGACGACGTTCCCGCGCGCGACTCGCAGAGGCGGCGCGCTCTTGGCCGTGTCTCCCCTCAACTGGTGCACCTCTGCGGCTGCGCCGCGGCGGAGCCGAGGACCCTCACACGCAGTCCCGGCAGAGCCTCTTCCGCTTGTCGGCGAGCTGAGTGATGCGCTTGACCAGGAAGCAGCCGCTGCAGACGAACTCACCCTCCCCCGCCCCGTCGGCTCCCAACTCGAGCTCGATCGCCTCCCGGCGCAGCTGACGCAGCTCCTCTACCTCATCGACCGGCAGCGACTCCGCTGCCTCGTCTTCGGTGAGCATGTCGAGCTCTTCGGCTTCGAGCTCGTCGAGGGCCTCCTCCTCGGCCTCCTCGGCCTCCTCGGCCTCCCCCTCCTCGTACGCCTCTTCCTCTTCCTCTTCCTCTTCCACCTCCACCACGGCGGCGAAATCGGGTTCGGGCTCCTCGTCGAGTTCCTCGACTTCCTCGTCGAGCCAGCCCTCAGCCTCCGGCTCTTCTTCCTCGAGATCGTCCTCGGGCGGGGGGGTACGGGGGGGCACCATGCGGCTCCTCTACCAGGGCGGCGGGGAGTATAGGTCGGGGTGGCGGGCCTGGGTGCTCAGACCTTGAGGAGCAGCGCACGCGGCTCGATCCGCACCGTGACGGGGGTTTCCCCCAGGTAGTCACCGTCCACCTCGATGGGCCAGGGCCGCTCGGTGACCACGGTCGCCGCGGCCGCACGGAACCGGTGGACCAGAGGGTGAGCCAGGTGGCGGCCGCGGCTCACCTTGGGCAGCAGCGAGAGCGCACTCGTCTTGGGCCCGGTGAAGACCTGGACGTCCAGCAGGCCGTCACTCGGAGAGGCCCGGGGAGCCACATTCATGTTGAAGCCGAAGTACTGCCCGTTGGCGAAGACGACCGTGTTGGCCCTGCCCGCGAAGGTGCGGCGTTCCATCTCCACGGTGAGCCGGGTGGTGCGGAACAGCGGCAGGGTGACCCAGAAAGCCGCCTTGTAGCGAAAGCGCCCCAGGTGTCGGGTGGGTCCCTCGGCGGTGCGCACCGTGGCGGCGATCACCCCGATGTCGAGGACGTTCAGGAAGCGGCGGACGCCCCAGGCGCCCTCGGCCACTCCGACGTCGACTGGCACGGTCTGCTCCCCCACCAGGTGGTCGGCCGCCTCCTCGAGGACCTGGGAGAAGCGGAAGGTGCGGATGAAATCGCACCCCGATCCGGCCGGGAGGATGCCGAGGGTCGGCGGCGCCGCCCAAGGATGGGAGAGCAGGGCATCGGCCAGCAGGCTGATGGTCCCGTCTCCCCCGGCCGCGACGAAGCGGGTCGCCCCGGCCGCGACGCCGGCCGCCACCAGCTCCCGGAGGTGCTCGGCCGACTCCGAGACGTTGACCACCCCTTCCAGCGCGCGGCTCGCAAGCGCGCCGCGCACCCGCGGCTCCCACTGCTGGTGCGTCCCCGCCGCCGGGTTGACCACCACCCACCAGGTCATACTGCTCCCGAGGCTGCCACCACTCCCCGGTCCACGGCGGCGAGGGCCTGTGAGAGGACGGGCGCGAGCCGCGGGGCCGCGTCGCTGAGCTGGCGAAGAAGGTCGATCAGCTGCCGGCAGTTGCGCACGAAGTCTCCCACCCCGACTCCCTCCTCCCCGAAGAGGTCCTCCAGCCCGGCGCCGCTACCCCAACGGTAGGCGATCGTGGCGAAGCCTGCCTCGGGAGCCCGGGTCGGGGACAACCCGGCGGCCTCCTCGGCGGAGGCGAGTCGGGTCGCGAGCTCGGCGACACGTTCCGCCCGCTCCTGCAAGCGCGGGGTGGGCCAGACGGACCGGGCTGCCTCGGCTCGCGGCTCGAAGGTGAAGAGCGAGGCCAGGGCGGCGGTCTCGGGGCCATCGAGACCATCGAAGCACCCCCGCTCCAGCGACTCGGCCAGGAGCAGGTCGAGCTCGTTGTAGATGAAGCGGAGGCGCCTGCCACCGGGAGTGAGGCGCCAGTCGTCGGCGTAGCCCCAGTCCTGCAGTAGCGCCACTATGGCCCGGAGCCGGGGAACCATGCCGGCTCCGCTCACCCGCTGGCGTCGGCGGAGGGCTTCTAGGCGCGTTTCCCGCCGATGGGCCGAGCGAACCGCCCTCAGGTGAGCCGCCAGGTCGGGGCAGGCGGCCGCGCCGCCGGGGACGGACGCCCCGGACGCGTAGGCCGGCCGAAGGATCGTCCCTCCCGCCTGCCAGCGGCGGAGCAGGGCCGCCACCTCGCGGCGGTAGTCGGGCTCGCGGGGCCGATAGGGCTCGGGCAGATCGAGCCTGCCGGCCACGGCGGCGGCGGCCGGCACTTTGTCGGGAGGCAGCCGATGCAGGCTCCCGTCGTCGGCGATCGTCAGGAGGCGCGGGCGCTTCCCATGCCCACGGGCCACCACGACCTGGCGCATCTCGCGTCCGCCCTCCAGCGGCCAGGCGAGCACATCGCCCGCCGCCGTTGAGGAGACGAAGGCGCTCATTATCTGGTCGTGCCCGGAAGGGGCCTGCTCACTGGGGTCCCAGGTGTCTCCCAACTCGCAGTGCGCGGCTTGACGGTCGGCGGCCAGCCGTGCCTCCTCGTCCTCGATCATCGCGACCAGGTCGCCGGCCAGCCGGTCCTCGTGGAACTGGGCAAAGGAGGCGTTCAGGAGCCGCTCTGCCTGGTCCTGCGGGTAGCCGGCCATCAGATTGGCCGCCATGTTGTAGGTGGGCCGGAAGCTGGAGCGCATGGGATGGGCCCCAGCCGCGGCGATGGCGGCGACGCGCTCGAAGGGCAGGTAGGGCGAGTGCAGGACGATGGCCGTGCCCAGCCGGTCGATGCCCCGCCGACCGGCGCGCCCGGTCAGTTGTGTGTAGTCCCCGGGCTGGAGGAGCTCGTGCTGCTCGCCGCTGAACTTGTACAGGCTCTCGAGGACCACGGAGCGGGCGGGCATGTTGATGCCGAGCGACAGGGTCTCGGTGGCGAAAACCAGGCGCACCAGGCAGGCGGCGAATAGGTATTCCACGGTCTCCTTGAAGGCGGGGACCAGCCCGGCGTGGTGGGGCGCCACGCCGGCCTCCAGGCCGGCCAGCCAGCGGCCGTAGCCGAGCACTTTGAGATCGCCGGGCGAGAGGTGGGCGGTGCGCTCGGCGGCGGCGCGCCGGATCTCGGCGGCCTCCTCCCGGGTGGTGAGCCGAAGGCCGCGCTCGACTACCTGGGCGGAGGCCGCGGCGCAACCCGCCCGGGAGAAGATGAAGTAGATCGCAGGGAGCAGCCCCTCCCGATGCAGGAACTCGCAGGTCTCGGTGCGACGCGGCGCGGCGTAGCGATGCTCCAGTTCGCCCGTCCGGCGCAGCATGGCGACGAGCCGTGGGTTGGACCGGCGCCCCTCGCCCTCCCCGAAGACCGGCAGGAGACGCAGGCGGCCGCCCTCCCAGCGGTCGCGCAGCAGGTACTCCGACGACAGGGGGATGGGGCGCTCCCCCTCGACGACCAGGGCGGTTGGCCCCCGGCGGGCCTCCACCCAGCCGGCGAACTCGGCGGCGTTGGCCACCGTGGCGGAGAGACAGACCAGGCGAATCGCCCGATCAAGGTGGATGATGATCTCCTCCCAAACCGGCCCGCGCGCCCGGTCCTGGAGATAGTGGACCTCGTCGAGGACGACGATCCCCACATCGGCCAGGTCGGGGCTGGCGGCGTACATCATGTTGCGGAGCACCTCGGTGGTCATCACGACGACGGGAGCCCGACCGTTGATGGAGTTGTCGCCGGTGAGGAGACCGACGGCGGCCGGCCCATGCTGGGCGCGCAGATCGGCGTACTTCTGGTTCGACAGCGCCTTGAGGGGGGTGGTGTAGAGCACTCGCTCCCCGCGCCGCCGGGCCAGGGCGATGGCCGCCTCAGCCACCACCGTCTTGCCCGACCCGGTGGGCGCCGAAACCACCACGGTCTCGCCGCGATCGATGGCCTCGGCCGCGTCTACCTGGAAGCGATCGGCGCGAAAGGGAAGCCCCTGCAGGTACCCAACGGCGCTCATGGCCGGGCCTGCTCAGCGGTGCGCGGCGGGTTGATCGAGCGCAGACGGTGTGGAGGCACTCGACCATGGTAGGAAGGGTTGCCGCCCGGCCCGGCATGCCGAGAGCGGCCCGCGGGCCGCCCTCTTCACGCTCGGTCTGATGGCAGGGCTCAGGAGATGAGGTGCTCCTGCCAGGTGTCCCGGGCCAGCCCGTCCACGAAGTGCCGAATCTCCCCTTCGGTGATCGGGGTCTCCTCGTCGACCACCTCGTACATCACGCCGGTGGCCAGCAAGATGCTGACGACGCGGTGACCGGCGGGGCGCTGCCGCACCTCTTCGCAATGAGGGCACCGGAAGTGATAGGTGCCAGTCCCCCGGCAGGGGGCCAGTCGCAACGAGAGGTCGGCCGGGGCCAGTTCCACGTCGCCGCAGAGCGGGCATGAGGTGCGGATGGTGGTCATCGAGGCGCTTCTCCAGAGCGGGCGGCTACCGGTTCTGACCGGCTTATCGGAGCGCTTGCACGGGTACTGAATGACCATTGCCCTTATAGTCACCGGGGGCTACGTCGCCTCGTAGCGGCGCCTGATCCGGGCCCGCAGGTCGGCGGCGGCCGCCGCCACCTGTTCGCCCTCCAGCAACTCGGCATCGCCGCCCAAACGCACCAGCAGACGGGCGCCGACGGACGGGTCCGAGGCGGTGAACCTGACCACGGTGCCCGCGTCGTCCTGCGACACGACTTCCACCGGGTAGTACTCGGCCACCCACCCGGCTGCGGCCCCCAGGCGTATCAAAGCCTGTACGTCCTCCGCCCGAGGCACGAAGCGCACCTCGGCCGGGGGGAGTGTGGCGGGTGGCGCGAAATCCCCGCCGGTAAGAGCCGCTTCTCGGATGCGATCGACCCGGAACAGGCGCTCATCCCCGGCCAGGCGGCACCACCCGGTCAGATACCAGTTGCCGAGCGCCGAGAACACCCGCCACGGCTCCACCTCCCGCCGGGTGGTCTCGCCGGTGGCCAGCGAGGTGTAGGTGATCTGGACCACCCGGCCCCCGGCCGCGGCCTCTCCGAGCATACGCAGCAGCGGTGGCGGCGCGGGGAGGTCGACCGCCAGAGGCTGCCCATCGGGCAGGAGGGCTGCCTGCAGCTTGGCGACACCCGATACCAGCGCGTCCGGGGCCTCCCCCGTCGAGATCATGGCCATCCCGGCGGCAAGCAACAGCAGGGCTTCGGCAGGAGCGAGTCGCACCGGTCGGGCGAAGTAGTCGGCCAGGTCCACCACTACCTCATCTCCGTCGATGTAGGCGACCATGAGATCCCCGGGGCCGTAGCCGGGCAGTCCGCACACGAAGACCAGGTTGAGGTCGCGGGCCAGCTCCGCCCTCGTGTAGCCGAACCGCTCGCACACCTCGGCTACCCGGGCGCCCGGGTGGGCGATGACCCAGGGAAGCATGCCCAGGATGCGGGAGAGACGATCGGCGGTCCGGCTGCTGCTCACGGGCCCTCCACATGGGCTAGCAGGCGCTGTCGTACTTCCGTCGGCTCCAACACCTCGGCGGCATCCTCGAACCCGACCATCCATCCGATGAAGGCACCAACGGCTCGCACCGGCAGGCGGGCCACCAGGGAACCGCCGGGCTCCTCGACGACTGCGGCGGCGGCGGTCAGCTGCCGCCGCGCCCACCAGGCCACCTCGCGATCGAAGCGGACCGTCACCTCCACCTCCTCCTCGCCGCCTTCCCAGGGAGCCTCGGGGATGGCGTCCGCCGCTCGGAAACCGGCGGGACGGGAGAAGGCCTGGGGCCGATTGCCGAGTCGGAGCGCTTCCAGCCGGTCGACGCGAAAAGTTCGCACCGCCGTCTCCCCCGCCGGGGGGCCCACCAGGTACCAGTGGCCCCGCCGGTGGACCAGGCCGTAGGGTCGGACTCGGCGAGCCTTGCCGAGGTAGGTGAAAGCCACCTCCCGGGCCTCGGCCGCCGCCGCGAAGAGCAGCGGCAGGTCGGCCGAGGCCGCGCCCAGGTCGGCGCCCACGGGCTCTCCCGAGCCTGCCGGGGGAGCCCCCCCCAGCTTGAAGAGAGCCGCCGGCTCGGAGGCCAGGCCCCCGATGCGCACTACCTGGGCGGCCAGCCCCAGCGCCGCTCGTTCCTCGTCGGTGAGGCCGGGGTCCGCCAGGGCATACTCATCCTTGGGTACCAGGTAGCCCTGTTCCACCTCCCAGCGGTCGGTGAAGACCAGCCGCAGCGGGATGCCCAGGCTGCGCAGCAGGTCCTTGTCGCGTTCGAAGGTGCGCCGGAAGGCCTCGTCTCCCTCCTGTCCGTAGCCGGCCACGGTGTGCCGGATCTCCTCGGCGGTCACCGGCCGGCCGACGGTGAGCAGGAAGGCGAGCAGGTTCAGGATCCGTTCGATCACTCGCTGCATCGCCGCCGACTGTATCCGGACCCGGGCGTGGGTGGAAGCCGTCGGGCGGACAGGGTGCCCTCAGAGCCCGGCGATGAGACGGTCGACGCGGTCGTCGAAGGCGCGAAAGGGATCCTTGAGCAGCACCGTGCGCTGTGCCTGGTCGTTCACCTTCAGGTGCACCCAGTCGACGGTGATATCACGCTGGCGCGCCTTGGCCGCCTTGATGAACTCTCCACGCAGGCGGGCGCGGGTCGTCTGGGGCGGGTCGAGCAGGGCCCGCGCCACGTCTTCGTCGGTGACCACCCGGTCCACCATTCCGCGCCGTTGCAGGATGTAGTAGAGGCCGCGCTCCCGGCTGACGTCGTGGTAGGTGAGATCGAGCAAGGAGACCCGCGGGTCCCCCAGGTCGAGGTCGCGATGCGCTCGGTAGTCTTCCACGAGGTGGTACTTGGCGACCCAGTCGCACTCGCGCCGCAGAGAGAGCGGGTCCTTCTCCAGGCCGGTGAGCAAGTGCTCCCACATCGCGACCGCGGCCTCGACCTGCGCCGGGAAGGAATGCGCCCGCGAGTAGCGGAGCACCCGCTCCAGGTACTCCCATTGGATGTCCAGGGCGGAGAGCTCCCGGCCGTTCGCCAGCCGCACCCTGCGCCGGCAGGTGACGTCGCGGCTGATCTCGCGCAGCGCCCGGATCGGGTTCTCCAAGCCGAGGTCGCGGAACACCACCCCCTCCTCCAGCATCTGCAGCAGGGCCAGGGTGCTCCCCACCTTGGCGTAGGTGGCGTACTCGCTCATGTTGGAATCGCCGGCGATGACGTGCAGCCGCCGGTAGCGCTCGGCATCGGCATGAGGCTCGTCGCGGGTGTTGATGATCGGACGGCTGCGGGTAGTGGCCGAAGAGACGCCCTCCCAGATGTGCTCGGCGCGCTGCGCCAGGCAGTACACCGGCCCGCGCGTGGTCTGGAGCACCTTGCCCGCGCCGCAGAACACCTGCCGGCTGACCAGGAATGGGATGAGGGTGTCCAGGATGTGCTGGAAGTCCCCCTGCCGGGCCACCAGGTAGTTCTCGTGGCAGCCATACGAGTTCCCGGCCGAGTCGGTGTTGTTCTTGAAGAGGTACACCTGGCCCCTGATGCCCTCCTCCTCCAGCCGGCGCTCGGCGGAGTGCAACAGGCCCTCCAGCACCCGCTCCCCCGCTTTGTCGTGGGCCACCAACTCGTAGAGGCTGTCGCACTCCGGGGTGGCGTACTCCGGATGGCTGCCCACATCCAGGTACAGGCGGGCCCCGTTCTCGAGGAAGACGTTCGAGGACCGGCCCCAGGAGACCACCCGCCGGAAGAGGTAGCGGGCCACCTCATCGGCGGACAGGCGCCGCTGCCCCCGCAGGGTGCAGGTCACCCCGTACTCGTTCTCCATTCCGACGATGCGCCGTTCCACGCCGGGCAGGGTACCCCGGCCTCGGCCGTTGGCCGGTTAGGAGGCAGAGGCCGATACGATCCGGAGGTGCCCTCGACCGACCCCGAGCCCTTCCTCCTGCTGGCCACGGTGAGCGATCCGGCCGCCGCCGACCTGTGTGCCGCTCTCCTGCGCTCCGAGGGTATCGAGTCGCGCCTGCGGGGCGAGTCTCTTGGGCCCTATCGGCTCACCATCGGGGAGATGGCCGCCACCCAGGTCTGGGTGCCCCTCAGCCGCCTCGACGATGCTCGCAGCCTCGTGGCCGAGGGGGACATCAGCCACCTCGAGTTGGCGGACGGCGAGCCGGAACGGGCCCCGGTCCCGCCGAAGGCCGGCTGGAGCCCGCTGACGGTGGCCCTGGGGGCGCTGCTCCTGGTCCTGACCCTCTGGCTCGTGGTGGCCCGGCTGCTCTAGGCCGGCGTCATCTCCTCGCCCCGGAGACGCCGGAAGGTGCGCCGTCCCAGGGTGCGGTCGACAACCGCGGCTTCCCACTCCTGGGGCTCGAACCTCTGCGAGCTGGCCGCCTCGAAGGCGCCCACTGCCCAGCCCAGCGCCTCGGGTAGGGAGGCTCCAGCACGGAAGTGCTCCTGCAGGAAGGCCGTCAGCCGTTCCTCCTGGCCGCCGATGGCCGAGTAGTGCTCCTCGGCGAAGAGGGTGCCGTCGTAGGTGACCTTGAACAGGAGATCTGCTCCGCTGTCCTTCCCGACCTCGGCCACCATGATCTCCACCTCGTACGGCTTGATCTCCTGGGTGAAGATCTGGCCGAGCACCTGTGCGTAGGCGTTGGCCAGTCCCTTGGCCGTCACGTCGCGGCGGGCATAGGCGTACCCCTTGAGGTCCGCATGGCGGATGCCGGCCACGCGCAGCGCCTCGAACTCGGTGTACTTCCCTACCCCGGCGAAGGCGATGCGGTCGTAGATCTCCCCGATCTTGTGGAGCGTGCCGCTCGGGTTCTCGGCGAGTAGCAGGATGCCGTCGGCGTAGGCCACGGCCGCTATCGATTTGCCCCGGGCGATTCCCTTGCGGGCGTATTCCGCCCGGTCCTTCATCAGCTGTTCGGGGGGAACGTAGAAGGGGAGGTTCATCGCGCGGCTCCCATCACCTCGCGAGACACGGCCGCCACCCGCTCCTCATCGATCTCGCGGTATCCCTCTGCCGACACGACTGCCACATTGGGGTAGATCCCGCGCTGCAGGTCCGGTCCTCCGGTCGCGGTGTCTTCCTCGGCGGCGGCGACCAGGGACTCGATGGCCAGCCGCAGCGCTTCCTCTTCGCTCAAGGACTCCCGGAAAGCGGTGCGGAGGTAGGCCTTGGCATCGCGGCCTCCCGAGCCGGTGGCGGCGTAGTCGGTCTCTTCGTAGCGCCCCCCGACCACGTCGAAGCTGTAGAGCCGCCCCTGCCCGCCGTCCTCATCGAACCCGCAGAACAGGGGTACGACCACCAGGCCCTGGAAGGCCATAGGGAGGTGGGCCCGTACCATGGCGGCCAGGTGGTTGGCCTTGCCCTCCAGGCTGAGGCGACTTCCTTCGAGCTTCTCGTAGTGCTCCAGTTCGGTCTGGAAGAGGCGTATCAGCTCGACCCCCACCCCGGCCGTCCCGGAAACGCCTACTGCCGAGTATGCATCGGCCGGGAATACTTTCTGCATGGTGCGATAGGCAATGACGTTGCCGGCCGTGGCCCGCCGGTCGCCGGCCATGATCACCCCGTCGACGTAGCGGAAGGCCAGCACCGTGGTGCCTTCCGGGGCGTCGAGGAGAGACGCGTCGGAGGGGAGGGTCCAGCGGGGCTCCATCCCCTGGGCCCGCAAGAGCGCGGTGAAGCTCTCGCCCGGCACGGGGGACCCGGGGGCTCCCGGGGGATCGGTGATCACTGGCCCCCCTTCTGCACGTAGTCCCTGACGAACTCCTCGGCATTCTCCTCGAGAACGCTGTCGATCTCTTCGAGCAGGCCGTCGATCTTCTCGGTCAGCTCGCCCCCGACGTCCCGTGGGGTCACGAGCTCGGCCGCAGCCTCCCGGCGAGCCTCGCTACGACGGGGGTGTTTGCGTTCCTGTTCGGCCATTGTTTCCTCCGAGGGCACGGACGAGGTCGGCGGCCGAGGCGCACCGATCTATGAGGTCGGCCACGCTCTCCCGGCCCCCGCGCAGCGGGTCCATCATAGGCACCCGTTGGAGAGCAGCCCGGCCCGTGTCCAGCACCAGCGAGTCCCAGTTGGCCGACACCACGGCCTCACCGTACTTGGCGACGCACCGCCCGCGGAAGTAGGCGCGCGTCCCCCCCGGTGGGGCCACGGTGGCCCGTTCGATCTCCTCGTCACTGAAGAGCCGCTTCATTCGCCCGGCCGCTACCAGCCGCCCGTACAGGCTGCGCTGCGGGTCGACGTCGTGGTACTGGAGGTCGAGCAGCCGCAGCTTGGGGTGATCCCAGGCAAGGCGATCGCGCTCCCGATACCCCTCGAGCAAGGCGAGCTTGGCCGTCCAATCCAGGTAGCCGGAGGTGGAGAGCGGATCGCGCTCGAGATCCGCCAGCGCCTCCTCCCAAAGGGCCAGCACCCGGCCGGACACTGGGTCCCCGACTTCCCCGCCGGCACCGGCCGCCGCCCTGCTCAGGTATTCGTGCTGCAGATCGAGTGCCGTCGCGCTGCGCCCGCCGGCCAGGCGGACGGTCCGGCGCAAGGTGGGGTCGTGGCTGATTCGCCAGAGGGACTCGACCGGGCTCTCGAGCGCCACCGGCTTGCCCAGCGTCCCCATCTCGAGGGCGGCCAGCACCAAGGCGGTGGCGCCCAGCTTGAGGAAGATCTGCTGCTCGGAGAGGTTCGCGTCGCCGACGATCACGTGCAGGCGCCGGTAGGTGGCAGGATCGGCGTGGGGCTCGTCCCGCGTGTTGTTGATGGGGCGCCGGACCGTGGTCTCCAGCCCGACCTCCTCCTCGAAGAAGTCGGCCCGCTGGCTGATCTGGTAGGAAACCCGGGGGCGGCCGTTCTCGCTCCCCACCTTCCCCGCCCCGGTGAGCACCTGTCGGGTGACCAGGAAGGCGGTGAGGTGGCGTGCGATCTCCTCGAAGGGCACCGACCGGGCCATCAAGTAGTTTTCGTGCGCCCCGTACGAGTTGCCCTTCCCGTCACTGTTGTTCTTGTAGATCAGCAGCCGCTCGCCCGGAGGGAGTTCGACGGCAGCCGCCGCCTGAGCCATGATCAGCTCGCCCGCCTTGTCGTAGAGGGCTCCCTCGAGAGGGTCGAAGCACTCGGGGGTCGAGTACTCGGGGTGGGCATGGTCGACGTAGAGGCGGGCGCCGTTGCTCAGCGCCGCGTTGAGCATGCCGGTGTCCGGCTCGCCGGCAATCCGGGCGAACCCGCGGGCGTCGCGCCCCGGCGTCTCCTCCTCGGAGGACCAGTTGGTGCGGGAAGGCCCGGTGTAGGCGGCCACCGCCAGGCTGCTGGCCATGACCGGGTCGTAGCCCGGCCGTCCCCTCACCGCGATGCCGAACTCGGTCTCGGTCCCGAGGATCTTGCGGACCGACCGGCTCACAGGTACTGGCCCGTGCTGATCGCCTCGATGGCGCGGTGGGGGGTGTCTCCCTCCACCAGGGTGCGCACGTAGACGATGCGCTCGCCCTTCTTGCCGGAGATGCGGGCCCAGTCGTCGGGGTTGGTGGTGTTGGGGAGGTCCTCGTGCTCGCGGTACTCCTGGCGCACCGCCCCCAGCAGGTCGCCGACTCCCACTCCCCTGGCCCCGCCGGCGATCTCCCGCTTGATTGCCGCCTTCTTCGCCCGGCGCACCACGTTCTCGATCATCGCCCCGGAGGCGAAGTCGCGGAAGTAGAGGGTCTCCTTGTCCCCATTGGCATAGGTCACCTCGAGGAAGCGGTTCTCGTGGACGGTGGCGAACATGGCCTCCACCACCCGGTCGATCAGGGAGGCGATCAGAGCGGAGAGGTCGCCCCCGGCAGCCCCCAGCTCGTCATCGGCGAAGGGGAGGCTGCGCCGCAGGTAGATCCCGAATATCTCCCGGGCGGCCGCCACGTCCGGGCGTTCCACCTTGATCTTCACATCGAGTCGGCCGGGGCGCAGGATGGCCGGGTCGATGAGGTCCTCGCGGTTGGAGGCCCCGATCACGATCACGTTCTTGAGGCCCTCCACCCCGTCCAGCTCGGACAGCAGCTGCGGTACCACGGTGGATTCAACGTCCGACGAGACGCCGCTCCCCCGGGTGCGGAAGAGGGAATCCATCTCGTCGAAGAACACGATGACCGGGACCCCCTCGTCGGACTTCTCCTTCGCCCGGGCGAAGATGAGGCGGATCTGGCGCTCGGTCTCGCCGACGTACTTGTTCAGGAGCTCGGGGCCCTTGATGTTGAGGAAGTAGGAGCGGGCGTCGACCGACCCGGTCTTGGCCGCCACCGCCCCGGCCAGGCTGTTGGCCACCGCCTTGGCGATGAGGGTCTTCCCGCAGCCGGGGGGCCCGTAGAGGAGCACCCCCTTGGGGGCGCTGAGCTCGTAGTCCTCGAAGAGGTGCTTGTAGAGGTAGGGCAGTTCGACGGCGTCGCGGATTGTCTCGATCTGAGCCGTCAGGCCGCCGATCTGCTCGTAGGTGATGTCGGGTATCTCCTCCAGCACCAGCTCTTCGACCTCCGGGCGCACCAGGCGCTCCTGGATCAGCCCGGTACGAGCATCCAGGCGAACCGCGTCCCCTACCCGCAGGGGAACCGGCTCCATGGGCCCGGCCAGGCCCACGACCCGTTCGTCGTCGGCCGGCCCGACGACGATGACCCGGCCGTCCCCCAGGACCTCCTTGACCGTGGTCACCTCGCCCCCCGCGTCGAATGTGCCCACGTCGATCACGCTCATGGCCTCGTTGAGCAGTACCTCCTGGCCGCGGTCCAGCTCTTTGACCTCGATGGAGGGCTGGACCCCCACCCGCAGCTTGCGGCCTCCCGTCAACACGTCGAGCGTGCCGTCGGGGTTGACCCGCTCGATCACGGCGAAGGGGTTGGGTGGGGCGGTCAGCTTCTCCACTTCGCGCCGCAGCAGCGTCAGCTGCTCGCGGGTTTCCTGCAAAGCCGCCGAGAGGCGTTCGTTCTGGGACGTCGCCTGCGAGAGCCGGCCCTTCGCCTCGAGCAGGCGCTCCTCCAGGACTCGCACCCGGCGGGGGGCATCCTGCAGCCGCCGCCGGAGGATGGCGATCTCCTCTTCCAGCATCCTGATGGTCTGAGCGGACTCTTCGGCAGAGCTCTCGCCCTCGGGCACGGGGGCCCTCCCGGGTAGGCCGCCGGTCAGTATACGGCCGGCACCCTACTGTCTCGGGAGTGGACCGGGAGGTCGAGCACGGCCGATACAATGCTTGCCGAATCCCGACTACAGAGGGGAACAATGAAGGTTTGGATCGACCAGGACCTGTGCACCGGCGACGGGCTCTGCGAGGAGATCGCCCCGGATGTCTTCGTCCTACTGGACGACGGGCTGGCCTATGTACGGGAGGGCGACAAGATCTACGCCGCCGCCAAGGGCAGCCCGCAGGGTGCCGAAGGTATTGCTCAGGTCCCGGCGGGCCTGGAGGACGCCACCCGCGAGTCGGCCGAGGAGTGCCCCGGCGAGTGCATTTTCATCATCGAGGAGTAGCCGGCCCCGCCGCCTCTCCGGCACGGGGCCCCGCCTTCCCGGCGGGGCCCCGCCTATTCCCGGTCTTCTTCGTCGCCTCCCAGCGGCGCCACCCTGCGGGCGGTGGTGATGAACCCGGTGTGACCCACCATCTGGCTCGCCGGCCGCACCGAGCGGCCTTCCGCCACCCACTCGCGAAGCAGGATCTCAAAGGTGAAGACGTCGAGGAACCGGCGGGAGCGTCGAAGCTCATCGTGGAGGTGCTGCACCTGCGGAACGGTCGGCAGGTAGGTGGTGAGCACCCCACCCTCGGCCAGCCCGGCGGCGGCCGGGCCTACCACCAGCCACGGCTCGGGCAGGTCGAGGACCAGCCGATGGGGGGCCACCTCTTCCACCACGTCCTCCACCCTTCCGAGGCGCAGCGATAGGTTGGGCGGCAGCTCTCCGAAGAAGCGCAGGATGGCAGCGCGGGCCCCGGCCGCGTGGTCGGGCCGCTCCTCGACACTGACCACGTTCCCGGTGGGCCCTACTGCTTGTACCAGAGCCATGGTGAGCGCCCCGGACCCGGTGCCGGCCTCGAGGACCCTCATCCCGGGGCCTATGTCCCCCCAGTGCAGGATGGGCCCGATGTCCTTCGGGTAGACCACCTGCGCTCCCCGGCGCATCCGGAGGATGTAGTCGGCCAGGCGGGGGCGCAATGCCACCAGCCGCCCTTCCCCCGACGAGCGAAGCACCGCCCCCTCCGGCTGCCCGATCACCCGGCCGAGCGGCAGGGCTCCCACGTGGTACTGGAAGACACCATCCGGGTCGAGGTCGACCAGGTAGTGCCGGCCCCGCCCGTCCACGAGCAGGCACGGCTCACCGGGGCGGAAGACCTCGCTCACCGTCCGGAGAGGAGCAGGGGAAGGGTGAAGGAGAGCAGCAGCATCACCGCCAGGATGACGCCCAGCCACTTCACCAGGCGGGTGCGGTGCCGGAACACGGTGTCACTCTAGGGCCATGCCGACCTTCCCCGAACCCCTAAGATCCGCCGGTGGACTTCATCCGAACCGGTATCCGGGCGCTCGCCGGCGGGGCCCGGCGGGGCAACGCCTTGCTGGCCGGCCTGGGGACGGCTGTGGCCGTGGTCGGGGTGTTCCGCCGGTTCGCCGGCCCGCGCAAGCGCCTGCTCTACGCGCGCACTTTGCGCAGCGGAGAGTCACTGCGCATACGGCTGGCAGGCAGCGACGAGGAGCTCGAAGTCGAGGGCTGAAGCTGGAGGGCGCACGCTTGCGACCCTGCCGTCAGCCGAGGCGGTACACCTCGACCCGGGCGCTGCCCTTCTTGCCCCGGCGCTTGCCCAGCAGGAAGAACAGGGCAATCAGCACGACCACCGCCACCGTCACCACGACGGCCCCCCGCGCCGACTGGGTGGTCTCGTCGACAATTCCCTGGATCTCCTGCAGCTTGGCCTCGAGATCGGCCTTCTCCACTCTCACTTGGCGGCCCTCCATGCGATGATCCCGGCCACGCCGAACAAGCCGAAGGCGGCCAGGATGTAGCCGAAGCCTCCCCAGATGCGGCCATCGGGAAGCGCGTCGACGATGAGCCGCATCCCTGCCACCGCCCCGAAGAGGGCGGCCAGGGAGAGCAGGAGGGCGGCGGCGAAGCCAAGCCCGGCTGCCCTCCCGAGGGCCTTGGCGGGCTCCAGGGTTCGCTGTTTGGTGTATTCCTTGGCCAGCGCCACGAACTCGCCGACCTGCTGGGGGAGCTCTCTCGCCTTCGCCACTAGGTACCTTCCCGGCCGAGGAGCCGCCGCAGCAGCTCCGTTTCCCTGTCGAGCACGGCCCCCGCCCGGCGCAGCCGGTCGGCGGCACTGCCGGCCTCGAGGATGTCCTGCACTTCCGGCCAGCTGATGTGCAGGTTGGAGGCTACCTCATGTGAGGCGGCCACCGGGTCCCGGCTGAGTTCGACGATCGGCCCGCCGCCCTCTCCGGCCTCGCTCCGCAGGGCCAGGTACCGGCGCACCGCCCTCTCGGCCTCTTCGATCAAAGGGCTCGCCTCCCGATTCGGTTCGGCGATCTCGGCTACCTTCGCCCACCACCGGCCTTCCCGCTGCTCCGCTTCCGTGAGCCGGACCAGCCGCCGGCCGCTGAGCCGCAACAGGACGGCCTCGGGCCCTAGGGGCCGCACCTCCTCGAGGTGAGCCAGGGTGCCTACCGAGCGGGTTACCGCCCGCTCGTCTCCATCCGGCTCGAGAGCAGTCACCACGTGCTCCCCTGCCCGCAGGTCCGTACGGGCGGAAGGCAACGCCGCCCTCGTTCCGGGCACCAGCACCCGGCGGATGGACAGCAGAGGCAGGTAGGCCGGGCTCACCGGCAGATCGTACGCCGCCCGGTCCCCGGAAGCCGGGCTGCCGGCGGTTAGGCTCGCCGCCGATGAGCGGCACCGGCCGGTTGCGCCCTGCCGATGCGGCCGCGGCCCGCCGCAACGTACGGTGGGTCCTGGCCGGCCAGTCGGCCTCCCTGTTCGGGGACTACGTCGCCCTGCTGGCTCTCCCCCTGTTCGTCGTGCACCTGACCGGGTCGGCTCTCGACCTGGGACTCACCACCGCTCTGGAGACGATCCCCACCCTGCTCTTCGGGTTCGCGGTGGGGGTGTTGCTCGACCGGGCCCCTCTGCGCCGGACCCTGATCATTGCCGACCTGGCCCGGGCCTGGGCGTTCCTCGCGCTCGGGCTGGCGGCAGCAGCCGGGGTGGCCGAGGTGTGGATGGTCTTTGTGGCCGCCTTCGTGGTGGGGAGCCTCACCGTCACCTTCGACTCCGGCTTCCAGGCCTGGCTCCCCACCCTCGCCGGGGATGACGCCCTGGTAGTGGTCAACAGCCGCCTCCAGTTCGTGCGCAGCCTGGCCTGGACACTCGGCCCCCCTCTGGCGGGCTTTCTGGCGGGGACCGCCGGCGGCTTTCGCCTGGCGTTCGGCCTCGACGCGGCGACCTTCGTGGTCTCCGCCGCCACGCTGCTGGTCCTCATGGAGATCCGTCCTCGCCCCGCCCCGGCCCGGGATCCCTGGCTGAGCTCCTTCCGCCAGGGCATGTCCTGCCTCTGGCGGCTGCCGGCGCTGCGGGTGACCACCCTGGCGGGGACGGCCGCCAACCTGGTCTTCGTCCCCATGGAGGCGCTGCTGGTCCTGTTCTGCCAAGAGCAGCTGGGGCTGACGGAGAGCGCGCTCATCGGCTGGTTCTTCGGGGGCCACTCGCTGCTGGGGGCGCTGGGAGTGGTGGCCGCCCCCACCCTGGCCCGGCGCCTCGGGCTGGGTCGCACCTTCGTCTGCGGGCTGGGGGCCATGGGGGCAGGGTTCCTGGCTCTCGCCCTCGCCGCTCCGGCGCTCGCCGAGCTGTCACCGCCCCTCACCACTCTGTTCGCCATCCTGCCTGCCGGGGTGGCGGTCACCGGCGTCTCGTTCCTCAACGTCGCCTTCACGACCATGCGCCAGCAGCTGCCCCCGCCGGGGCTCCGGGGCCGGGTCATCGCCGCTTCGCGCACCCTCTCCTGGGCCGGCCTGCCCCTCGGAGCGGTGCTCGGCGGAGCCGCCGGCCAGGCCTTCGGGCTGCCTGCGGTATACACCGGGGCCTCGGCCACGATCGTGGCCATGGCCCTCTTCCTCACCGGCACCAGCCTCTGGCGCATCCGCTTGCGCGCTGCCGGCCCGGCAGCCTGAGCCCGGCCGCGGGGGCTCCTCGAACGCCGGGCCGGTAGCCCGGCTAGCCCCCCGCCGGGCGCATGGCCTCCAGGAGGGCCCTCGCCATGGCCAGGTGGCCCAGCTCGTTGGGGTGCAACGTCCCGGTCGTGTCCCATCGGGCCCCGGGCCCCTGCAGTACCACCGACTGGGAAGCCGTCCGGTACCAGGACAGACCGGGCTCGGCCAGGAGGTCGCTCAGATCCTCCTGTAGCGGGTGGCGGTACCACCCCTCGGGGGAGAGCCGCGGGAAGGGGGCCGCCGTCTCGACCCGGTCGTTCGGGGGTGCGCCGTAGTCGGGCCGCTCGGCGCAGTACCCGTGCCCGGCCGCGAAGGCGCTGGCGATCTCATCGACGAGCACCCAGCCGTGGCGCCGGGCCGCCTCGGCCAGGGCCTGGTTGAGCGGGCCCAGCACCCGGGTCTGGGCGGCGGCCTGCTCGGCGGTGTCGATCTCATGGAAGCCGAACGGGGGCGTCAGATCTCCGGCGATCTCGGCGCACCTCTCGACACCGTCGCCCGCGCCGGTGGGGTCCGGGTACTCCATCAGGTAGACCCTCTCCACCTGGAGGCCCCCCTCGATGCCCGCCGCGAGGGCGTCCAGCTCGGCGGGCAGGCCCTGCAGGCCGGGGAGCACGGGCCGTCCGGTCTCTTGCCTCTCGCGGCATGCGACGCCCCAGGGCAGGGCGAAGCGCAGGCCCGATCCCCGGTTCCAGTCGCCGTCGGCCGTCGACCGCCACACGTTCTCCACGTCGACCCGGTAGCAGACCGGGTCGCCCTGCGGGTCGGCGTCGACCAGGCCGCGCACGATGCGGGCGAAGCCGATGTCGTTGCCTCCGATCGAGACGAGGAGGGCATCGATGCGCCGCCCTCCCACCAGGGCGGCCACCTTGTCCAGCTGTCCCGGCCCGCCGTCGCCCGACTGCGCCTCCAGTAGGCCCCGGCCCACCCGCGCGCCGGTGGCGGCCAGCGAGACGAAGGTCACCGAAGTGGCCGGGTCGTCCCGCTCCAGCGCCAGGGCGGCGAGGCCGGGCCAGGCGACCGTGGAGCGATGGGCCGTCGTGTGGGCAGCCTCTGCTGCCGGGTCGCCCGGTGAATCGGCCCACACCGCCTCGTCCGCTCCCGGCGGGCGGGAACGCTCCGGATTGCCGTCCCCGGAGGCATACGAGTCGCCCACGGCCACGATGAGCAGGTCCTCGACCACCACCTCCCGCTCCACTCGCGCGGTTGCCGTGCCCCAGCCGAGAGCTGCCTGAACGTCGAGCGCCACCCGGTAGGTCCCCTCGGGCAACTGCACCTCCACCGCGGGCAGCGACGTCGAGCGGGCCAGCAACAGGCCATTCGGGCTGGTGATGCGCCATCGATAGCCGATGATCGCCAGCGGTGCCCCGGCCAGGGTGGCCCGGCTGGCGGAGGCGTCCAGCCGCAGGGTGAAGCGCACGGGGCCGTCGCAGGCGCCCGGGCAGCTCTGCACGTACTCGACCGTGTTGGGTAGGTCGATCAGACCGTCCCCGTCCTCGTCGCCGCCGAAGCGTTCCGGCATAGTCGCCCGGAAGGTCGGCTGCACCGCCGGAACCACCGACACCAGGGTCTCGCCCCCGGCTGCAGCCGGCGAGGCGGGCAGCCAGCCGGCCCCGAGGACCAGTGCCGAGAGGGCGAGGCGGGCGCGCATGGGCCACAGTATGGCCCGCCCGGTTGAATCCCTCGAGAACTGCCCAAATCCCTCGCCCGGCCCCCCGGGCGGCGCCGGCCCGGTAGGGTGGGAGTGATGCACGCGGTAGTGAAGCCGGGCCCCGGCCCCGGCCTTGCCATGGTGGACGTGCCCACGCCTCGGCCGGGGCGAGGTGAGGTGCTCCTCAAGGTCAAGGCAGCGTCGATCTGTGGCACCGACCTGCACATCCGCAACTGGGACCCCTGGGCCGTCGACCGCGTCGTCCCGCCGCGCGTCATCGGCCACGAGACCTGTGGCCTCGTCGTTGCCCACGGGGAGGGTGTCTCCGACCCGCCCCTGGGCTCGCTGGTATCGGTCGAGTCGCATGTGGTGTGCGGGGTCTGCGTGCTCTGCCGCACCGGCAAGGGGCACCTGTGCCCCCAGACCAGCATCTTCGGGGTGCATCGCGATGGGGTCTTTGCCGAGTTCGTGGCCGCCCCGGCGGTCAACTGCTGGCCCGACCCGCCCGGCATGTCCTACTCGATCGCTTCTCTCCAAGAGAACTTCGGCAACGCGGTCCACACCGCCTCCACGCCGGCCGTGGCCGGACGCAAGGTGCTGGTGACCGGCTGCGGCCCGGTGGGCGTGATGTCCATCGCCGCCGCCCGAGCCCTCGGCGCCCGCACTGTGCTGGCCAGCGACATCAGCGAGTACCGGCTTGCCCTGGCCCGGGCCATGGGGGCCGAGGCCACCTTCAACCCCTCCCTGGTCGACCTGTACGAGGCCGTCATGTCGGCCACCGACGGGGACGGCGTAGACGTGCTGCTGGAGATGTCGGGAGTGGCCTCCGCCATCGACCAGGGCTTCCGCCTGCTTCGCCCCGGAGGTGAGGCCGCGCTGCTCGGCCTGTTCTCCCGGACGATCGATTTCGACTTCGACAACCGCATCGTCTTCAAGGGGGCCACGGTGCACGGCATCGCCGGCCGGCGCCTGTGGGCCACCTGGTACCAGATGCGTGCGATGCTGCGCAGCGGGGCGGTGGATCTCGCGCCGATGGTGACTCACCGCTTCGCCCTCGCCGATTTCGAGGCCGCCTTCGCCCTGATGGCCTCGGGCCAGTGCGGGAAGGTGGTGATGTTCCCGGACCCCGCCGACGCCGACGGGCCGCTGACCACTGCGTGAGGTGAACATGGCAGACCGGACCGCTTTCCTGCAAGACGAGCTGGATACCCTGCGCCGCCAGGGCCTCTACACCACCATCCGGCGCATCGACGGGCCGCAGGGCCCCTGGCTGACCATCGACGGCCGGCAGGTGCTCAACTTCTGTTCCAACAACTACCTCGGGCTCGCCGACCATCCCCGGCTGGTGGCGGCGGCCGCCGAGGCGCTGCAGCGCTACGGAGTAGGGCCGGGGGCGGTGCGCACCATCGCCGGCACGATGGCCATCCACGAGGAGCTCGAGCAGCGGCTGGCCCGCTTCAAGGGAGTGCCCGCCACCATCTCCCTGCAGTCCGGCTTCGCCGCCAACCTGGGGACCATCGCCGCCCTGGTCGGCGAGGGCGACGCGGTCGTCTCGGACGAGCTGAACCACGCCTCCATCGTCGACGGGGTGCGCCTGACCCGGGCCGCCCGGTCCATCTATCACCACGCCGACCCGGGCGACCTCGACCGGGCCCTCCGCGAAGCTCGGGCTGCCGGGGCCCACCGGGTGCTGGTGATCACCGACGGTGTGTTCTCTATGGACGGCGACCTGGCCCCGCTCGACGCCCTTGTTCCGGTGGCCGAGGGCCACGAGGCGATGCTTATGGTGGACGACGCCCACGGCGAGGGGGTGCTGGGCCGAGGTGGGCGCGGCATCGTCGACCATTTCGGCGTCCACGGCCGGGTGGACGTCGAGGTGGGGACTATGTCGAAGGCCTTCGGGGTCATGGGCGGCTACGTGGCCGGGTCGTCGGCCCTGGTCGAGTGGCTCCACCAGCGGGCCCGCCCCTTCCTGTTCTCCTCGGCGGCCACCCCGGCCGACGTGGCCGCCTGCCTGGCCGCGGTCGACCTGCTCGAGTCCTCCACCGAGCTGGTGGAGCGCCTGTGGGCCAACGCCCGCCGTTTCAAGGAGATGATGTCGGGGGCCGGGTTCGACATCGGCATCAGTGCCACCCCCATCACCCCGGTGATGCTCGGGGAGGCTTCCCTGGCCCAGGAGGTATCGCGACGCCTGTTCGAGGAGCACGGCGTGTTCGCCCAGGCCATCGGCTTTCCCACCGTCCCGCGCGGCAAGGCCCGCATCCGGGTGATGGTGTCCGCCGCTCACAGCGACGACGACCTGGGCAAGGGAGCCGAGGCCTTCACGCGAGTCGGGCGGGCCCTGGGCGTGGTGCCCTAGCCGGGCGGCGGGCGCTACTCCATCACCCGCAGGGTGGCGGGCAGGTCCATGCGGCCCATCTTCCTGATCGTCAGCAGGGGGGCCAGGGCCACCGCCGCCACCCCCATGGCCACCACCACGCCGAACGTCTTCGGGGTGATCCACAGGAGCACACCGATATCGGGTGCGGTTTCGGCGAACAAGCTGCCCACCATCCATCGCGTGAGCCCGTAGCCGGCCGCCATCCCCAGCCCGGTGGCGAGCAGGCCCAGCATCGCCCCTTCCACCATGGCCAGGGCCAGGGCTCGGCCCCGTGACACGCCGAAGGCGAACATGGTGGCGTAGTCGCGCGCCCGCTCGTCGAGGTTGAGGCTCGCCGAGTTGAACGCGATGGCCAGCGCGAGGAGGAACACCGCGCCCTGGACCACCTGCAGCACTCCGATGAAGCGCTCCAGGAAGTCGCGGAAGGTGTCGGCCACCACCGTCGCCGGCTGCACCGAAGCCACTGCCTCCACCTCGAAGAGGCTTCGCTTGACATCGTCGAGGCTGTTGCCGGGCGCCGGAGTGGCGTTCACCTGGTTCACCAGGCCTCCCAGGCCCAGGGCCTCGGCCTGGGACACGTCCAGGTAGGCCAGGAACCGGTAGGGCGTCTCGTGGATTCCCACGACCTCCACCGACGTGGCGGCAAACCCGTACGAAGCCTCCCCCGTCCGACGGGGATGGATCAGGACGATCTGGTCGCCCACACCCACCCCCAGGTCCTCCGCCGCCTTGCGGGCTATCACCACCCCGCCGGGGTCCAGGCGCCCGGCGGAGAGATCCGGGATCCACACCGACGCTTCCAGATCGACCAGGCCGATCACCACGTCGAAACCCGACCCGGCGGTCTGCAGGCGCCCCGGCAACGCGAGCGAAGCCTCGGCTTGTGTCACGGTGGCTGAACCCAGGACGGCGGCCACCTCGGGGGCGTCGGCGGCGTACACCCGGTCGAAGTCCACCATGATCCGGTCGGCCTTGCCCACCAGGATCTGCTGCTCGCCGACGTCAACGGTGCGGGTGAACGAGTCGACCATTGCCAACAGTGCGGTGAGGACGGCGATCGCTGCACCGATGCCCAGCGCGGTGAGGGTGGTGCGGCGCGGTGCCCGTGCCAGGTTGCGCAACGGCAGCCGGCGGAGGGTGTGCCCGGGCCCGCGCCCCGGGCGGGCCCAGTGGACCCTGGCCCTGCGTGCCAGGTGAGCCGGCCGAATGGCCTCGATCGGGCGGACCCGAACCGCTCGCCAGACGGGGTAGACCACCGCGAGGAAGGGTGCCACGAAGCCGGCCACCGCGGCGCGGGCGAAGGGCCCACCGACAAACGACGTGGTCCAGGCCGGCAGGGGGAAGAAGCCCTGGACGACCTGGCGCATCGCCAAGCCGACCGCCCAGCCGACCCCGAGCCCGAAGACCACGCCCAACAGAGCGATCTGGGCTCCGACCAGTAGGGGCCGCAGCGCTATGCGGGACCGGGGCACGCCCAGCGCCATGGCGATCCCGATCTCCCGGCGCTGAGCCTCCACCAAGCGGGTGGTGAGGTTGAAAGCGGCGGCGACCGCCCCCACGAAGATGAGGCCGGCGAAGATGTTGTAGGTCCGCTGGTCGTTTTCGATGTCGTCGTACATCATCGAGTAGGCGGGCTCCTCGTCGCGGGGCACCACCGTGATGCCGAACTCGAGGAACTTCTCTTCCAGGGCGGTCGTCACCGCCCCTTCGGTCTGGCCCAGGTCGGCGCCTTGCGCGAAGCGGATGAACACGCGGTTCACCTGGCCGGGTGCGCCGGCCAGATCCTGCGCCGTCTCCAGCGAGGTGAACACGACGGCGTAGTTCGCCTGCATGAAGAACCCCGAGCCGTCCTCAGGGATGACGATGAAGTACTCCGGCGAACCGGCCCAGCCCACGTAGGTCAGCGGCCGCCCTCCTGCGATGGACAGGGAGCCCTCGGCTGGGAGGTCGTAGTACTCGGCGAAGTTGCGCTCGAGCAGCACCACCGCTGCCCCGGAGTCCTCCGATCCAAGGGCCCGTCCTGCCACCGTCTCCAGGCGGTCGATCGTGGGGCCGCCGTCGCCCAGCGGCACCCCGATGACCCGGCCCGGGACCAGGATCGTCCGGCCGGGGAGGCTGGCGTCAACCTGGGTGGGGAGCTCCAATCGCTCCTCGGCCGCGGCGATGAGCCCCGGCTCCACGCTCTCGAGGGCCGCCAAGAGGCTCCCCTGCTCCACGAGCGAGCCCTCGGAGAGCTCCACCTCCAGGTCCCGGAAGCCGAGGAGCGCGTAGGAGGCGTCGGCGGAGGTGCGCCGCCATTGGCCGGTGCTCCCCAGGCCGGCGTAGGTCCCGGTCCCCAGCGCAACGACAAGGGCGATGGCGGCCACCTGGACCCAGTGGGCCCGCATGTCGCGCCACGACCAGCGCAGCGAGAGCCTCATGCCGCTCACCAGTGCAGGTCCGCGGTCCTGGCCCGCCCGCCTGCCGGCGGGCCATCCGACACGATGCGACCGCCGCTGAGCTCCACTACGCGGTCCGCGGCGCGGGAGATCTCCCGGTTGTGGGTTACCACCAGCACCGCGCGGCCTTCGGCGGCGCGCGCCTCGAGCAGGCCCAGGATCTGCACCCCGGTACGGAAGTCCAGCTCACCCGTGGGCTCATCGGCGAGGAGCACCGGGTTCCCGGTGGCCAGGGCGCGGGCAATCGCCACCCGCTGCTGCTCCCCTCCCGACAGCTGATGCGGGAAGCTGTCCTCCCGCCCCTCCAGGCCGACGCTCGCCAGGATCTCGGCTGCGGTGGTCCCGGCCCGTCCGGCGACATCGATGCCGAACTGAACGTTCTCGGCTGCGGTCAGGCCGGGGAAGATGTTGAAGCTCTGGAACACGAACGACACGGTTCGCCGGCGAAACTCGAACAGCTCGCGCCGTGCGGCGCGGGAGATGTCAACTCCTCCCACCCTGACTGTCCCCTCGGTGGCGGTGTCCAGTGCCCCGATGAGGTTGAGGAGGGTGGTCTTCCCGCTCCCCGATGGCCCGAGCACCACCACGAACTCCCCCGCCTCGACTCTCAGGTCCACACCTTGCAGGGCCACCACCCTGCCCGCCCCCTCGCCGAAGGTCTTCCCGACCCCAGCCAGCTCGATCACGCCCGGGCCCCCTTCTTCGCCGGCTTCTTCGCGGGCCGCGACTCCCGGAACCGGTCCACGAGGGCGGCCATCTCCGCGTCCACCCACTCGTAGAACTCGTGAACCTCCTCAAAGCGGGCGCGCGCTGCCGGGCGATCGGCGAACTCCCGGATCCCGCGGGCGGCCAGGTCCCGGATCTCACCCATCACCGCCAGCCGCCGCGCCACCAGGACCTCCATCGTCCCGGGGCGCAGCCCGAAGTAGTAACGGCGCTGGCCGGGCACCCGCACCCTCTCCAGCACGCCCTGGCGGGTCAGGTACTGCAGCGCCCCGTTGACGGCCCCCGAACTCGCCTCCAACCTGTTCTCCAGGTCGTCGGCCGACAAGTACGGCTCATCGGCCATCGCCATCACCGCCCAGACCCGTCCGGCCATCCGGGGCATGGCCAGGAGTTCGAAGACCATGCCCCAGTCCTCGGCGAAATGAAGCTCCCGAACCAGGCGATGCTGATGCTCGCTGTATGTACTCATCATAGATTCAGGATACTCTGAATATCCCGATATTACAAGAGACAAACCAAACAACGAACGCCCGGGGCGAACCTCTCATCCCAACAAGGCTCCCGCTTGGCCGCGGCTGGCAGCCCGGCCGGCGGCCCGGTCGGACCTAGAGTGCCTGCATGCAGTACCGAGGCCGCCGACACGCCGCGAGAACCAGCATCGACGAACTCGCCCTCCTGACCGGCTTCCTGGACGACCTGCGCGAGACCATTCTCTGGAAGCTCGACGGCGTCACTCCTGAACAGGGCCGCGCCAGCCTGCTGCCCTCGGGCATGAGCCTCCTCGGCGTCGCCAAGCACCTCGCCTTCGTCGAGCGCTACTGGTTCCAGGCCAGATTCGCCGGGCGGGACGTCGCCTTCCCCTGGTCGGACGAGGATCCCGATGCCGACTGGCGTGCGGAGGAATGGGAGAGCCCGGAGGGCGTGGCCGGCTTCTATCACAGCGAGGCCGAGCAGAGTCGGCAGGTGGTGGCGGCGGCCCCCGGGCTGGACGCGCTCGCGACCCGTGGGGATCCGGTGACCCTGCGCTGGATCCTGCTGCACATGATAGAGGAGACCGCCCGGCACGCCGGCCACGCCGATCTCCTGCGCGAAGCGGCCGACGGCGCCACCGGCGAGTAGCGGCTCCGGGAATCCGCCCACCGCCCATCGGCCGCTTGCGTCGGCCCCGGCGATACCATTGGCCATCCATGGCCCTTGACCCCAGCCCGCCGCTGCGCGAGTACACCGACGGCTCCACCGCCATCGTGCGCGGCGCTCTCGACGCAGGCTGCACCTTCTTCGCCGGCTACCCCATAACTCCGGCTTCGCCGATCCTCATGATGATGATGCGCGAGCTCCCCAAGGTGGGCGGGGTGGCCGTGCAGGGCGAAGATGAGATCGCCTCCATCGGCATGTGCATCGGGGCGGTGATGGCCGGGGCCCGGGCCCTCACCGCCACCAGCGGCCCCGGGCTGAGCCTGTACAGCGAGAACCTGGGCCTGGGCGTCATGGGCGAGGTGCCGCTGGTGGTGGTGGACGTCCAGCGCCTCGGCCCGGCCACCGGGGGGGCCACCACCGTCGGCCAGGGCGACGTCCAGTTCGTGCGCTGGGGCACCTCCGGCGGCTACCCGATCATCGCCCTGGCCCCCTCCTCGATCCCCGACTGCTACCGCCTGACGATGAAGGCTTTCGATTTGGCCGAGCGTTTCCGCTGCCCGGTGTTCCTGCTCACCGACAAAGAGCTGAACATGACGATGAACACCGTGGCGCTCGACGACTACGCCCCTGCTGAGGTCCGCCCGCGTCCCCTTCCCGATGCCCCCGGCATGCCCTACCGCTACTTGCCCGCCGGCCAGGTACCGCCGCTGCGCCACTACGGCGGCGAGGAGACCGTCCGCTTCACCGGCTCCAGCCACGACGAGCGTGCCTTCATCACCAAGGACCCGGCCACCGTGGACGCCCTCAACCGCCATCTGGCCGCCAAGATCGAGGAGCACCGCGACGAGATCGACCTGGTAGAGGCCGATCTCCAGCCCGGGGCCGACACCCTGGTGGTCTCCTACGGGGTCACCGCCGGGGCCGTCCGAGAGGCCATCCGCCGCGCCCGCCAGGAAGGCCGCCACCTCTCCTCGTTGGTGGTCAAGAGCCTGTGGCCGGTACCCGAGGACGCGCTGCGGGCTGCCGCGGCCGGCGTGGGGCGCGTGCTCGTCCCCGAACTGAACCTGGGCCAGTATCGCTTGGAGGTGGAGCGCCTTCTGCCCGCTGCGCACGTCGTGGGCCTGAATCGGGTCGACGGGGAGATGATCACCCCCGAGCAGGTGCTGGAGGCGGCGGGATGACCACCACCATCACCCCCCTCGCCACCTACCGCAACGACCTGCCCTACCCCTTCTGCCCGGGCTGCGGCCACTCCCCCATCCTCGACGCCCTCAACGCCGCCCTCGTGCGCCGGGGGGCGGACCCGACCAAGGTGGTGATCGTCAGCGACATCGGCTGCAGCGGCCTCAGCGACCAGTACTTCGTCACCAGCGCGTTCCACGGCCTGCACGGGCGGAGCATCACCTACGCCACCGGCATCAAGCTGGCCCGGCCCGACCTGGACGTGGTCGTGGTCATGGGCGACGGCGGGACCGGCATCGGCGGGGCCCACCTGCTCAACGCCGCGCGGCGCAACATCGGGATCACCGTGCTGGTCTTCAACAACTTCAACTTCGGCATGACCGGCGGCCAGCACTCCACCACCACCCCGGCCGGGGCGCTCACCTCGACCACCCCCACCGGCAATCTCGAGCGTCCGCTGGACATCTGCGCCACCGTGGCAGTCAACGGCGCCGGTTACGTCTGGCGAGGCACATCGTTCGATGAGGACTTGCCCGAGCGGATCGCCGAGGCCATGGACGCCCGGGGGTTCGCCCTGCTGGACATCTGGGAGCTGTGCACGGCCTACTTCGTCCGCTCCAACAAGTTCACCCGGCGGGCCATCCAGACCACCCTCGACGACCTCGGCATGGCCGCCGGGATCATCCAGCGGCGCCCCGAGCTGCCCGAGTACGCCGCCGCCTACCGGGCCGCCGCCCGTCCCGGGCGCCCCTCGCTAGGGCCTTTTCCCATCCCGGTGACACAGGCCACCGCGCTGGACCGGCGCTTCGCGCTGCTGGTGGCCGGCTCGGCCGGCGGCCGGGTGCGCTCCGGGGTGCGGCTGGCCGCCCAGGCCGCCATCCGCTCGGGCCTCTACGCCGCCCAGGCTGACGACTACCCGATCACCGTCCGCACCGGGCACAGCGTCTCCACGCTCATCCTCTCCCCCGAGCCGCTCGACTTCGCCGGCATGGATGTGCCCCACTCGCTGGTCGTCCTCAGCAACGACGGCCTCGCCAAGGCCCGCCCTTACCTGCCCCGCCTGGCTGCCCAGTCCACCGTGCTTGCCTTGCCGGAGGTGGCCGACCTGGAGACCCCCGCCCGGGTGGTGGTGCTCGATCCCGCCTCGGCCGGCACGCGGCTGGCCAAGGCCGACCAGGGCCTAGCCGCCTGCGCCGCCGCTATCGAGGTGCTCGGCCTGTTCCCCACCGCCGCCCTGGTCGAAACGGCCGCCGCGGCGGGTAGGCACGCCGAGGAACTGGGGAAGGTGGTGGCCGCCGGGCTGGCGATGGGGGCGGCGACCCGCTGACTACCGCGGTCAGGGGTTGGCGGTGCCTACTGCCCAATCGGCATGCAGGGCGGCGTAGACCCCGCCCGCGGCCAGCAGCTCGTCGTGCGGGCCTCGCTCCACCAGGCTGCCCTGGTCGAAGACCAGGACCTCGTCCGCAGCCTCGGCCGTGGAGAGGCGGTGGGCCACGGTGATGCTGGTCCGGCCTGCCGTGAGGCGCTCGATGGCCCGGCGCAGGCGCACCTCCAGGGCCGGGTCCACCGCCGAGGTGGCCTCGTCGAGGACCAGCAAGTCGGGGTCGGCGATCCAGGCCCGCACCAGGGCCACCAGCTGCCGCTCGCCCACCGACAGCTGCCCGCCCCGCTCCCCCACCGGCGTGTCCAGGCCCGCCGGCAGCTGCTCCAGCCAGTCGGCCAGCCCGAGTTCCTCGAAGGCCGCGTGCAGTTCGGCGTCGGTTGCTTCCGGCCTGCCGTAGCGCACGTTGCCACCCACGGTGGTGTCGAAGAGGAAGCCCTCCTGGGGAACGAAGGCCACCCGCCGCCGCAAGGAGGCGAAGCGGATCCGGTTGAGGGGCACCCCGCCGATGATCACCCAGCCTGCGGTGGGGTCGAGGAGGCGGGTCACCAGTTTGGCGAAGGTCGTCTTGCCCGAACCGGTCTCCCCCACCACCGCCACCCGGGTGCCGTTGGGGATGCGCACGTTGAGGTCGCTGATCACGTCGGGCCCGGTCGGGTAGCGGAAGCGCACCCCCTCGAAGTCCACGTCGAGGCTCCCGGCCGGCAGGTCGACCCCATCCACCGGGTCGGGGACGTCGATGGGGGTGTCGAGCACCCCGAGGATGCGCCGCACCCCGGCGCCGGCGCTCTGCACCAGGTCCAGGGTCTCCACCAGCATCTGCACCGGCTCGACCAGCAAGTTCACCAGGAAGAGGAAGGCGAGCAGGCCGCCGGCCGAGACCCCCCGTGCCGCCCCCAGCCATACCCCGACGCCGATGACGGCGGCGGTGATGAGCCCGGCGAACAGCTCGGCCGAGGAGAACAGGAAGGCCCCCAGGCGGTTGGCCCGGAACTCGGCCAGGAACTGGGCGTCGAGGGCCCGGCGCACCCGGGCCAGGGTCACGTCCTCGGCGCCGAAGGCCCGCACCACCGGCAGCCCGGAAATGGCCTCGCCCACGGCGGCCAGGCTGTCGGCCACACGGACCCGGACCCGATCGTGGGCCCGGGCCAGGATCGACTGGAACCAGGAGAGCATCACCGCGTAAGCCACCACGCCGAGGACCACCAGCAGCGACAGCTGCCAGCGGTACACGGTCATCACCACGACCGCCAGGACCACCTGGAGGGAGCCGATGACCATCGCCACCCCTCCGAAGTCCATGAAGTCCTGGATGGTGGCGATGTCCGAGGTCACCCGCGACACCAGGGCGCCGCGCCGCTCCCCCTCCACGTGGAGGATCGAGAGGCGGTGCATGTGGCGGAAGGTCACGACGCGCAGGTCGGAGAGGCCCGTCGCCGAGGCGGTCAGCAGCCTGACCAGGCCAAGGCGCCGGGCGGCAGCCGCCGCCACGATGGCGGCCAGAGCCGCCAGGCCCCGGAGCAGCACGCCGCCCACGTCGACGCCTCCGGGGGCCAGGATCTCCCCGTCCACGATCTGCTGGATGACGACGGGTACCACGATCTGCATGGCGGTGCCGGCCGTCATCAGGAGCAGGGTCAGCCACAGCCCGCGCAACAGGGCGGGGGCCTCCCTGACGGAGCGGCGCAGGGCGACCCGGGCCGGGATCGGAGGGGTCTCGGGGTCCGCGGCGGTCATCGCGCCGCCTCCTCTGCTTCGTTCTCCCGCTCGGCGCGCCGGGCGGCGGCATCCTCCTCGTAGGCCTGGAGCAGCCGGGCGTAACCCGGCTGGATAGCCAGCAGGTCCTGATGGCGCCCGTGGGCCATCACCCGGCCCTCGTCGACGAAGACGACCGAGTCGGCCAGGGCGATGCTCGAGGGTCGGTAGGCGACCACCACGACCGTGGAGGGAAGGTCGGCCTCCCTCAGCCCACGCAGGATCTCGGCCTCGACCGAGGGGTCCACCGCCGAGGTGGCGTCATCGAGGACCAGCAGGCGAGGGCGGCGGGCCAAGGCCCGGGCCAGGGCCACCCGCTGCCGCTGCCCGCCCGACAGCGTCGTGCCCCGCTCCCCAAGGCGCGTCCCGTAGCCCTGAGGGAGTTCCCGCACGAACCCGTCCGCGCCGGCGAGGCGGGCGGCGGCGGTGACTTCCTCATCGCTGAAGGGCATCCCCAGGGTGATGTTGCCCCGCACGTCGTCGTTGAACAGGAACGCCTCCTGGGGGACGAAGGCCACCTCCTGGGGCAGCTCGGCCCGGGCGAAGCGGCGCAGGTCGCGCCCGTCCAGGGAGATGACCCCCGTGGAGGGGTCCCAGAGTCGGACGAGGAGCATCGCCAGGGTGGACTTCCCCGAGCCGGTGGGCCCGACCACCGCGACGGTCCGGCCCGGGGGGATGTCCAGTTCCAGCCCCGCAAGCACTACCTCGTTCCCGGTGTAGGTGAAACCCACCGTCTCTCCGGTGACCGCAGCTCCAGTGGGGCTCGGGTCGGCCGACAGGTCCCCGTGCACCACGAACTCCTCCACCCCGAGCACTGCCTCCACCCGGCGCCATCCGGCCAGGCTGTGCGCCAGATCCCAGAACACCCAGCCGAAGAGGCGCATGGGCACCGCGAGCAGCGAGAGCAGGTAGGTGATGGTGATCAGGTCGCCGGGGGTGATCGCCCCCGCTTCGAGCCGCACTGCCCCCACCACGAGCAGGAGCACGGTCCAGAACGCGGGGAAGGACTCGATGAAGGCCCCGAAGAACGCCCAGAGGCGGTTGACCTCTACGATGTCGTCGCGGAGTCCCTCCGACGCCCGCTGCATGCGCTCGACCTCATACTCCTCGCGACCCAGGGCCTTCACGGTGAGGGCGCCGTCGAAGCTCTCGTGGGCGATCCCGCTCACCGCCCCCCGACTCCGCTGCACCTGCTCGAAAGCCGCGAAGGTCCGCCAGGAGCCCCGCAGGTCGATGCCGATGATCCCGGCCAGGCCCGCCAGGGTGATGAGGCCCAGCAGTGGGTCGAGCCAGGTGATGATGGCGATGCTCCCCAGGAGCAGCAGCGCCGACCCCGTGCCGTAGGGCAGCGGGGCGAGGATGTAGGTGGCTTGGCGGCCGTCGGTCTCGCTCACCGCCATCAGGTCCCCGGTCGACTGGCGGCTGAACCACGAGAGCCGGAGCCGCATCTGGTGGTCGATGAGGCGGTAGCGCAGGTCGGCCTGGGTGCGCCCCTGGAGCCATCCGGCGAAGGTCCGGCGCAGGGTGATCCCCGCTGCCTTGTAGGCGGCGACGCCGGCGATGACCAGCACGCCGCCCAGCCAGCGGTTGCCCAGGGGCTCGCCCCCGCCCAGCACGGGGATGATGAGATCGTCGGTGACCCGGCCCACCACCAGGGCCGAGGCCACGATGGCCGAGGCGTACACCATGGCCCCGGCCACGGCGAGGGCGAAGGCCCCCGGGCGCGCCGCGACGAAGCGGCCCACCAGGGCGAAGCCGTCGCGCAGCACTGCCTTGATCGGTTCCGGTGTGGTCATGACCTCGTCCGCCCCCGCCGGCGGCGGGACCGGCACGATGGTATACCGTCGCTTCGTGGCACCGGTCCGGGGCGGGCACCTTCGGGGCTTCGGGATCATTAGCCTTGCCCAGCATGAGACGCCAGTTGCTGCTCTCTGTGGGCCTGTTGCTCGCCGCCTGCTCCGGGGAGCCCGGGTCCCCCCCGCCCGATGCCACCGCCCTGCTCGACCAAGCGAGGTCGGCCATGGCGGTGGTCGAGACCGCCTCCTTCGAGATGTCCCGCGCCGGCGCCCCGGTCACCATCGAGGGTTTCGAGTTCACTTCGGCCATGGGCCGGTATTCGGCGCCCGCCTCGGCCGAGGCCGTGCTGCAGGTCCGGGCCGGCGACATCACCGTGCAGCTGGGAACCATCTCCGTGGCCTCGCGTACCTGGCTCACCAACCCCCTCACCGGGCGGTGGGAGGAGCTGACCCCCGGAACCGGCTTCAACCCGGCGGTGCTCTTCGACCCGGATGCGGGTTGGGTGGCCCTCCTTGCCGACCTCACCGATGTGTCCTTTGTGGCTGCCGAGGAGGACGGCCATCACCTGACCGCCACCGTCCCCCCCGCCCGGGTGGAGGTGCTCACCGCCGGGTTCGCCGCCGCCCAGTCGGTCCCGATCGACCTCTGGCTGGATGAGTCCTCCGGCCGCATTCGGCGCCTCGAGCTTTCCACCACCGGAGACGCGGGGGTGAGCGACTGGAGCATCACCCTGTCGGGCTACGACGAACCGGTGGAGATCCAGCCACCGGCGGTGGAATGACCCGCCGTCGCCCCTCGCCGGGGACGGTATTGGCCGTCGTCTGCTTCGGTGTCTTCATCGCGGCCGACGACCTCACCGTCGTGTCCACCATGCTCCGCCAGATCATCGGCCACCTGGGCATCCCGCTGCCCGACGGCTGGGACCGGGCCGCCTGGATCGTCAACTCCTATCTGGTCGCGTATGTGGCGGTGATGCCCTTCATGGGCCGCCTGAGCGACGTCCTCGGCCGGCGTCGGGTCTTCGTGGGCGCCCTGGCCCTCTTCTTGGCAGGGTCGGCCTGGATCCCCTTCACCACGACTCTCGGGCCCTTCATGGTGGCCCGCATACTCAGCGCCCTGGGCGGCGGGGCCATGGTCCCGGTCGCTCTGGCCGTGGTGGGAGACGTCTTCGAGGAGCGCCGCCGACCCGGCGCTCTCGGCGTGCTGGGGGCGGTGGACACCATCGGCTGGGTGTGGGGGCCGCTCTTCGGCGCGCTGCTTGTGCGCTTCCTCGACTGGCGCTGGCAGTTCTTCCTTAACATCCCCCTGGCGGTGATCGCCCTCGTCGCCGCCTGGTGGGCGCTGGCCGACCTCGATCGGCCGGCGGAGCGCCGGCGCATCGATTGGGCGGCCGCCCTGGGGCTCTCGACCGCCCTCGTCTGCCTGAACGTGGCCCTGGTCAACACCAGCGAGATCTCCGGCGTGGGCGGTCTGGAGGAGTTGACCGGGCGCCGCTCGCTGCCCACCCTGCCGTTCTTGCTGGTTGCCCTGATCGCGGTGGGTGCCTTCGTCTGGTTAGAGCGGCGCAGCGATGACCCGCTGATCGACCTGAGCCTGTTCCGGCGGCCCAACTTCGCCCCGGCCATGGCCATCAACTTCCTGGTGGGAGCGGCGCTGATCATCGCCATGGTGGACGTCCCCCTCTTCGTGAACCTGGTGGTGGAGACCGGTCTGAAGCGCGCCGCCGTCCTCAGCGGCTGGGTTCTCAGCGGCCTGACCGCCTCCATGGCGCTCGCCTCTTGGGCGGGCGGACGTCTGACCGAGCGCAGCTGGTACCGCCCCCCGGCCCTGGCGGGGCTCGCCACCGCCGCCGCGGCCTTCCTGCTCATGGGAGCCACCTGGGGCCCGGAGGTCACTCTGGGGCTCATGGTCGCTTGCCTGGCGTTGCTCGGGGCCGGCTTCGGCCTGGTAACCGCCCCGGCCAATGCCGCCGCGGTCGATGCCGTGCCCGCCGACCGGCGCGGCGTGGCGGGGGGGCTCGTGATCCTGTCCCGCCTCATGGGGCTCGCGGTGGGCCTCTCCGGCCTGACCTCCTGGGCGATCTTCCGCTTCGACGCCGCCCGCCGCAGCCTGGACCTGCCGCCCATGGCCGATCCCGGCTACGAGGAGGCCCTGCGCCGGGCCCAGGGGCAGATAACCTCCTCGGCCCTCGGGGAGACCTTCCTGTTCTCGGCGCTGCTCCTGGCCGGGGCGCTCGGGGTCGCCCTGCTGCTACGGCGCCGTGAGGCTGCCGCCCCGTCGAGCCCGCCTGCGCCCTGACCCTGAGGTCGGGGCGCCACCGCTACTGCGGAGACGAGGGCCGGCCCGGGTCGAAGGCCCGCGCACCGTGCATCCCGAGGTTGCTGGGCGCGGCCCTTAACATGATGGGTCGGGCCGGGGTTTGGGCTGTCGTCACACCATCGGGGTAAGCATGGGGTTCCTGGCGAACATCGTGGACTTCATCCTCCACATCGATGTCCACCTCAGCCAACTGATCCAGGACTTCGGCCTGTGGACCTACGTGATCATCTTCCTGGTGATCACCGGGGAAACCGGCTTGGTCATCGCCCCCCTCCTCCCCGGGGACTCCCTGCTCTTCGCGGCGGGGACCTTCGCCGCTCGCGGCGACCTCGACGTCTGGGTTCTCTTCATCAGTCTCAGCGTCGCGGCCGTGCTCGGCGACGCCCTCAACTACACGATCGGGCGCTACCTGGGCCCGAAGCTGTTTCGCAGGGAGGAGCAGACCCGCTTCTTCAAGAAGGAGAACCTCGAGCGCACCCATACCTTCTTCGAGAGGTACGGGCCGGCCACCATCATCGTCGCCCGCTTCCTGCCCATCGTGCGCACCTTCGCTCCGTTCGTGGCCGGGATGGGGCGCATGGGGTACCCGCGCTTCTTCACCTACAACGTGATCGGGGGAATCGGCTGGGTCGGCCTCTTCACCTTCGCCGGGTACTTCTTCGCCAACATCCCCTTCGTCAAGAACCACTTCCCGCTGGTCATCCTCGGGATCGTGCTCGTCTCGGTGATACCGACAGTGGCCGAGCTCATCCGTCGGCGCCGCAAGGCGGCCGCCACCGCCAGGACCGACGCCTAGCTCCTGGGCCCGGTGACGGCCGGTTGGCCCATCTTTGGCCTCCCGCTCAGCTGCCCAGCGGGGCTTCGAAACCCCAATCGCCCGCTATCTGGGATAGCACGGCCTGGGCGAGCCGATCGGCTCCGGCCGCGGTCAGATGGATCCCGTCGGGGAGGCGCATCGCCACCAGGTCGCCGTGCTCGTCGACCAGTTCCGTGGCGAAGTCCTCGGCCTCGTCCTGGAAGAGGGAATAGGCATCCACATAGACCAACTGGCCACGGGCACCCGCCTGCTCGTGATCAAGGGCGTTGATGTGCTGCACCCGCCCGTCGTAGGCAGGGTCGGCCATGATCGGCACGCCCACCCAGTAGACCCGGGGGGACCCGCCGACCAGTAGATCCATGCAGGCTCCGACGCGGGCGGCGTACTCGCGGTCCCACTCGGGGGTTCCAAACTGGAGCCAGCCGCCGGGCAGCCGGAGGGCTTGCCCGTCGTTGGCCCCGATGAGCGTCACCACGACGTCCGGGCTCACCTCGCCCAGGCGCTGGCGCATGTACTCGGGCCAGTCGAAGACGTCGTCTCGCACCAGGCCGGTGCCCTTCTCGTGATCGACCGTGACCACCATCGGCCCGGTCGTGGCCCCCCGTCCGGCGAGAGCATTCCCCACTGGCCCCGCCAGCGAATCGCCGATGACCCAGACCCGCAAGGGATCGGACGGGCTGACGGCGCGCCACCACCCCGGCCGGGTAGTGCTCGTCGTCGTGGCAGCGACGGTGCCGGTAGTGGCGGTGGCCGGCGGCGTGGTGGGCGGCGTTTCCGTGGTGGTGGCGGCTGCCGTGGTGCTGGTCACGGTCGTCGGGGTGGCGGTGGCCGTCGTCGTCGGCCCATTCGCCTGAGGAGCCTCGGCACCGCCCGAACAGGCACCTGCCACCAGCCCACAAGCCAGCCAAACAGCCAGTGGGCCTCGCCGGCGTTGTCGCGGCTGCATCCTGCCCTTCGCGGTCACGCTCCGCGAGCAGGGTACCGGGAGTGCGGCGAGGCACGCATCCGACTCTGGGGAGGTCCCTCTCTCCGACCGAACCGCTTGGCAGTTCGGCCCGCCCCGTCCTGCACCCCGACGCCCTCAGGAGTAGGGTGAGTCCAGTCAACCTTGGAGGGGTTCATGAGTCGGTCCACCTTCCGATTCGCCGCCGTTCTGGTGGCGGTCTTCGCCCTGCTGGCCTCGTCCTGCTTCGCGCTCCGCGGGACCAGCATGACGCAGTACTCGCTGGGCCCCGGCGACCGCACCGCGGTCCGTTTCGACCTCAAGCCCTACGCGATAACCGTACCCACGTCCGACAAGGTCTTCATCCTGGTCGGAGTGGCCAACGCCGATCGAGTGGCCAGCGTGCTGTTCGACACGCAGGGCAACTGGGGCGGGCCTTTTCGGGGCAAGAACACCGTCGGCCTCGCCAACGCCCTCCTGCAGCCGGGCGCCTGCCAGGCGTACGGGATCGACGCCTCCGATGTCGAGGCTGCCTTCGACACCTGGGAGGCCTGGCACACCCGGGCCAACATCGACGCCACCGGCCTGACGGTTGCCGACATGGCGGTGACCCTGCGGGCCACCGTGAAGATCGAGCGCCCCGCCGGGACCGGCGCCGGCGAGGAGGCGGGCATCGTCGGGTTCTCCGGGGGCTGGAGCGACACCAACAACAACAACGCATACGATGCCGGCGAGCAGGCCGTGTGCACCGGCGCCGTCTTCCTGACCATCCCCTACGTGGGCTGATCGTCGCGATGCTCGGGGCCCGGTCCTTCGGCCGGGCCCCGGCGCGTCCTGCCCCTCCGGCGGGGCGAGTCGATGGCCGCGGCGGCGGGGGGCGCGGCGCAACCTCGTAGGCTGGGTGCTTGGTTGGCGCGCTGGTGCAATGACACACCCCACAGGTCAGGCCCTGCACGAGCTTCCCGCCGGGCTCCGCACCGTGGCGCTCCCCGGGCGGCAACGCCGCGCTCCGTCGCGTGAAGCGAGGGTGTCACCGTGATCTCCACCGCTGCCGCCGCCCGCCGGATGTTCTCCTCGCTGCGCGTTCGCAACTACCGCCTCTACCTCGCCGGGCAGGCCATCTCCCTCTCCGGCACCTGGATGCAGAGCGTTGCCCAGGGCTGGCTGGTGCTCGAGCTGACCGGATCGGGGACGGCCATCGGCCTAGTGCTCGCCCTCCAGTTCCTGCCCGTGCTGCTCCTCGGCCCAGTCGGCGGGGTCCTCCCCGACCGCTTCGACAAACGGCACCTGTTGTTCGCCACCCAGGCCGCGGCCGGGATGCTGGCCGCGGCCCTCGGCCTGCTGGTTCTCTTCGACCTCATCCGCCTTTGGATGGTCTACGTCCTGGCCACCGGCCTCGGCTTCGTCAACCTGGTGGACAACCCCACCCGGCAAACCTTCATCGGCGAGATGGTGGGGTCGGATCACCTCACCAACGCGGTGAGCCTCAATTCGGTGCTGGTCAACCTTGCCCGGGTCATCGGGCCGGCGGTGGCCGGAGCGCTCATCCTCACCGTGGGCCTGGCCCCCTGCTTCCTGGTCAACGCCGGCTCCTACCTGGCGGTCATTGCCGCCCTGGCGGCCATGCGCGTCGAGGACCTGCGCCGCAGCCCGCGCCAGCCCCGCCGGCGCGGTCAGTTGCGGGAGGGTCTGCGCTACGTGCGGAGGACCCCCACCCTGTTCATCCCTCTGCTGATGATGGCCGTTGTCGGAACCCTCACCTATGAGTTCCAGGTGATCCTGCCGCTCCTGGCCCGCTTCACCTTCGATGGAGATGCCGGCACCTACAGCACCATGACCGCCTGCATGGGGGGCGGGGCGGTGGTGGGCGGCCTCCTCACCGCCGCGGCGGGCCGGCGCCGCACCACCGCCCTGGCCACTACGGCAGTGGCGTTCGGCACTGTGCAGTTGGCGGCCGCGCTGGCGCCAGGGCTGTGGGTGGCCCTGGCCCTGCTGGTGCTGGTCGGCGCCGCCTCGATCAGCTTCCTCGCTCTCGGTAACGCCACCCTGCAATTGGCCTCGGCGCCGGAGATGCGGGGACGGGTGATGGCGCTCTGGGGAGTCGCCTTCCTCGGCTCCACACCGGTGGGCGGGCCCCTCATGGGCTGGATCGGCGAGCACCTGGGACCCCGCTACGGCCTCGGCCTGGGCGGTCTGGCCGCCCTGCTCTGCGGCTTGCTCGCCTACCGCACGCTCGCGCGGATCGCTGCCGAGAAGCCCACGCCGGTGGTGGGCGACATCGTGGTGCCCCCGGGACCCCTCACCCCCAGGTGACCCGAGGGCCTCAGGGTTCGTGGCTCGGCCGTCCCTCGGCGGTCAGCCTGCGGGAACTCGCGGGCCGTCCCCACCAGCGCCGGCGGGTTGCGGCCGGATCCTCGACGTCAGGGCTTCGGTGGGGTGTCCCAATCCTGAACGTCCTTGCCCAGTTCCCGGCCGAGGATGTGCAGAGCAGCCCGCGCGCCATCGCCGGCCGAGATGATGGCCTGGCTGCGTCCCGGCCGGGTGCTCCGGCCGATCACATACACCCGCGGGTGGGAGCTCAGCCCCTCGCCATCCGTGCAGATGCCGCCCCGCTCGTCTTCGGCAAGGCCGAGTGAGCGAGCCAGGGCCGGGTTCTTGCCCTCGGCCAGGACCAGGTACTCGGCCTCGAGCGTGCCGCCGGAGCCGATGGTCGCGGTGACCGCATCGTCCCGCGCCGACACCGCGGTGACGGCGGCGCCGTGCAGTGAGGCCCCGACCGCCGCGACCTGCGCCCTGGTCCGGGCCAGGAACTCGGTCCCGGCGATCTCGGCCAGGCCGAGGTAGTTGTGCAAGTAGGCGTAGTTCATGCCGGTGCCGTCTTGTCCGAAAACCTCGGCCTGCTGTCCGTTCTTGGCCAGGAACAGGGCGGCGCTCAGCCCCGCCGGCCCGTCCCCTACCACGATCACTCTCGCCACGGTCTCCCCTCCGCTGGGCGTCACCCGGTGAACCCCCCAACGGGCGGCCGCATTCCGCGTGAGGCTCATCCCGTCCACTGTCGTGTGCTCGGCTCAGGCCTGCCGGCGGGTTTGAGCCGCCCCGGCCACGAGCCGCAACCCCGACCTCTCTCCGCTCACGGGGAGGGGCGCCGCCGCCTTTCCATCTCGGCCAGTTCGAAGTCGGCCCCGGTGCTCTCCAGTGCCAGCAGGACGATTACTCCCAGGCAAGCCAGGGCAGTGATCGCCCCCAGCCACGAGCCGTCCGATGCGCGGCCGCCGAGCAGACTGCCGAGGCCCGACAGGCCGGCGACGAGGGTGATGATCCCGAACACCGCGAACGCCGCCTCACGGGCCGCTTGGCGGCGCGCGATCAGGCCCGCGATGACCACCAGCACCACGAAGTTCACCGCGCCCAGGACGGCGGCCAGGTAGGAGAAGGCGATCGACGCCTGGTCGCCTTGGGCGAGTGCTCCCATCAGGGCCAGTTGCAGCAGCATCTCCGTGGACACCGAGTCGGGGTCCACGATCGCGCGAAGGGTCTGGACGAACATGACCACATAGGGGACGGTGATCGCCACGGCCAGGGCAATCGCCGCCCACCTGGTGCGCGTTCCGGATCGTGCCATCCGGCCGGTCAGCGTAGCCAGGCCCATTCTGTAGCCCGCCGGCCAGCCCCGACCCACGATGCCGCGGCGAGCCGGCGTAGGAGAGCCTTCGGTGGCAGGTATCCCAGGGGCGGAGGGATCGGTTCTGACCGCGGCGCGGGCCTTGCGATCGAGATGGCGCCTGGACTCCCACGATTGCTCGCGCCGCCCCTTCGGGCGCACCTCTCCGGCCCGGCAACCAGAGGCCGGTCGTGTCGGAGAACCTCCGGCGGACTCGACTGACCCGCGGTGGAGGCTCAGGCGGTGGGGTTCTTCCAGGTGGGAGGCCTTTCAGCGGATCTGGCCGATCCGGGGTAGAGGTTGAACCCGTTGGGGGATCTGATTGTCGGCGTTGGGCGATGCCCGAATCGCTCAGGACAGGCTGGTGTCGGATGTGGAGCGGCCGGGAGAGCAACCGACGACCGCCAGGCGACTGCGGCACGGACCGGTGTCACGCCCATCACCCCCACAGAGCGCTACCGGTTCAAGCCGAGTGAGGCTTGGAAACGCCCGAGGAGCCGGAGCCGTCACTACCCGACCCCGAAGACGGATGACCGTGGTCACCACTTCGGTAGACCGAGACCTGCTTCTTGCTGAGGCGCTTGTGCTTCGGGCACTCCTCGTTGGACCCCGGTCTCCACTTCCCACCACAGAAGTGGCTGGTCGTCACTGCGGCCTCCTGGATCAATGGGTTGGCACACGACGAAGAGCGGCCATCGTACCGCTGCGTCGGAAGCTCTCGGGGCTCATGGCGTCCGGCTTGGTGTCGGAGAGCCTTCGGTCGATCTGACCGACCCCACGTGGAGGCTCGGCGAGTGGGGTTGACACGTAGCTCGGCATACTGCACTATCTGGCATTGTTGGGGTAGATCGCAGCATGGATCGACCATCGATACTTCACTATCCCTCTAATCCAGGGTATAATGCAGTAATGCCTCATTCCGCGACCCTCCGGGCCATTGCCGGCACCGCCGAAGACCAGTGGGGCCTCATCACGCGACGCCAGGCTGAGATGGCTGGGATTCCCCGGTCGACCCTCGATCGCCTCATCGCGGGCGGTTCGGTCCTTCGGCGAGTTGCCCACGGGGTGTACCACCTCAGTGGCGCGCCTCTCCCGGACCATGCCGAACTGCGCGCGGCGTGGCTGCAACTCGCCCCTGAGGTCCCGGCGTGGGATCGGACCCTGCATCAGGGAGTCGTCTCGCACCGATCCGCCGCAGCTCTGTACGGGCTTGGCCATCTCCCCGCCGACACCCACGAGTACACCCTTCCGGTGAGACGTCAATCCCGCCGCGGTGATGTCCGCCTTCATCGCCGACCGCTCCAGGCCGCGGAGTGCATCTCCCTCCTGGGCCTTCCGGTGACCCGGCCAGCGCGCACGATTCCCGACCTCCTCGCTGAGCACGAGGACCCAGAGGCAGTTGGAGACATCGCCGCCGACGCGATCCGGGGCGCCCATGACTACCCGGGCACGATCGCGAACGCCCTGGCACCCCACGCCGCCCGGTTCGGACTCCGACACGGGGACGGACTTGCGCTTCTTCGCTGGCTCCTGGAGCTGGTCGGCGATCCCAATGCGCCGCAATGGATCGCAGAAGCCAAGGCGTACCCCAATCGCACCTCCCACAACGAGCCGGCGCCCGGAGCGTCTCCGAATCTCAGGCCGGCGCGTTGAGTCCGGCCCCGGCCTTCCCCACCCCGGCCGCCTTTCGCCGCGCCCTCACCGACCGGCTGCGCGCACTGGCCACGACCGCCCGTTGGACCCTGCCACAGCTGCAACGGCAGTTGGGATACGACCGGCTTCTCGAACGCCTCTATCGCATCGACGACGGCTGGGTGGTGAAGGGGGCGACGGCGCTCTTGGCCCGGGGCCTCGCGGTCAGAGCAACGCTCGACATCGATGTGTTCAGGTCCGTGGCACCGGAGGTCGCCCAAGCCGATCTACGAAAGGCAGCAGCCACGGACATCGGCGACCGGTTCCGCTTCGAGGTGGGCCCCGCACGGCCGGTATCGGCTGTGACCGGCGGCATCCGCATGCCCGTCACAGCCTACGTCGGTGCCACTCAGTGGTGTGCCTTCCATGTCGATCTCGTCGGGGCGGGAATCCGGCTAGTAGGAGAACCCGAGCACGCTGCACCCCTTGCGCCGGTATCCATACCCGGAATGGAGCAGCACGGCTACACGGTGTACCCGCTCATCGACCACATCGCTGATAAGGTCACCGCCATCTTGCAGCCATACGGCGCCATGGGCTCACCGTCCACGCGGTACAAGGACCTCGTCGATCTCGTCGCCATTCTGACCCAGGCCCCAGTCCCGGCGGAAGTCCAAGCCACAGCCCTGCGGTCCGAGGCAGATCGTCGCGGCATCACCCTGCCGGCCGGATTCTCCGTTCCCGATGAGCAGATGTGGGAACGGGGGTACGCGTCGGAAGCCAGGCGATCCCACCTCACCACAGAGCGAACCCTGGAGAGCGCTCTGGTCCTGGTGCGGGCGTTCCTGAATCCCCTTCTCGACGGGACTGCTTCCGGGGTGTGGGATCCGAAGCGGCGACGGTGGAAACCAGCCGGCGCGCCCAACGGACACCAAGCCGTTCCGTGAATCGAGTGGCCGGTGTCGGAGAGCCTTCGGTCGATCCGACCGACCCGGGGTGGAGTCTCATGGAGTGGGGTTCTTCTGGGTAAGGAAGCCTTGGTTCGAACTGGCCGACCCGGGGCGGAGGCTTGGGCACCCTGGGGCATTGGGGAAACCCGGCCCGCCCGTGCTCGGAATCGCTCCGGCCGATCTCCGAGCCTGGCTGCGCGTGTGCGGTGTGGGGGGTAGCATCGGTGCGCTGGCCCCACCCAGTCGACGTGGTGCAAGGGAGGGGTTCTGGTGGCACGGTGGCACGCTGGGAAGAGGCGAACGGTCACGGCGACAGTCGCCGACAGCACCATCCCGGCGCTTCTCCTGGCAGCAGCCGGTCTTCTTTGCTGGGGGGACCCGCCGGCTGCTGGGGCTGGCCTGTGTGTTGGCTCTTCTCGCCTGTTCTTCGGTAGGCACCGGAAGTGGCGCCCGCTGCGGTGGTCCCCGGCTCTGCCCGTCGTTGCCGTGGCAGCCTGCCTCGGGATCGCCGCCCTGGTCGCGGCTGCAGTCCCTGCCCGGGCCGCCGATCCGACTCAGGGAGAGGGGGGAACCACCATCGACGGCCGCTACCTCGGGACCATCCAAACCACCCAGTGGGACTCGGGATCACCACCCATGGTGGACACTGGCGCGGACTGCGACTGGACCCTGGAACTGAACATCGGCACCGACCCGGCAGGCGGCGGTTTGGTGAGCGTCTGGATCAACTGCATACCCTTGTCGTATTCGCGACACCCTCCCAGCAACCTATCCCTGACCTGGGACGGAACCGCCGTCGCCTTCCGGTGGGAGTGGAGCGAGGGTTTCATGGAATGGTCCGGCACCGTGACACGAACCGACGACACGGTGACCATCAGCGGCACCTTCACCGGCCAGCAGGTCGACGAGCAGTATGCCGGCGTCTGGGAGGTCACCCGCGTAGCCGACACCGCCGTGACTTCGTCGACCACGCAGCCAGCGGGCGGGGGCGGGGAGGTCACCACCACAGCAGCCTCGGTCAGCTCCGTGCCGTCTGAGCCGGCGGGGGAGGGTGGGGAGACTCCGGCGGCCGGCCAGGCAGATGCCTCGAGCGCCCCGCCCGGGGGTGTGTTCGAGAGGGGTGGTTGGTCGCCGGCGGGGGTGGCGATCCTGATCCTGTTCCTCATCCTCATAGCGATCGCCTTGGGGATCCCGGTGAAGGCGGCGGTGGCGGCTGCGCTGGTGGAATTGCCCACCTGGATCGCGAAGGGGCCTCCTTCTGGGCAGAACCCACCGTCGGCCGGGGATACGGCGACCCTGGCGCTTAATGTGCAGTTCGCCGCGTCCGGATCCCCGACGCCGGTCACAGTATCGGGTCCCGTGGAGCCGTGGAGCGGGCCGGAAATGACGGCGCCCCGCTCCGGGTTTGTGCTGCAGCCGGGTCAGGGCTACACGGTGGTCGGCAGTACGGGCCCCGGCCCTGACGCCTGGGTCCTTCTGCAGGAGACCAACAAGTGGGGCGTCCTGGAAGGGGGCAGAGGCTGGGTGCACCGTTCGACGCTGGAACCGTGGCAGGAAGAGATCCCTATGACGTCGGAACCCGCACCGACGACCGCTTGGGAGAACGTCCATTTCAATAGCCCCTTTGACACGCGCGACCACCCGGGCGGCAACTACGAGCGGCGAGATCCGGGCGACTACCGGCTCGGAGCTCCGGACGCCAGTGGGTACCGTCAGGTCACCGATGCATACGGCAGGTCGCTGGGCACAATCCACGCCAGCAAGGTTCCGCCGCCAGCTAACCAGCCCACAGGCGGTGTAGCGCCGAACCCTCCGCCACCTCCGCCCCCACCACCACCTCCTGGGCCCTAGAGACCTCACCGACAGCGACAGCCGCTCCGGCGCGGCCGTCGTAACCCGGAAGCTCAGGTGGCGATTCCGAATCGGGCGTCGCACCCGACAGACTGCATGGCACCCTCCATCACCTGGCTGCTGGCTCCACAGGCACCTCCCAGAGCCCCCCATCCGATCGGAAACCCGATAGGAGATCAGCCTCTGAAGATGCCCGTGTCCGAAGCCCCGCTGCTGGCGAGAGAAGTCTCGGTCCGGGAGTTGTCTCCTCGCTGGCCCTAGTGACATCTCCCCCGCTTCGCGACGGGAGAGGCCAATGGACCGGTGTCGGAGAGGGGACTCGAACCCCTACGCCCTATGTGGGCACAAGGCCCTCAACCTTGCGCGTCTGCCAATTCCGCCACTCCGACGGGCCTAACGAGTATACCCACACGCCTCCGGCCCACCCCAGGGAGACCTCCAGAGGCGGCAACACAGAGCCGGGTGCGGCCTACGCCTGCCCCGGCGGGCCGACGACCTCGAACTCCCGCTCCACCAGGTAGCACGAGACGAAGTGGCCGGGCCGCTTCTCCTCGAGCGGGGGGTGGTCCTGGGTGCCGCAGACCTCGTCGCGGGCGATGGGGCAGCGGGGGCGGAAGCGGCACTCCGGCAGCGGGTTGATCGACTTGGTGATCCCGCCCTTGATCCGCACCTCCCGCCGCTTGAAGGTCGGGTCGGGCACCGGCACGGCGGAGAGCAGCGCCTGCGTGTAGGGGTGCAGCGGGTTGGCGAGCAGCTCCTCGGTGTCGGCCAGCTCGACGATCTTGCCCACGTACATCACCGCGATGCGGTTGCACATGTAGCGGGCCACCGCCAGGTCGTGGGTGATGTACAGGTAGGAGACGTTCATCTCCTGTGCCAGGCGCAGCATGAGGTCCATGATCGAGATGCGGATACTGACGTCGAGCATCGACGTCGGCTCGTCGGCTACCAGGATGTCGGGCGCCAGCACCAGCGCCCGGGCGATGGCCACCCGCTGGCGCTGCCCGCCCGACAACTCGTGCGGGTAGCGGAACATGAACGATTCCGGCGGGGTGAGGCCCACCCGGTGCAGCAGGTTGGCGACCTGCTCCTCCCGCTCCGAGACCCGGCCGATCTTCTGCACCTTCAGCGGCTCGGAGATCGTGTCGAACACCGTGCGACGCGGGTTCATCGACTCGTACGGGTCCTGGAAGATCATCTGCACGTTGGACCGGAACCGCTTCATGTAGTGCTTGGGCAGCCGGCTCACATCCATGATCGTGCCGTCGTCGTTGAGGAGGATCCGCCCGCCGGTGGCCTCCATCAGCTTCACGAGCAGCCGGCCCACGCTGGTCTTGCCGCACCCGGACTCCCCCACCAGGCCCAGGCTCTCGCCGGGGCCAATGTCGAAGCCGACCCCGTCGACCGCGTGCACGAAGTCCCTGGCCTTGCGGAAGGCGCCCTTGGAGATCGGGTAGAGCTTCTGCAGGTTCTCGACTCTCACCCGGGCGCCGCCGGTGTCCAGGGCCTCCGGCATGATCTCAGTAGGCATCAGCTTCCCTCCGCGGCGGTTTGGGAGATCCCCACCGGGACCTGCTCGTGGTGCCAACAGGCCACCAGGTGCCCACCCCCCACATCGTCCATGGGTGGGTCCTGGGTGCTGCACTCCTCGGTGGCAAACGGGCAGCGGGGGTGGAACCGGCAGCCCGAGGGCGGGTGCATCAGATCCGGCGGCTCCCCCACCAGCGGCGCCAGCCTGCGCCGGGGCCCGGTGATCGACGGCGTGGACGAAAGCAGCAGCCAGGCGTAGGGGTGCCGTGGCGTTGCGAAGATGGTCTCCGTCGACCCGTACTCCGCCATCTTCCCGGCGTACATCACGCCCGTGTGCTCGGTGACC
>CAYGYX010000001.1:34532-102802 GCA_964354255.1 uncultured Acidimicrobiia bacterium | reverse complement strand
GGTCGTTTCCCGTCCCGCCTCTGCTGCCTCCAAGGCACCCACGGGGTCACCAGCCCCGACCGCCCCCGCCCGACCCTCGGCCCCTCTTCCCGGGGCACCCCGCCCCTCCGGAGAGAGCGCGGGAATTCGAAACCCCAATCGTGTTCAGCCATGACGGAGGCCGGTCGATATCCAGACCACCCGACCCAGGAGACACGGCCGGTGACTTGGCTGACACCGGCGCCGACGCTCGTGGAAGAGCAGGCGCGCGCCCAACTGGTGCAGCGCTACGCCGCGGTCCGGCTCGGCACCGCGGTCGCCGCCTTGCCCATTGCCCTGGCCGTCTCCCTGATCACCGGTGAGGCCGTCGGGTTCCGCTGCTCCATCGTCATCGCCGTGCTGCTCGTCCACGCCCTGGTGTACCTGCGCCACCGCACCGGTGTCGAGTGGGCGCTGGCGGTCGACACGACGGTGGTAGGGCTGATTGCCCTCATCATTCGGCTCCCCGTCGTGGCCGGCATGGGGACGGCCTTCCTCGCCGTCACCATCAACATCCTGGCCCAGGGGCCTGCCCGGCGCCGCCTCCTGGGCTACGTCGCCGCCTGGCTCCTGGCCGCCCTCGCGGTCGCCCTCGCCGGGCCGGAGACCAGCTACAGCGAGGCCGTGCGCCACTTGCTCACCACGCTCACCATCGTGTTCTTTGCAGCCTGGATCGGCGCCACGGTGGCGGTTGTGATGGGAGAGCTCGACCGGCGTGATCGTGCCCGGAGCGAAACGGCCGGCCTGCTGCGGGAGAGCGAAGAGCGCTTCCGCACCCTCGTGCAGCAGGCGTTCGACACCGTTGTCGTCGCCGACGCCCGAGGGCAGATCCACTACGCGTCCGGATCCTACGAGCGGGTAACCGGCTTCTCCCGCCACGAGCCGCTCGCGGTCAGCATGGGTGACCGCATCCACCCCGATGACCTCCCCGAGGCCCGCCAGATCACGGCGCAGGCCTGGCGGCACCCCGGCGGGACCTTCCGGGGCCGGATCAGGGCGAGGCGGGACGAGGGCGGGTGGCGTACCCTCGAGCTGGCGCTCACCAACCTGCTGGCCAACCCCGCCATCGCAGGACTGGTCTGCAACCTGCGTGAGGTCACCGAGCAGGTCCAGGCCGAGGACGCCCTTCGCGCCTCGGAGCACCGCTTCCGCAGCGCGTTCGAGAACGCTCCCATCGGCATTGCCCTCCTCGGTCTCGACGGCGCCTTCCTCCAAGTGAACCCGGCCCTGGCGGACCTCCTCGGCTACCCGCAGGAGGCTCTGCTCGCCATGAACTGGAGGGCGGTCGACGCTCCCGACGAGTCGACCACCGCGGACGCCATCGCCGCTCTGCTCGCCGGAGGCGGCCCGTCCTCGCAGACGGAGCGGCGGCTGGTGACTGCCGACGGCTCGGTGCGAGAGTGCACCGTCAGCCTGTCCGTGGTGAGGGACGCCGCCGAGCAGCCCCACCACCTCATCATGCAAATGGTCGACATCACCGAGCTCAAGGAGGCGCAGCGCGAACTGGAACAGGCGCTGCGGAGCAAGGACGAATTCGTGGCTTCTGTCTCCCATGAGCTCCGCACCCCGCTCACCGCGGTGATCGGATTCGGAAACCTACTCCGGGCCCGGCCGTCACCGCTGTCGGCTCAGGAACAGCGGGAGACGATCGAGGTGCTAACCGCGCAGGCCGCCGAGGTCGCCCGCATAGTCGAGGACCTCCTGGTGGTCGCCAGGTCGGGCACCGGCCAGCTGCAGGTGGCCAGCATCCCGGTCGACCTCCGGGCACAGGCCGCCCAAGTGCTCGCAGGATGGGGCCCCGGCGAGGTGGCCCACGTCACCCTGGAGCAAGGCACCGCGCATGCCCAGGGGGATCCCACCCGCGTCCGCCAGATCCTGCGCAACCTGGTCCTCAACGCCCTCCGCTACGGCGGTGAGCACGTGCGGATCGCCACCGCTCACGCCGGCTCCTCAGCATGCATAGTGGTCGCCGACGACGGCCCCGGGATCCCGGAAGACTCCCGGGAGCGGATCTTCCAGCCCTACCAGCAGGCCCACAGGGTGCCCGGGCTGACCTCGTCCATGGGGATGGGCCTCACTGTCTCGCGCCGGCTGGCCCGGCTCATGGGCGGGGATCTGACCTACCGCTACGAACATGGGGAGACCGTTTTCGAGCTGGCCCTCCCCGGGGCCGGCGCGTCTCGGGAGGAAGAAGCGCGGCGCCGCCCGGCGGCGGCCAGGGCCCCCTCCCCGGATGCCCACCCGGCGCGCCGGGAAGCGGAAGCAGCGATGCCGGTGTGTTCCGACGGCGTGCCGACGTAGGCGACGGCCACGGGCTGCCGGCGAGACGGCCGGTGGCTGGCCCACGACCGGGCCACGGAGCAGGGGCTCTCCTTCCCGCGGCACGGCTCGGTGGCCGGCCCTCTCCCCGCCCCCGGGGCGGCTTTCGCCCGGAAGGGCGAGCTGCCGCCGTACGGCTGACTGCCTCGCCTCCACCGGGTGAGGTCGGCGCCCGCTACCCGGAGAAGGGTGGCCGCCACGGGCCCAGATTGGCCTCCAGCCGCCGGCACAGGCGAGCAGCACTCCTGCTCTCCGAACGGAGGGACCAGGGGACCCGGTTGCCGGGGCGCCAGGAGACGAGGACCACCGTCGATCCGAGCCCGCGGTCGGTGATTGCCACGGAGAGGGCGCGGGGCGGCCGACCCAGGCGCCGGGGCTCGTTCACGTACAGATGCCCGCCGGGACCGTCGGCCTGCGAGACGGCATAACCCAATTGCGATGCGGCCAGGAGTGTCGCGTCGAACACCTACGGCGCCGACCAGGCAAGGGTGCGAGTCCGGGAGCGGGCCATCGGAACCGGCCTCATCCTCGCCGGTAAGCGCTTACCGACCGCCAGTGGATGACGAAAAGCGCTTCCGCACCGACCTTGCTGCCGGCCCCCGCCGACCGGGTCGGACTCACCCCGCCTGACCACCGTGCCCGGCACGCCTCGCCCGGGTCACAGCCCCTAGCATCGCCCCGACGAAAGGAGCAGGGTGCCCGACCCGCAGGAAGAGCCCAGGCCCGCCGAGACGCCTGCCGCCCCTCGCGACGCCACTGCGGCGCGTCGGCCCAAGGAGGGGATGACCCCGCAGACCACCCTGGGCACGGCCCTGCTCGCCTACGCCGCCCTCAACGGCCTCACCGGACTGCTCATGCTGTCCTTCCCTCGCGCCCTGTGGGTGTCCATCGGGGGGGCCGAAGGGGAGGCGGTGAGCAACGCCTACGCCTCCACCCGCTTTGCCGGCGCGGCCCTGGCGGCGCTGGCGGTCGCCGCCCTGCTCGTGATGCGCAGACCCGCCCGGCAGAGCACCCTGGTGACCGTGCTCACTTTGGAGGCGACCCTGGTGGCCGTCGCCACCGTCCTTAACGGCATCGTCGACGACGTCCCCACCGACGGCTGGTTCACCTGGCTGATCTCCCTCGGGTCGGTGGCTCTGGCCGGCTTCATGTGGTGGGCCCGCATCATCGCCCGCAAGGTCCTCAAGGAAGGCTGAGGGGCCGCATCCGCGAAACAACTTCCCCGGTGCGCACGCGCCCCCTCCTCCGGTGATCTACAATTTTGAGCGGATAGTAAAAGTCCTCGGCCGGCGGAGCCTCCCCGATGGCCCCTTTGGTTAGCGCCCCGACCCGCCGGGAGACCCCGACAGTGCATCCGGCGCACGCGCCGGCACACCCTTGAGCGAGGAGGGTTCATGGGCATCCGAATCAAGCGGGTAGCCGTACTGGGGGCCGGGGTGATGGGGCAGGGCATCGCCGCCCACCTGGCCAACGCCGGCATCCCGTCGTACCTCTTCGACATCGCCCCCGGCGACCTGACCGAGGACGAGAAGAAGAAGGGCCTCACGCTGGAGAGCCGAGCGGTGCGCAACCGCATCGCCGACGCCGGCGTGGCGGCCATGATCAAGGCGAGCCCGGCGCTGCTGTACCGGACCGACCTGGCGCCCCTGGTCACCGCCTGCAACTACCTGGACGACATGGAGCGCATCCGGGAATGCGACTGGATCGTCGAGGTGGTCGTCGAGCGCATCGACATCAAGCAGCGGGTCTTCGCCGACGTGGAGAAGTACCGCAAACCGGGGAGCATCGTCTCCTCGAACACCTCGGGGCTCTCGGCGGCGGCCATGGCGGAGGGCCGGAGTGAGGACTTCCGGCGCCACTTCCTGGTGACCCACTTCTTCAACCCGGTTCGCTACATGCGCCTGCTCGAGCTGATCCCCTGCGTGGACACCGACCCGGAGCTATTCGCCGAGATGGCCCGCTTCGGGGAGAAGGTGCTCGGCAAGGGCATCGTCTACGGCAAGGACACCCCCAACTTCGTAGCCAACCGCATCGGGGTCTTTGGCTCCACTGCGGTGATCCACTGGATGCGGGAGCTGGGAATCGGCGTAGCCGACGCCGACAAGGTGTTCGGGCCAGCCATGGGGCGGCCGTCGTCGGCGGTGTTCCGCACCGCCGACCTCGTCGGCCTCGACACCATGGCCCACGTGATCACCACCATCGCCGAGGGCTGCCCCAACGACCCCTGGCTGAGCCGCTTCCAGGTCCCCGACTACATGCGGCAGATGGTGACCAAGGGCCTCCTCGGCGCCAAGACCGGGGCCGGCTTCTTCAAGAAGGTGCGAGAAGCCGGCGGGAGCAAGATCCAGGTGATCGACCCGGCCACCCTGGAGTACGTCGACCAGCCCGAGGCGAGGCTGGCCTCCATCGGCGCCGCCCGCAAGCACGACGCCGTCGGCGACAAGCTCCGCGAGATGGTCTACTTCGACGACAACCACGGCCAGCTCGCCTGGAAGGTGACGGCCGAGACCGCCATCTACTCCGCCCAACTGCTCGGCGAGATCGCCGACGACATCGTCAACGTCGATCGCGCCATGCGCTGGGGCTACAACTGGGAGCTGGGCCCCTTCGAGTCCTGGGACGCCATGGGCGTCGAGCGCTCGGTGCAGCGCATGAAGGAAGAGGGCATGCCGGTGCCGCCGGTCGTGGAGACTCTCCTCGCCAAGGGAAAGGGCTCCTGGTACGTCAAGCGCAAAGGCGCCCAGCACTACTGGGACGTCACCAAGCAGGCCTACGTGCCGGTGCCGGTCGACCCCAAGCTCATCTTCATCAGCGGCCTGACGGAGCGCAAGGCGGTCATCGCCCAGAACGACGGCGCCACCCTCTACGACATGGGCGACGGGATCGGCCTCGTCGAGTTCCACACCAAGATGAACGCCCTCGACCCCTCGATCGTCGAGATAATCGACTCGTCCTGTGACCGGGTGGACTCCGGCGAGCTGGCCGGCCTGGTGATCGGTAGCGAGGCCACCAACTTCTCGGTGGGCGCCAATGTCGGCCTGGTCGGCATGTTCGCCATGAACAAGCAGTTCGAGCCCATCGAGCAGGCCGTCAAGACCATGCAGGACGCCTACATGAAGATGAAGTACTGCTCCGGGCCCGTCGTGGTCGCTCCCCGGGGCATGGCCCTGGGCGGCGGGGCAGAGTGCGTCATGCACGGCGCCTCGGTACGAGCGCTGGCCGAGTCGTACATCGGCCTGGTGGAGCTCGGGGTGGGCCTCATCCCCGCCAGCGGCGGCTGCAAGGAGCTGGCGGTGCGCCACTACGGCAGCATCCCGCACGGGGTCAAAGCGGAGCTCTTCCCCTTCATGGAGAAGGTCTTCACCATCATCGGCACGGCCAAGGTGTCCACCAGCGCCGAGGAAGCCCGTCAACTCGGCTTCCTCAAGCCGACCGACCGGATCTGCCTGAACCCGGACTCCCTGCTGGCCGACGCCAAGGCCGACGTGCTCGCCCTGGTCGCCATGGGCTACCGGCCGCCGCTGGCCCGGAAGGTGCCGGTGCCGGGCGGGGGTGGCATCGCCGCCCTCAAGATTGGCATCCACGGGATGCTGGGAGGCGGCTACCTGTCGGAGTACGACGCGTTCCTCGGCCGCAAGCTCGCCTACGTGATCTGCGGCGGGGACGTGCCCGCCGGCACGGAAGTGACCGAGCAGTACCTGCTCGACCTGGAACGGGAGGCATTCCTGAGCCTCTGCGGTGAAGAGAAGACCATCGCCCGCATCCTGCACATGCTGGAAAAGGGCAAGCCGTTGCGGAACTAGCGGGCGAAAGGAGCAGAGGAGAATGAGCACAGGAGTCGTCGTAACCCACGCCTACCGCACTGCGGTGGGCCGTTCGGGTCGAGGCACCTTGCGGCACACCCGGCCCGATGAGCTGCTCGCCCAGCTCATCAAGGGCCTGATGGAGCGGGTCCCCGAGCTGGATCCCGCCGCCATCGACGACGTGGTCATCGGCTGCGCCTTCCCGGAGGCCGAGCAGGGCATGAACGTGGCCCGGCTCGCTCTGCTGCGGGCCGGCATCCCGATCACAGTGCCGGGCATGACGATCAACCGGTTCTGCTCGTCGGGGCTGCAGACCCTGGCCACCGGGGCCGGGGAGATCGTGGCCGGCTGGTCGGACATCGTCCTTACCGGCGGCGTCGAGTCGATGACCACAGTCCCCATGGGCGGCGGCAAGCCCGCCCCCAACCCCTGGCTGGCGGACAACTTCCCCAGCGCCTACGAGTCGATGGGCGTCACCAGTGAGAATGTCTCCAGCCGCTACGGGATCAGCCGTGCCGACCAGGATGCCTTCGGCCTGGAGTCGAACCGGCGGGCGCTGGCCGCCATCAAGGAGGGGCGCTTCCAGGACGAGATCATCCCCATTGCCACCAAGCTGGACGGCAAGGAGCTCGTCTTCGACACCGACGACGGGCCGCGCGACAGCACCCTGGAGGCGATGGCCAAACTGCGCCCGGCCTTCAAAGTGGACGGTGTGTCCACCGCCGGCAACTCCTCGCAGACCTCCGACGGGGCGGCGGTGGAACTGCTGATGACCAAGGCCAAGGCCGACGAGCTGGGCTTGGCTCCGCTCGCGGAGCTGGTCACCTTCCAGTTGGCCGGGGTGCACCCCGACGAGATGGGCATCGGGCCCTCGGTGGCCATCCCCAAGGCCCTCGCCAAGGCAGGCCTCAAGGTCGAGGACATCGGCCTGATCGAGTTGAACGAGGCCTTCGCCAGCCAGGCCCTCTACTGCGTGCGGACACTGGGGCTGGACCCGGCCAAGGTCAACGTCAACGGCGGGGCAATCGCCCTGGGCCACCCCCTGGGGTGCACCGGCGCCAAGCTCACCGCCACCCTGCTGCACGAGATGAAGCGCCGCGAGGTCGAATACGGCATCGTCAGCATGTGCATCGGCGGCGGCATGGGGGCGGCGGCCATCTTCCGTCGGGCGAAGTAACGGCAATCCAAACGACGAGCTCGGGCGGCGGAACAAAGGCTCCGCCGCCCGTTGCTTTGGGCCAAGCTCCCCAGGCCACAGCAGTTCCTGCCCCTCGAAGTAGGAGCAGGCCCGCCGCTGCCGTAGGCTGGTCGCCACACACCAAACACAGAGGGCCGCCGTGAAGGTGATGATCCGGGCCGAGGAGCCGAACGACGACGAGGCCATCTCGGAGGTGCACATCCGCGCCTTCGGAGGCACCGTCGAGGCCGCGGTGGTGGAGTCCCTGCGCGGCCAGGGAGCGCTGCTGGCCTCCCTGGTTGCCCTAGTACGCGACCGGGTGGTCGGCCACGTGGCTCTCTCCCCGGTGGCCGCCGGCGGCGTGGAACGGGCGGCCGTGGCCCTGGGACCGCTGGCGGTGGACCCTGACTACCAGGGGCGGGGCATCGGCGCCCTGCTGGTAGATGCCTTCCTGCAGCACTGCCGGGTACGGGACGAAGGCCTGGTGGTGGTGCTCGGCTACCCCGGTTACTACGGCCGCTTCGGCTTCGCCCCCGCCGAACGCTTCGGCCTCCACTACCGGGACGCCGGCGAGGCCTTCCAGGCACTCGAGGTGCGGGCCGGGGCCGCCGCCGGCCTCTCCGGGGAGGTCCGCTACCACCCCGCGTTCGACACCACCTGAGAAGCCCTTGTCGGGCTTCGTGTTCTGTCGGTTCCGCGGGTCGCCGCCGCACCGACAGGCCGGCCGCGACTAGGCTTCTCCTATCCCGATCTCACCGGTCGGGATAGACATATCGGCTGAACGAGGGAAACGACATGAGAAAACTGAGATTCCTCGCTCTCCTCGCCGTGCTCGCCCTGCTGGTCGCCGCCTGCGGCGACGACGAGGGCGAGACCACCACGACGACGGGGGCACCTACCACCACGGCAGCGCCTTTTGAGGCCCTGTCCTACTCGGCGCCGGACTGCGAGTACGGCGGCGAGTTCAAGACGATCGAGGCGGTCGACGCCCTGACCGTGCGCTTCGAGCTGTGCTCCCCGGATGTGGCCTTCCCCTCGAAGGTGGCTTTCTCCGCCTTCGGGATCCAATCCGCCGAGTACCTCGAGGAGACGGGCGGCGGCGGCGACGCGCTGGTCAGCAACCCGATCGGCACCGGCCCTTACATGCTCGAGCAGTGGGACCGCGGCAACCAGCTGATCATGACCAGGAACCCTGACTACTGGGGCACCCCCGGCATCGCCGATACCATCGTCTTCCGCTGGAGCGCGGAAGCGGCCCAGCGGCTCGTGGAGCTGCAGGCCGGCACCATCGATGGGATCGACAACGTCGGCACCGACGACTTCGCCACCGTGGCCGCCGATGCGGACTTGCAGTTGATCGAACGCCCGGGCTTCAACATCTTCTACGTCGGGATGAACAACACCTACCCGCCGTTCGACAACGAGCAGGTCCGCCAGGCGATCGCCATGGCCATCGACAAGCAGCGGATCGTGGACAACTTCTACCCCGGCGGATCGCTGGTCGCGGAGCAGTTCCTGCCCTCCTTCATCCCCGGCTACGTCGAGGGAGCAACCTGGTACGAGTACGACCCCGAGGCGGCCATGGCCTTGCTGGCCGAGGCCGGATACGCCGACGGGCTCGACATCAACCTCTGGTACCGCGACGTGGTGCGCGCCTACCTGCCCCAGCCCGCCGTCGTGGCCGTGGACATCCAGGCGCAGCTGGCCGAGATCGGCGTCAACGTCACCATCAACGTGATGGAGTCGGGCGCCTTCATCGACGCCGCCGACTCCGGGGAACTCGACGGCCTCCACCTGCTGGGCTGGAACGCCGACTACCCGGATGCGACGAACTTCTTCGACTACCACTTCGGGGCCGGCGCCTCCGACCAGTTCGGCACCATCTACGAGGACATCGCTGCTCTCCTCACCGAGGCGGCGGCCCTGTCCGACCAGGCGGAGCGCAACGTGCTCTACGCCCAGGTGACCGACCTGATCAAGGAGCACGTGCCCATGATCCCGGTGGCCTACGGCGGCTCCGGCCTGGCCTACAGGGCCGACGTCACCGGGGCTCACGCCAGCCCGCTGGGCAACGAGTACTTCGCCGTGGTGGACCCGGGCGGCCGGGATACCTTCGTCTGGATGCAGAACGCCGAGCCCATCGGCCTCTACTGCGCCGACGAGTCCGACGGCGAGAGCCTCCGGGCCTGCGAGCAGATGATGGAGTCGCTGCTCTCCTTCGAGGTCGGCGGCACGACCGTGGAGCCGGGCCTGGCCACCGCCTGCGACCCCAACGAGGACCTGACCGTGTGGACCTGCGCTCTACGGGAAGGCGTGCTGTTCCACGACGGCAGCACCCTCGATGCCAACGACGTGGTCATGTCCTACTACGTGCAGTGGGACGCGGCCAGCCCGCTCCACGTCGGCCGTGACGGCAGCTTCACCTACTTCCCGGGCCTGTTCGGGCAGTTCCTGAACGCCCCGCCCGCCGAGGGGTAAGCGGCCGCACCGAACCACAACCAGTGGGGGGCGCCCCGGAGGGCGCCCCCCACCCCTTCCCGCATTAGATTGGCACCCCAATGGCCCGCTTCGTAGCCCGCCGCCTGCTCTATTCGATCCCGGTGCTCTTGGGCATCCTCTTCGTGACCTTCCTGCTGGCGAGGGTGATCCCGGGTGACCCGTGCCGGGCGGTGCTCGGTGAGCGAGCCACCGACCAGATCTGCGACGCCTTCCTGGAGCGCAAGGGACTCAACGACCCCATCTGGGTCCAGTTCTGGATCTACCTCAAGGACGTCTTCACCGGCAACCTGGGCGAGTCGTTCCGCTTCGGCCGGCCGGTGACCACCATGTTGTTGGAGCGCCTCCCGATCACCATCGAGCTGTCGATGTCAGCGCTGACGGTGGCGGTGCTGGTCGGGGTCCCCTTTGGGATCATCTCCGGCTACAAGCACAACTCGGCCGCCGACGTGGCCACCATGGTGGGGGCCAACATCGGGGTCTCGATGCCGGTCTTCTGGCTCGGCCTCATGCTCCAGTACCTCTTTGCCGTCGTCCTGGGGGGCACCTTCTTATCACTGCCGCCGTCGGGGTCGCTCGACGCCGGCCTGATCCCCGCTCCCTTCTACGAATCGTGGGGGCTGCCCGCCTGGGGCATCTTCGACTTCATCTCCAACATGAACGTGGCCAACGCCGTCCTCAGCGGCAACTGGACGGCCTTCCGCAGCGCCGCCGGCCACCTCATCCTGCCAGCGCTGGCTCTGGGCACCATCCCTATGGCGGTGATCGCCCGCATGACCCGCTCCTCGCTACTCGACGTGCTCAGCCTCGACTACGTGCGCACCGCCCGGGCCAAGGGGCTCCCCGAGAAGCGGGTGGTCATCCGCCACGCCCTGCGCAACGCCTTGATGCCGGTGGTCACGGTGATCGGGCTCTCCCTGGGCACGCTGATGGGCGGGGCAATCCTCACCGAGACGATCTTCGGCCTCTCCGGCGTGGGGAAGAGCCTCTACGACGCCATCACCTCCCGTGACTACGCGGTCGTGCAGGGCTTCACCCTGGTGGTGGCGGTGGGCTTCGTCCTGGTCAACATGGTGGTGGACATCCTCTACACCTACCTGAACCCGAAGGTGCGGATCACGTGACCGGCCTCGGCGGCCTCGTGCCCGACCCCCTCCATCCCGAGGGACCACTGCCGGCCGGCGTCGCCCCCGAGGCCGCCGACCTGCGCGGCGAGACCACCCGTATCCCCGAAACCCGCGGCCTGTGGGCCACCGCCTTCCGGGAGTTGATCCACAAGCGCTCGGCCCTCATCGGCCTGGTGATGTTGAGCATCCTCGTGCTCATCGCCGTGTTCGCCCCCCTCATCGCCCCCTACCAGCCCACTGATGTCCTCCTCGGAAAGGAGGACATCACACCGCGTGATCCGCCCTGCATCCACCTCTTCGGGTGCGACGAGTCCAAGCCGCAGCACATCCTCGGCATCGACGGCAACGGGCGGGACGAGTTCAGTCGCCTGATCTACGGGTCCCGGGTCTCCCTCATCGCCGGCGTCGGGTCGGTGGCCGGAGCAGTGGCCGTCGGCACCCTCCTGGGCCTGATCGCCGGCTTCTTCGGGGGCCGCGTCGACAACCTGATCATGCGCGTCATGGACGTCCTGCTGGCCTTCCCCTCACTGCTCTTGGCCATCGCCATCATCACCGTGCTGGGCCAGGGCCTGATCAACGCCATGCTGGCCATCTCGGTCGTCACCATCCCCGCCTACGCCCGCGTCGTGCGCTCGGCGGTGCTCACCGTGCGAGAGAACGACTACGTGGCCGCCGACCGCGCCCTCGGCGTCTCCACCGCCCGCATCATCTGGAACCGGATCCTCCCCAACTCCCTAACCCCCCTGGTGGTGCAGGCCACCCTGGGTGTCGCCACCGCCGTGCTCGAGATCGCCGCCCTCTCCTTCCTGGGCCTGGGCGTGCGGCCCCCCACCGCCGAGTGGGGATCGATGCTGGCAGCCGAGCGGAACCAGGTCTTCACCGCCCCCCACCTGGTCTTCTTCCCCGGCCTGGCCATCATGTGGAACGTCCTCTCCTTCAACCTCCTCGGCGATGGCCTGCGCGACGCCCTCGACCCCAGGCTGAACCGATGAGCGACGCCACACACCTCCTCGAGGTCGAGAACCTCTCCACCTACTACTTCACCCGAGACGGGGTAGTGAAGGCGGTAGACGGCGTGGACCTCCGCATCGACCGCGGGGAGATCCTCGGCCTGGTGGGCGAATCGGGCTGCGGCAAGAGCGTCACCGCGCTGTCGATCCTGCGCCTGGTCGCCGACCCGGGAAAGGTCGTCGAGGGGCAGATCCACTTCCGGGGCGAGGAGTTGCTCACCAAGAGCATCCACGAGATGCAGGCCATCCGCGGAGACCGCATCTCGATGATCTTCCAGCAGCCGGTGTCGTCGTTGAACCCGGTGTACACCGCCGGGTTCCAGATCGCCGAGGTCTACGAGGTCCACCAGGGCATGAAGCGCCGGGCCGGCGAAGAGAAGGCGGTGGAGATGCTCTCCCTGGTGGGGATCTCCGACCCGGCCCGCCGGGTCAAGTCCTACCCGCACGAACTCTCCGGGGGCATGGCGCAGCGGGTGATGATCGCCATGGCGCTCGCCGCCGGGCCCGAGCTGCTCATCGCCGATGAGCCCACCACCGCCCTCGACGTCACCATCCAGGCCCAGATCCTCGACCTGATGCGGAAGCTGCGGGCCGACCTGGGGATGGCCATCATCCTCATCACCCACGACCTGGGCATCGTCGCCGAGATGGCCGACCGGGTGGCTGTCATGTACGCCGGGCGGATCGTGGAGGAAGCCTCCACCGAAGTGCTCTTCGCCCGTCCCAAGCACCCCTACACGGTGGGCCTCATCGGCTCGGTCCCCATCATCGGCACCCGCAAGGAGTGGCTGGAAGTCATCCCCGGCCGCGTTCCCAACCTGATAGATCTGCCCCCGGGGTGCCGCTTCGCCTCGCGCTGCCGCGCCCGCGTCGACAACAACCTGCAGATCTGCACGGTGACCGAGCCCGACCTGCGGGAGGTCGAGCCGGCCCATAAGGTGCGCTGCTGGCTGTACCAGGAGATCCCGTGAGCAAGGTCCTCGTCGAAGCCCGCCGGGTGTCGAAGACCTTCCCCGTCAAGGGGGGCGCCATGCAGCGCATCGTCGGCCACGTGCAGGCGGTCAGCGAGGTCGACCTCCAGATCTTCGAACAGGAATCGCTCGGTCTGGTGGGCGAGTCGGGGTGCGGCAAGAGCACCATCGGGCGGATGCTGCTGCGCCTCATCGCGGCCGACTCCGGCCAGATCCTCTTCGACGGCCGGGACATAGGCCATCTCAAGGAGCGGGCGCTGCGCTCCACGCGTCGGGAGATGCAGATCATCTTCCAGGACCCGTTCTCCTCCCTGGATCCCCGCACCCCCATCGGGGAGAGCATCGCCGAGGGCCTGCGGGTGCACGGGGTGGCCCGGGACGAGCGGCGCCAGCGCTCCCTGGAGGCCCTCGAACTGGTCGGCCTGGAGCAGTACCACTACCGGCGCTTCCCCCACGAGTTCTCCGGCGGGCAGCGCCAGCGCATCGGCATCGCCCGGGCCCTGGCGGTCAAACCCCGCTTCCTGGTATGCGATGAGCCGGTCTCCGCCCTCGACGTCTCCATCCAGTCACAGATCCTCAACCTGCTCAAGGAGCTGCAGCGCGACCTGCACCTCACGGTGCTCTTCATCGCCCACAACCTGAGCGTCGTGGAGCACCTCTGCGACCGCATCGCAGTGATGTACCTGGGCCGCCTGGTCGAGGTGGGGACCCGCGACGAGGTCTTCAGCAATCCCTACCACCCCTACACCCTGGCCCTGCTCTCGGCCATCCCGGTTCCCGACCCCAAGCGGGTGCGTCGCCAGATCCTCCTCCCCGGCGAGATCCCCAGCCCGCTCCACCCGCCCAGCGGCTGCCCCTTCCACAGCCGCTGCCCTATCGCCGAGCGCGGGATCTGCGACAAGGAGGTGCCCGCACTGGCCGAGGTGCCCGGCCAGCCTGACCACCTCGCCTCCTGCCACCTGCGCACCGGCGCCCACCAGCACCTGGGAGGCCGCTGGGCCCGGATGGGGAGCGGGCAGACCAACTGAGGGCGGGCCCGGCCGCACGGGCAGCGTCCCTCCTCCACCCCCTGCTCACCCACCGCTCAGCCCAGCGGCACCCGATCGACCACCTCCAGCGTGGCCAGGTCGTTGCCCTGCAGCCGCAGCCCCGAGAGGGTCCACAGCGTGTCCCCGATCACCAGCGAACGCGTGATGGGGGCAGCCGAGGAGTAGTAGTCGGGCCAGCAGACCTCGATGCGCTCGTCCGGGGCCAGTTCCACACCGCCCAGCCCGAAGCTGCCCAGCACGTCGGCGGCTCCTTCGGCGGGGATCACTTCGCAGGATCGGCCGCCGACGCCGCCCAGGTCGTCGGGCCCGCACACCTGCACGGTGACCTCCTTGGGCTCCCCGAACCCGATCGGGCGGCAGTCCGAGACACCCGGGCCGTCATCCGGCTCATGGCTCACCCGTCCCACCTCACGCAGCCCGTCGTCGGTTTCCAGCACCACCGCCCCGGCGAAGCCGCTGGACCAGTCCTGCATGGGGAGCACCACCATCTCGGCGGGAGCCCAGTACAGAAAGGCCAGGTGGTCGAACTCCACGTCGCTGTAGGCGTCGGGGAGGGTCCAGGTGTCGATCACCCGGGGCGCAGCCGGATCGGACACGTCGAACAGGGTCGCCTTGGCCCCGGTGACCCATCCCTCCTCGGTGGCCTCCCGGCCCACCCCCAGCAGGCGCCCCTCGCCCAGCGGGTGCAGGTAGGCGGAGTACCCGGCGATCTCCAGCTCCCCGGACACCCGAGGGGCGGCCGGGTCGCGCAGGTCGATGACGTACAGGGGGTCGGTCTGGCGGAAGGTGACGACATAGCCGGTGGCGCCCAGGAAGCGCACCGAGTAGATGCTCTCCCCCTGGCCCAGGTCGCCCACCCGGCCCACCCGCTCCAGGCGGTCTCCCCGGATGGCAAGCACCGTCACCGCGCTCTCCGCAGCCTGGGTGGCGCTCCACGGGGCTCCCCCGGTGGTGGCCACCCGGAGGTACCCCTCGTGCTCATCCATGGCGAACTGGTTGAGCAGATGGCCCTCCACGCTGCCCGAGGCCAGGTAGCGGGCCGGCCCGTCGCCGGTGATGTCGAAGGCGTGGATGGCGGTTGAGTACTCGTCCTCGATACGCGCCAGGTCGGCGCCGCCCACCAACTCCCCCGGGACCCACACGTTGGTGGCCACGAACAGGTGCTCGGTGGAGGCGTACACCATCTCACCCTGGGCGATGACCGCCGCGACGGACCCCGGGGCGAGGCCCTCGTCGAGGTCGAGGGTGAGCACCGACAGGGTGTCGAACCCGGCGAAGGCGGCCGGGCGGTGGGTTCCCTCGCAGTCCACCAGCAGGCCCTCCTCCGTCACCTGGTCCCCGGCGAAGAGGGTGTAGGAGGGCAGCCAGTCGTCCAGAGTCGACTGCTCCACGACCCGCCGATTGGCCTCCAAGGCCAGGTCCTCGGCGCCGGGGCTGCTCGGGTACACGAAGGGCAGGTCGGCGGGGTACGACGAGATCACCAGCCGCACGGTGCCCTCGATTGCCCGGGCGCTCAGGTAGCTCCCCTCGATGCGCAGGGTGTGAGCCACCCGCAGGTGGGCCGGGTCCGAGAGGTCGATCTCCTGCACCAGGGTGATCGGCCCGTTCGAGGGCAGGATGTCCGCGGCGGACTCCATGAGAGGGACCGCATAGCCGTCGCCCTGAGAGAAGACCAGCGCCCGGTCGCCCGACATGAAGAAGCGGTGGTCCCAGCCCTCCTCCAGTGCGAGCGAGCCGACGAGGCGCGCGTCGGCTCCTTCCACCGCCAGGTAGTGGAGAGTGCCGTTCATCACGATCAGTACCCGCTGCCCGTCGCTCTCCACTATGTCGGGCTCATCCACCCCGGGAACCTGGGTGTTGGTGGTGGAGTAGCCGACCTCGCCGCCGGTGCCCCTGGGCGCGGCCGCCGCGCTGAGGCTCTCGGCCACATCCACCCCGCCGAACCACGGGTAGTACACGACCCCGCCGCCGAGGCCGTAGGGGCCGACCCGGGCGAGCGCCTCAGCCCGGAAGTGCTCGAGCAGCGCATCGCAGGTGTCGAACGGCTCCAGCCGGGCCGCCCCGCCGGCCGCCCCACCGGGCGGCCCCGACCCCCCGCCGAGTGAGCCAAAGAGAGACAGGCCCCCCTTCCCGGCGAGAGGCCCATCCACCGCACTCAGCGTGCCGCAGGCGGCCGCCAGCACGCCGAGGACAACGACAACGGTGACGATCTGGCGCCGCATGGCTCCTCCTGGGTGGTTCGTCGTCGGTTGGAGAGCCGGCGGCGGCCGGATGGTTCCCACCCGGGGCCCCCGGCTGGCCGGTTAGGCCCGGCCGGGTGAATCCCGGCCGCTCCTCGACCGCCGGCCGGCCGGTCCCCGGCAGAGCCCCACCGGCCGGGCCCTATCGTTGCGCCGATGGACTGGATCCTGGTCACCAACGACGACGGCGTCGACGCCCCGGGGCTGCCGGCCCTGGCCCGGGCCATTGCCGGACTGGCGCCGGTGCGGGTGGTGGCCCCCGACCGCGAGCGCTCCTGGGTGGGGAAAGCCATCACTCGCTTCGAACCGGTGACGGTGCAAGCCATCGAGCGCGACGGCGTCCAGATGCACGCCGCCAGCGGCTACCCCGCCGACTGCGCCCAACTAGGCATCCACACCCTGTTCGAGGAGCCTCCCCGCCTGGTGGTCTCCGGGATCAACGTGGGCTTCAACCACGGCTCGGCCTACCTGCAATCGAGCGGCACCATCGGCGCCGCCCTGGAGGCGTCCATCAGCGGCATCGATGCGCTCGCCTTCTCCACCCAGAGCATCAGCCGGGCCTGGCGCGATTGGCGCCCCTGGGCGATGAGCCCCGACTCCATAGAGATGTGGGAGCGCCTCTCCACGGTGGCGGCCGCCATGACGGCCCCCGTGCTCGCCGCCGCCCCTCAGGGCGTGCTGCTCAGCGTCAACATGCCCGACACGGCCGACCGGGGCACTCCCCGCCGCCTCACCTCCGTTGCCTCGGTGGGCTACGACCGGCTCTTCCGGCGGGCCGGCCACGGGGTGTTCGTGCACGACTACCGCGGCTACCTGAACCACTTCTCGTCGCTGGCCGGCACCGATGTGCAGGCGGCGGCGGAAGGGCTGGTGTCGGTCACCTCGCTGCACCCCGCCCACAGCGTCGACCTACCCGAGGTGCTGCGCCGAGCCCTGGGCGTCTGAGGGCCCGCCCAGCGCAGATCAGCGGCAGAGGCCGACGAGCAGCGGGTACGGGTCGTCCAGGCCCGTGAGGTCGGCCCAGCGCTCAGGGTCGTCGGGGATCCACCCGAAGTGCAGATGGGGGGAGGTGGCGTTACCGGTGGAACCCACCCAGCCCAGCAAGGTGCCCGTCTCCAACGTCGCCCCGGGGCGGACCCCGGGGGCTATCGCCATGAGGTGGGCGTAGTAGTAGACGTCGCCGCTGTAGTAGCCGGCCAGCCAGACCCCGAAGCCACCCGCCCAGTGCCAGCCCGACTGGAGGACGGTGCCGCTCTCCACCGCCACCAGCGGCGTCCCCGAGTCGGCGTGGACGTCCTCGCCCTTGTGTGCCCGCCCCCAGGGACGCTCCTCCTCCCACGTGTGGGAGAACCGGCCGGGGCCGTCCACCGGGCACGTCCGGCCCGGCCGCGGCAGACCGTCCGCGCCCTCGACGGCTAAGTCCCCGAGGCGTTCGCGCATCTCGACCATCCGGCGCAGGGCGCGGCGGTAGGCGGCCAGATCATCGACGAGCCAACCCCAGGCCGCCTCGCTCGCTTCCACCTGCAGCTGCCAGACGCGGACCTCGGCGGCGGCCAGATAGCCGGCCAGGTCGATCGCCCCGGCTGGCCCGCCCAGCCGCGGGTCCGCTGCCAGTCCCTCCAGGCGGTCCGCCTCGCCTTCGAGGGCAGCAGTCACCCGCTGCAGGCGGCCCCGGGCATCCCCGACCTCCCAGTCTCCTGTCCCGCCGGCGGGGACACCAAGTCCGACCAGTACCAGCCCCATCAGGAGGATGGCGCCAGCCTCCCCGGCCCGACGGCTCGCCGACCTCACCTTCGGCAGGGTAACCGGCTCGCGCCCCGGCCGGAACAGCTTTCCCGGCGAGGGCCGGGGTCGCCTCGCCCTCATTCTTCTCCCCGTCGCGGAGGCATCCGTCCTCCACCGCCTTCCCCGGGCAGGCTGCGCCGCGGGGCCACCACCAGCTCCCCTCCCGGCCCCCGCAGGAGCGCCACCCGGGCCCCCGAGAACAGGGCGAGGCGCTCAGCGGTGAGCACCGCCGCCGCCGCCCCCTCGGCCACCACCCGGCCCCGGTCGAGCAGCACCAGGCGGTCGGCGTACTGGGCGGCCAGGGTCAGGTCGTGCAGGGCCCCGAGCACGGCGATGGAGCGCTCCCGGCGCAGGCCCTCCACCAGGTCGAGGACCTGCTGCTGGTGACCGATGTCGAGCGAGGCAGTCGGCTCGTCGAGGAGCAGCACCGACGAGTCCTGGGCCACCGCCCGGGCCAGCACCACCCGCTGCCGCTCCCCCCCCGACAGGGCCCCGAGCGGCCGGCCGGCCAGGGCGGCGGCGTCGAGCCGCTCCAGAGCGGCCAGGGCGCGGCGGCGGTCGGCGGCCCCCTCGGCGGCCCAGTAGCCCAGGTGGGGGGTGCGCCCCAGCAACACGTACTCAGCGGCGGTCATCCCCCCGGGGAGCACCGGGTGCTGCGGCACCATGGCCACCAGGCGGGCTGCCCGGCGGCGGGCCAGCGACCGGCGGGGGCTGCCCCCTATCTCGATCTCTCCCTCCGAGGCCACCGTGCCGGCCAGGGCCCGCAGCAGCGAGGTCTTGCCGGAGCCGTTGGGGCCCACCAGGACCACCCATTCGCCGGCCTCCACCTCCAGATCCACCCCATCCACCGCGACCAGGGAGTCGTAGCGCACCCTGATCCCCCGGGCCCGGATGCCGCTCACGGCCCCCACCCCCGGCGGCCGGACCGCAGCAGCACCGCGAAGAAAGGCCCGCCGACGAAGGCGGTGATCACCCCGATGGGCACCTCGGCCGGCGACAGGATGGTCCGGGCCCCGAGGTCGGCGAGTACCAGAAAGGCCGCCCCACCCAGGACGGAGAGCGGGAGGATCACCCGGTAGCTGCTGCCGGCCAGCAGGCGGACCGTGTGGGGGACGACTATGCCGACGAAGCCGATCAGGCCGCCGACCGCCACCGCACCGGCCGTGCCCAGCGTCGCCGCGGCCACCACCAGGAGGCGCACCCGGGCGGCGCTCACCCCCAGCGTCTCCGCCTCCTCCTCCCCCACCGCCAGCACGTCGAGCAGACGGCGGTGGAGGAGGAGCACCGCCACCGACACCACCGCATACGGGGCCAACAGGCCCACCTCGGTCCACCCGACCGTGCTCAACCGGCCCAGGATCCACGAGTAGACCTCGCGCACCGTGTCGGCGTGGCGCTGCTGCACGAAAGTCTGCACGGCCATGAAGAAGGCCGCCACCGCCACCCCGGCGAGGATCAGGGTGGTCCCGGCTCTTCCCCCGCCGGCCACTCCGCCCAAGGCATAGGTGAGCGCCACCGCCACCACCGCTCCGGCTAAGGCAGCCGCCGGCACCAGCGGCGAGGCCGATCCCACCGAGACGATGCCCAACGTCGCCCCCAGGCCGGCCCCGGCCGCCACCCCGAGCAGGTAGGGGTCGGCCAACGGGTTGCGAAACACCCCCTGGTAAGCGCCCCCGGCGGCCGCCAGGGTGGCGCCCACCAGGGCGGCCAGCACCACCCTCGGGAGGCGCAGATCCCAGACGATGGCTGCCTCCTGCTCCGTCAGCCCTGAGTCGACCGACACCCAGGGGAGCCGGTCGGCGACCTCGGCCAGCACCCGGCCCGGCGCCAGGCCAACCGCCCCCACCAGCAGGCCCACCAGCAGTGCCCCGGCCAGAAGCAGCAAAGCCGCTCCCAGGGCGATCGGCCCCACCCGGCGCAGCGACTCGTCCGGGTTCATCCCGTCGCCGCTTCGCCGTACACCGCCGCCGCCACCTCCGCCAGCAGGCCGACCACCCGCGGGCCCCAGCGCTGGGCCACGTCATCGTCCAACTCCACCACCCTCCCGGCCGCCACGGCCGCCAGGGTCGCCCACCCCGGCCGCTCCGCCAGGGTGGAAGCGGATTGCCCGCAACAGCGAGTGTCGGCCAGCAGGATGAAATCGGGGTCGGCCGCCAGGATGAACTCGGGGCTGAGCTGCGGGTAGCCGGAGCCGTCCTCGGCAGCATCGGCGATGCTCTCCAGGCCCAGCAGGGCCAGCATCCCCCCGACGAAGGTGCGTGAGGTCAGGCTGTACAAGGTGGGGTCGAGCTCGTAGTAGTAGGTAGGGGCCTCGCCCCGGGTCGGCACCGCAGCGACAAGACGCCCCACCTCCTCAGCCATCCCCTCTGCCAGGGCGGCTGCTGCCGGCGCCCGGCCGGTGGCCGCCCCAAGGGCGTCCACCTGGCGATAGACATCCCCCAGCGTCTCCGGCGGGGCGAACAGCAGAGTGGCTATGCCCAGCGCCGCCAGCCCGGACTGCAGGTCGCCCGGGTCGAAGGAGAGGACCACCAGGTCCGGCTCGAAGGCAGCCACCGTCTCCACCGCCAGGTTGAAGGCGTCGAACTTCCGGGTGGAGGCCGCCGCCGGTGGGTAGTCGGAGAACTGATCGGTGGCCACGACTTCCTCGCCGGCGCCGATCGCGTAGAGGATCTCGGTATGCGACGCCGAAGCGGAGACGATCCGCTGCGGGGACACCGGGATCACCGTCCCCGCCACCTCGATGGGGAACCCGCCAGCCGCCACTGCGGTGGTATCGGCCTCCCCGGAGCGAGCGCCGCAGGCAGCCGCCACGAGCACTGCCAACAGGACAAGCGCCACCCAGGGCGCAGTAAGGGTTTGCTTCACGCGCGCCTCCCCATCAGTTGGGGAGGAGGGGCTTGGGGCCGGAACGGCAGGTCACCCTTCCTCCGAGAGCGTCCACATCCGACCCGGCGGCAGGCGACCTGACTCGTCCCACCTCGGGGCTTCACAGTTGCGGGAACAGCGCCGGAGTCGAACCGGACTTCGCTCTTGCGTCCCTCGCTCGGGAGCCGCCGAGTCAACCCGACTCTCACGGCCGGGCGGAACCATCGTAGCCGTGGCTCCCCTGGCCGGGGCTAATCGGCGCCCCTCCTCCAGACCTGCCCTCAGGTCTCCGGCCCACGCACACCTACACTGCCGCCATGGCCCCCGCCCCGCGGCCGCCGGCTCTCGCCCTCCGGTCCATGGCCGCCGCCCTCACCGCCGGAGGCCTGGCCTTCACCGTCGCTCTCCTCCTCAGCCGCCGCCGCCCGGTGCCCGCGCCCGCCGGCACCTGGCACCCGGTCACCCCCTGAGGCGGATATGCGCCTCGCCCTCCACCCCACCACCGAGATCGGCCAGCGTGCCGGGCGAATCCTCCTGGGCGAGCCCGACCTGGAGGCACTCGGCATCTACGGCCACCGCAGCCGCGACACCGAGGACCGCCGCTCCATGGCCATCACCGACCTGGCCGGGTTCGCTCTGCTGATCAGCGACGACGCCACCGCCCCCCTCGACCTGGCGGCGATCGCCGTTGAAGACGGCCTCTCGTGCGTGCTCGCCGCCGACGCCGACCCCCCGTCGGTGCTAGCCGACCGCTTCGCCCGGCAGGGGCTCATTCTGCTGCTGAACGCTTCCCCCGCCGGCCTGGCCGGGGCGCTGCGCTTCCATGAGGCGGTGGGCGCCGAGGCCAAACACGAAGTGCTGGTCGCCTGGACCACCGAGGGCAAGCCCCTCCGCCGTGGGGAGGCGGTCCCCTTCCCCGACCCCCTGGGGGCTCGCTGGGGACGCCGCCTGCCCGGAGCACCCGGCCGCGACCCGGCGGTCGTGCGTATCGAGGTGCCGGTCGAGGGTCCGTGGGGCGGGGCGCTCGCCCGAGTCGCAGGGCGGAAGGGCATCCACCGTCTCGTGGCCGTCGCCGACGACCGTCACCATCTGGCTGCCCTCGCCCTGGCCGCCGGCGCACTGCTCCTCGCCCGGGGCGGGCCGGCCCCCGGGGTCTTCCGCCCGGCCGACGCAGCGGCGGCCTACCTGCAGGCGGCCGGGCACCTGGGGCTGGAGTTGGCCGGCTTCGAAGCCGAACGGTAGGCCGGCGTCAGGTCCCCGTTTGGCGAGTCGCCTCGCCGGTTCCGGTCGCCGCCGGAGTCAGGCCGGTGCCTTCATTGGCGGCCGTCCCCCCGGGCATGGGTGGGGGCATGAGCGGAGCCACCCTCGGCAGCTGCCGCACCGGACCCGACCGCTCCACCGGCGCGATCGTCACCGGCAGGCTCACCCGGCGGGCCGAGGCGCGAGAAGGCGCCGCCTCCTCAAGCACCACCAGTTCGACCCCTCCCACCAGATCGGAGATGAGGTTGTAGACCACGGCCCCCAGAGTGAAAAGACCGGTCATCAAGATCGTCCCCACGATGGCGAGCAGCATCACGATGCGGAAGTAGACCGGGCCGTCGAGGGTGATCCCGTTCTCGATGCCGATGGTGACCGCCAGCTCGTTGATCCGCTCGGGGATCCCGGCGTTGACAAACACGGACCAGAAGACCACGGTCCCCAGCACCGTCACCAGCGCCATGACGGCGTTGAAGACGAGGGACACCTTGAGAACGGTCCAGGGGTCGATCTTGCGGACGACCCGCCGGACTCGCTGGACCGGCATGTTCACCTGGCTGATCGGCGACGCTGGGCAGTGTACCGGTGGCCCTCTACGACGAACAGCGTTTCCGGAGCAGCGCTCCTGCCCGCGGGGCTCACCCCTCGTCGTTGTCTTCCTGCGGCACCAGAGTGAAGGCGGTCACCTGAGCGCCCCCGGACAGGTTCATGACCTTGACCCCGGTGGCGTCGCGCTTCTGGCGGCTTATGGAATCGGCCGCGGTGCGGATGACCACCCCATCGGATGAGGTGACGAAGATCTCCGCCCCGGGCGACACGGCCTGCGCCGCCACCAGGTTCCCCCGGACCCGGGTGGGCTTCATGGCCTTGACCCCGTAGCCCCCTCGCTTCTGGCTTGGGAACTCGCTCACCCGGCTGCGCTTGCCGTACCCGCCCGAGGTGAGCAGCAGCACCACGTCGCCGTCGGCGTCGCACGCGGCCGACACCACTCGGTCCTCCGGCCGGAGGCGGATACCCCGCACTCCCACCGTGTCACGGCCCATGGCCCGCATCTCTGCTTCCGCGAAGCGGATCCCGGCCCCACCGGCCGTGAACAACAGCACGTCGTTGTCCCCGGCCGTATTCAGGACCTCCACGACCTCATCGCCCTCGTTGAGACGGACCGCGATGAGCACCTGATTGCGCGACTCGTAGTCGGAGAGGCGGGTCTTCTTGACCACCCCGTGGGCGGTGACGATCACCAAGAACCGGGACGGGTCGTAGGCCCGCGTGTCGACCACCGCCTCGACCCGCTCCTCCGGCTCCATGGGGAGGACCGACTGGATCAGGACTCCCTTGTGGGTGCGCTCCTTGCGGGGGATCTCGTGAGCCTTGACCCGGTAGACCTTGCCCCGGTTGGTGAAAAAGAGCAGATAGGCGTGAGCGCTGGTGTGCAGCAGGTGGGTGATCACGTCGTCCTCGCGCACCTCTGCCCCCTTCACCCCCCGGCCGCCCCGACCCTGCCGACGGTAGGCGCCGGCGTTCACCGCCTTCACGTAGCCGTTGGAGGTGACCGTGACCACCAGCTCCTCGTCGGCAATGAGATCTTCGAGAGTGGGATCGCCCTCGTCGGCCACGAAATGGGTGCGCCGCTCGTCGCCGTACTTATGCTGGACGGCGCGCAGCTCTTCGGCAATCAGCACCCGCCGCTTGGCCGGACTGGCCAGGAGCCCCTTGAGGTAGCGGATCAGCTTGGCCAGCTCCACCTGCTCCTCGCGCAGCTTGCCCGTCTCCAGGGCGGTAAGGCGGCGCAGGGGCATGTCGAGGATGTGGTTGGCCTGCACCTCGCTGAGGGAGAAGTGCTTCATGAGGGCACCCCGGGCGGCCTCGGTGTCGGCCGACGACCGGATGATCTGGACCACCTGGTCGATGTTGTCCAGGGCGATGAGCAGTCCGGCCACGATGTGCGCCCGGGCCTCGGCCCGGCCGAGCCGGAAGCGGGTGCGGCGCTCGACCACCTCCATCTGGTGGTCGATGTAGTGCCGGATCACCTGCTCGAGGTTGAGGGTGTGCGGGACCCCATCGACCAGGGCCACCATGTTGACCCCGAAGGTCTCCTGCAGCTGGGTGTTCTTATAGAGCTGGTTGAGGACGACCTGGGGGATGGCATCGCGCTTGAGCTCGACGACCAGGCGGGTGCCGGTGCGGTCGGACTCGTCGCGCAGGTCGGCGATGCCGGTCACCTTGCGCTCCCGTACGAGGTCGGCGATCTTCTCCATGATCCGATCGCGCGAGACCTGGTAGGGGATCTGGGTGACCACCAACGCCGTGCGGCCCTTGCGCACCTCCTCGACCTCGGCCACCGCTCGCATCTTGACCGAGCCCCGCCCCGTCAACAGGGCCTCCCGCACCCCCCGGCTACCCACGATGCAAGCGCCGGTCGGGAAGTCGGGGCCCTGTACGAAGCGCAGCAGCTCCTCGGCGGTGGCCTCCGGGTGCTCGACCTTGTGAATCGTGGCCTCGATGACCTCACCCAGGTTGTGCGGCGGGATGTTGGTGGCCATGCCCACCGCGATGCCGGTGGAGCCGTTGACCAGCAGGTTGGGAAAACGGGCGGGCAGCACCACCGGCTCCTGGCGCTCGCCCGAGTAGTTGTCCTGGAAGTCCACAGTGTCCTCGTCGATGCCCTCGAGCAGGTGCATCGCCAGGTGCTCCAGGCGGCACTCGGTGTATCGCATGGCCGCCGGCGGGTCGTCGACCGTCCCGAAGTTGCCCTGAGGCTCAATGAGCCCGTAGCGGATGGCGAAGTCCTGCCCCATGCGCACCAGGGCGTCGTAGATGGCGTCGTTACCGTGGGGGTGGAACCAGCCCATGACGTCGCCGACCACCCGGGCGCTCTTGCGGAAGGGGCTGCCCGGCCTGATGCCGGCGTCGTACATGGAGTAGAGGATGCGGCGGTGGACGGGCTTCAGGCCGTCGCGCACGTCGGGCAGGGCCCGGGACACGATGACCGACATGGCGTACTCGAGGAACGAGGTCTTCACCTCTTCCTCTATCTCGATGAGCCGCACGTTCTCGCGGCCGGCGTCGGTGGTGGCCATGAGTCAGATGTCCAGGAAGCGGACGTCGCGGGCGTTCTGCTGGATGAAGGTGCGCCTTGCCTCGACGTCGTCGCCCATCAGCGTGGCGAAGATGTCGTCCGCCACCCCGACATCGTCGAGGCTCACCTGGAGGAGCACCCGCACGGCCGGGTCCATGGTGGTCTCCCACAGTTGCCCGGCGTTCATCTCCCCCAGGCCCTTGTAGCGCTGCAGGCCGGGCCGCTTCCCGTCGAGCCCCGCAGTGATCTCCTCGAGTTGCCGCTCGGAGTAGGCGTACATGACCTCCTTGCCCAACTTCACCTGGTAGAGGGGCGGCTGAGCGATGTACACGAAGCCCGCCTCGATCAGCTCCCGCATGTGGCGGAAGAAGAAGGTGAGCAGCAGGGTGCGGATGTGGGCGCCGTCGACATCGGCGTCGGTGAGGATGACCACCTTGTGATAGCGGGCCCGCTCGAGGTCGAAGTCGTCCCCGATGCCCGTGCCCACCGCGGTGATGAGGGACTGGATCTCGTTGTTCTGCAGGACCCTGGCGAGGCGCGCCTTCTCGACGTTGATGATCTTGCCCCGGATGGGGAGGATGGCCTGGAACTCGCTGTTGCGGGCCTGCTTGGCCGAGCCACCGGCCGAATCGCCCTCGACTATGAACAGCTCGCTTTCTTGCGGGTCGCGCGCCGAGCAGTCGGCCAGTTTCCCCGGCAGGCCAGTGGACTCCAGCAGGCTCTTGCGCCGGGTGAGGTCGCGGGCCGCCCGCGCCGCCATGCGGGCCCGGGCGGCGGTGCTGCACTTATCGATGATCGCCCGGCCCTCCCCCGGATGGCGGCTCAGCCACTCCGGCAGGAGCCGATTAAGGGCCACCTCGACGAAGGAGCGGACCTCGGTGTTGCCGAGCTTGGTCTTGGTCTGGCCCTCGAACTGGGGGTGCCGCACCCTCACCGCCACCACCGCGGTGAGGCCCTCCCGGATGTCCTCGCCGACCAGGTTCTCCTCCTTCTCCTTGAGCAGCCCCTTCTCGCGGGCGAACTCGTTGATCGCCCTGGTCAGCGCCCGGCGAAACCCTTCTTCGTGGGTGCCTCCCTCATGGGTGTTGATGTTGTTGGCGAAGGTGAGCACCGTCTCGGTATACCCGGCGTTCCACTGCAGGGCCACGTCGATCTCGACGTCGTCGCTGACCTCCTCGAGGCTGATGATGTGGGGGTGCAGCGGCTCACGCTTGGCGTTGAGATGCTTCACGAAGTCGACCAGGCCCCCGCTGTAGCGGAAGGACTCACGCCCCCCTTCCCCCCGCTCGTCGACCAGCAGGATCTCCAGGCCCTTGTTGAGGAAGGCCATCTCCCGCAGCCGGGCGGCCACAGTCTGGAAGCTGAACTCGGTGGTCTCGGTGAATATCTGCGGCGACGGCCAGAAGGTGACGGTGGTGCCGGTGCGGCGGGCAGCCTTGCCCTTGGCCACCTTGCCCACCGGGGTGCCCATCTCGAAGGACTGGTGCCATAGGTGGCCCTCCCGCGCTACCTCGACCTCGAGGAGCCGCGAAAGGGCATTCACCACCGACACACCGACGCCGTGCAGGCCTCCGGACACCGTGTAGGCCCCGGAGTCGAACTTGCCGCCGGCGTGGAGGGTGGTGAGCACGGTGGTCAGCGCCGACTGGCGCGTCCTGGCATGAGTCCCCACCGGTATGCCCCGCCCGTCATCCTTGACCCGCACCCCGCCGTCGGCCAGGAGCGTTACCTCGACACGGGTGCAGAACCCCGCCATCGCCTCGTCGACCGCGTTGTCCACGACCTCCCAGATGAGGTGGTGCAGGCCGCGAGGACCGGTGCTACCGATATACATGGCCGGCCGCCGGCGCACCGCCTCCAGACCCTCGAGGACCTGGATGTCCTTAGCTTCATATGAACCGTTGGCGCGTCTGGTGGCCACAGGGCTCCTCGTGGACGGGGCAAACCGGCGGGCCGGCGGAGGCTGGCTACAAGCCGCCGGCATGACTCCGCTGCCAGCTCACCGACACTGCTGTGAGTATAGCCGCCGGCGCTGACCAGACTGCCCCTCGGCAAGAACAAAAGGCCAGGTCAGGATCCCTTTTTGAAGCTGCCGAGGCGGAGGCGCACGGTGTCCACGAGACGGGCTCCCAGGCCCTCCTCCAGGCGCTCAAGAAGCTGCCCACATTGGTATCTGAGCAGGCTGGCCGAGGTCCCATCGGCCACCTCCACCACCAGTTCGCCTCGATGCAACCCGGCGGGCCGGGAGCGCGAGGCCCACGGCTCGCCGACAAGGTCCGCCCAATCATCCACCAGTCGCTGCAGGGCATCGGCCGCGGGCAATCCCAACCTCCGCAGCACGGCATCGAGATTGTCGCCGATGCGCTCGAGGTCGCTCATGCGGCTGCCCCGCGGACGGACCCTGGCGATATCTCCCAGCAGACGCCGCCCACCGGCACGTCCTCCCGATGGGCCGTGGATATGAATACTTGACCGCGGGGAAGGCGCTCGACCAGACGGGCCCGGCGGACCCCATCCAGTTCGGAGAACACATCGTCGAGGACCAGCACCGGCGCCGAGCGCCGCCGCTCCGCGAGCAGATCGAAGGCCGCTAGCCGCAGCGCGAGGGCCACGGTGCGCTGCTCACCCTGGCTGGCACGGGTACGCAGATCGCGCCGATCCAGGTAGAGCGCCACCTCATCCCTGTGGGGGCCCACCGTCGTCGTCCGCCGCTCCAAGTCGTCATGCCGGGCCGAGAGCACCGCCGCCGACAACCCTTCCCGCAGCACCCCCTCCGTTGCCTCGCGATCCAGTTCGCCCGAGCCGGCGGCCACGTATGCCCAACTCACCTGCTCCTCCCCACCCCCCAATTCGCGGCACAGGGCCCCGACACCGAGGACCGCCGCCTCCAACGCAGCCAAGCGGCGCCGAATTACGACCGCACCCAACACCACTAGTCGCTCATCCCATACCGACAACGAACCAAGCGAGACAGCCCGCCCCTCGCGCCGTAACAGCGCGTTGCGCTGTCGCAGAGCACGCTCGTACTCGCGTTGCTCCACGGCTGCCGCCGGCCAAAGCTGGACCGCCAGGTCATCCACGTATTCGCGCCGGTAGGCAGGCCCCCGCTTGATGAGATCCAGGTCATCGGGAAGGAAAGCGACCAGGGCTACTCGTGCGGCCACCTCCCCCCGCCCGGCCGCTCGCTTGCCATCGACCCGGATCTGCTGGCGTCCCTGACGGGGAATCTCCACCTCGACCTGCACGGCCCCGGCTTCCCCGGCAAACTGCCCCCGGGCCACCGCGGTCTCCTCCCCCACTCTCACCAGAGCCGCGTCCGGAGCCCTGCGGAAAGAGGCGAGGGTCGCCAGGAACCCGATCGACTCGAGCACGCTGCTCTTGCCAGCGCCATTCCCCCCGACCAGCAGGTTGACGCCCGAGTCCGGCGCGAATTCCAGCATGGGATGGCAACGGAAGTTCCGCAGTTGCAGCCAGGTCAGCAGCATCGACGGCCTAGAGGCGGACGGGCATGAGCAGGTAGAGGTAGTCGTCCCCTTCCGCTCCCCGCACCACCCCCGGCTTGAGTGGATCGACCACGTCGAGTACCACCTGCTCCTCCTCGACGGCAGCCACTCCATCGTTCAAGTACCGGCTATTGAAGGCGATCGTCATCTCCTCGCCTTGGTACTCGGCTGCCACGTGTTCCGTCTCCCCGCCGACATCCTGGCGGCTCACGCTCAGTTCCACACCACTGGCCTCGAGTTGAAGGCGGATGGGGATGTGGTCCTCGGCCACCAGTGAGGCACGGTCGATCGCCTGTAGCAGGGCGTCTCGCGCCACCACGAGCCGATTGGGGTAGGTGGTGGGAAGCAGCTGGCGGTAGTTGGGGAAACTCCCCTCAATAAGCCGCACGGTGAGGGTTCCTCGATTCGACCCAAACGAGGCTTCACGGCTCCCTATGGCTATCTGCATCTTCTTGGCGCCAACCGTGCGAGCAAGCTCTCGCAGAGCGCGCACCGGCACCAGCCCCGTCATGGCCGACCGGACTGCCGGCAGGTCGCACAGGGCCAGCCGATAGGAATCCGTGGCAACCAGCCGGAGGGTCCCTTCAGTCGACTCGAAGTACACCCCCGTCAGGACCGGCCGGGCATCGTCGTGTGAGGCGGCTACCACCACCTGGGCCAGCGCGGCCAGAAAGTCGTCGCCGTCGATCTCAACGGCATCCTTTAGCACTGGTTCAGCTGCTGCTGGGAAATCCTCCACTACAAGTTCCCTGAACCGGAAACGGGGCCCTCCTCCACTCAGCTCAACCTCTCCGTCCGCGGCTGCCAGGACGACAGCCCCAGGCGGCAACTTGCGCGCGGCCTCTGTGATCAGCCGGCCCGGGACCACAGTCCTCCCTTCCTCAAGTACCTCCACCTCGAGTTTTGTTCGCACCGTCATATCGAGGTCGGTCCCGGTCACCCGTAGGGTCGACCCCGTCACCGTCACCAGGAGCCCCTGCAGAATCGGCAGGGGCGCGCGCTGGCTAACCGCGCGGGCCGCTCGGCTCAGGACATCTACGAGATCATCGCGCTCGGCTCTTATCCGCACAGGGAGATCCTTCTGCTCTGATTACTCTTCTTAAGAAGAACCCTAGTGGTAGTAGCAGGGCTTGGGGATTGGGGAGAAGCAGGGATTTCCGCAGCGTGTAGGCAGGGGGTGGGTCTCCAGGACGGTGAACAACAACCGGCGGCGTGCACAGGGGGGCACGGCGGCCGGGGGACGGCTGGGGACAAGAACCTCATGGGGTACGCAGGCTTTGGAGAAGGGCGGTGACCTGGTCGAACAAGGAGCGGTCCGTCTGGATGAGCCGGTGCACCGTGTTCACGCCGTGCAGCACTGTGGTGTGGTCTCGGCTCCCAAACAACAGGCCGATCTTGGGTAGAGAGAGGTCGGTCAGCTGCCTACACAGGTACATGGCGACCTGACGAGCTCGAGCCAGCGGCTGGCGTCGGCTTGGGCTCTCCAACTCAGTTACCGTCACGTCGAAGGCCGCAGCCGTAGCGCTCAGAATCCGCCCGGGAGTGATGGGCAAGGTGAGAGCACTGGGACCCAAGTCCTGCAGCACGTCGGCTGCCATGTCCAGGTCGATGCTCTGATGAGTCAGCGCAGCGTACGCGGTTACGCGAGTCAGTGCCCCTTCGAGCTCACGGACGTTGTCGACAACCCGCTCGGCGATGAACTGCAGGACGGCTGGCGGGATAGGGCAAGGAGCAAAGGCCGCGTTCTTGCGCAAGATCGCCAACCGAGTTTCGACATCGGGCGGCTGGATGTCGGTGGTCAGGCCCCAGTCGAATCGGCTACGCAGCCGATCCTCGAGAGTGATCAGGCTGCGCGGTGGGCGGTCGCAGCTGAACACCAACTGCTTGCCGTGCTCGTGCAGGGCGTTGAACGTGTGGAAGAATTCCTCGAGGAGCTGCTCTTTCCCTTCCAAGAATTGGACATCATCGAGCAGGAGCACATCGACTCCGCGGTAGCGAGCCTTGAACTCATCCATGCGCTTGCGGCGGATGCCGTCGATGAAGTCGTTGAAGAACGCCTCGGACGTCGTGTAGTGCACTGCCAGGCCGGGGTGCAACTCCAGGACGTGGCGGGCAATGGCCTGCAGTAGATGGGTCTTGCCCAGGCCGGCACCGGCGTAGATGAACAGGGGGTTGTACTGGCCACCCGGCTGTTCGGCGATGGCGAGAGCGGCGGCGTGGGCAAAGCGGTTAGAGGGGCCAACGATGAAGTTCTCGAAGTTGTACTTGGCGACGAGTCCAGCGGTAAGTGGCGGAGAGAGAGGCAAGGAGTGAGGTGAGGTAGCCAGCTCCTCCTCCGGCTCGGCCTCCTCGTCGGCGTCGTCCGTTTCGGGGAAGAGCGGAGCGGGGCGAGCATCCAGGATCAGGCGGGTCTCCGGGCCGAATACCGAACTGACCGCGTCTTCCACGATCGGACGGAACTTGTCGTTCACCCAGCGGAGGTGAAACTCGCTGGGGGCCAGCAGGCTGACCACACCGCCCTCGATCGTATAGGGCTCGAGGCCTTCCAGCCAGGTCTGCCAAGTGACCGGAGTGACGCGCCCGCGCAGGGTCCGACGAAACTGCTCCCAATCAGCGGGGGAATGTGCCTCCACCTGCGTCCTCCGTGCGCCCCGCGGCCTTGCCGGGCTTCTCCACAGGCCTATCCACAACTGTGGAGAAGGGTGCACCTGGGGTGTCGCTGCCTCCGTCCACCCGTCGCGTCATGGGTGGCCCGACTCGAGGGAAGTGATGCCGGACCGTCCGGCAGCAGCGGAGTATATGGACAGGCGGGAGGCGCCGACAAGAACGACAAAATGCGCGGTACCCCATTATCGGCCATAGGTAGGGCACGGAAAAGGTGTTGTGGCATAAGAGCAATCCGCGTGGGGAGAGAGAGCTCCCGCGGCGGCGGGAGAGCCGTGAGCGCGTAGCCAATGTTTCGCGACACCTGCGGGGCGGGCACGCGCCGGTTTCACCTTTGACAAAGGGGATGATCCCTCCGTAACCTGTCGGCCCGACCGCAACCTCTCTTCCCGGGGACCCCTCTCATGAAGCGCCCTTTCCAGCCGAACGTTCGTCGTCGCAAGAGGAAGCATGGCTTCCGAACCCGCATGCGCACCCGGGGCGGGCGAGCCCTGCTCCATAGGCGCCGTGCCAAGGGCCGGCAGCGGTTGTCGGCGTAGGGGGCGCTCATTCCGTTCGCTGCGAGGGGCATCGGAGTTCCGACGAGTCCGCCGGGCCGGCGTGCGGAAGCGAGCCGGCGGCGTGACGGTGGTGGTGGCGGCAGGAGGCGCGGAGTCTCCTTTGGTGGGGATTGTGGCGGGGCACTTGGTGGGTGGGGCGGTCGAGCGCAACCGGGCGAAGCGCCGGCTTCGGGAGGCCCTGGCCCGGGCGCCGTTGCGCGGCGACCGTGACTATGTGGTCATCGCGGGCAGGGAGGTCCTGGAAGTGCCCTTCCCGGATGTAGTGGCCTGGGTCATCCGGGCGGTAGAAGAGCAGGTGAGCGAGACGTGGAGCAGTTGACGGCAGCGAAGTGGCCTCGGCCGGGCTGGTGGTTGCAGCGGCTGCTGCTGGGCTACCGGTGGATGATCTCTCCCCTCCTCGGCACCCGGTGCCGCTACCTACCCACCTGTTCTGAGTATGCCTATGAGGCCGTGGGCGAGCACGGGGCGGGCGTAGGGCTCTGGCTGGCGGCCCGCCGTCTGGCTCGGTGCCACCCGTTCCACGCCGGCGGGTACGACCCCGTGCCCAGGAAGGTGGGGTAGGGCATGGGGGACATCTGGGACGCGATTAGGGGATTCCTCGGGGCAGTCGTCTCGGTCTTCTACGGGCTCATCCCCAACCTCGGGGTGGCAATCATCCTGTTGACCGTCGCGGTGGGCGTGCTGTTGTTCCCCCTCACGCTGAAGCAGACCCGCTCGATGAAGGCGATGCAGCAACTACAGCCCGAGTTGAAGCGACTGCAGAAGGAGCACGCGGGAGACAAGCCGGCGCTGCAGCAGGCAACTATGGCGCTGTACAAGGAGCGGGGGGTGAACCCCGCCGCCGGGTGTCTGCCCTTGCTGTTGCAGATGCCTATCTGGTTCGCCCTCTATCAGGTGCTGCGGTCCTTTGCCCTGCCGAGCGTCGAAGAGGCGGCCAGGTTCGTGCTGGCCGGCAGCCGACTGCAGGCCGACATCACCGCCCTCGGCGTGCAGCAGGGAGTGCCCTGGAAGAACTTCCTGTGGATGGACCTGGGGACGACACCCCGTACTGCCTTCGACGGCGGGTGGATCGCCTTCATTCCGTACGCGGTCACGGTGCTGGTGGTCATGGGGACGGCCTGGTACCAGCAGGCGCAGACGATGACCAAGCCGAAGGATGGCCAGCCGGTGCCGCAACAGCCGGGACAAGCCATCTTGAAGATTTTTCCAGTTTTCTTTGGTTTCATATCGTTCACTCTGCCGGCCGGTCTCGTTGTGTACTTTGCGGCGAGCAACATCTTCCGGATCGGCCAGCAGTCTCTCATCTTGTGGCTCGACCGCCGGCATCGGGTGAAGACAGCAGCCCCCGTGGAGGCGGTCGTTCCATTGGCCGAGACGGAGACGAAACCGGAGCCGCGTCCGGCCCGGCCGAGTGGTACGCAGAAGCCACAACCCAAGGCAGGGGGTGCGGGCGGGTCTACCAGGAGCCCGCAAGCCTCGCAGCAGCGCGGCAAGAAGCGCAGAAGGAGATGACGGCCATGGAGTGGGTGGAAGTGAGGGGTAGGACGGTGGATGAGGCGGTGACTCTCGGCCTGCAGGAACTCGGGTTGGATTCGCCTGAGGCCGCGGAGATAGAGGTCCTGCAGCAGCCGCAGCGAGGGTTCTTCGGGATCGGCGGGCAGGATGCCCTGGTTCGGATTAAGCCTCACCCTAAGCGTCGGCGCCGGCATCGCCGGTCTCATGGGGGAGGGAGTGAGGGGGTGGCTGCCCCAGCCAGGGGTCGATCTCAGCAGGCCCAGCCGGCGGGCGGTGCCAGGAGCCGGGGTCGAGCCCAGGAACGACACGGAGGAAGAGAAGAGGGGCGGGGCGGTAGGCCGACGAGGGGAAGGCCCGAAGCCCAGGAGCGTCGTCAGCGGGCGGTGTCGCGAGAGGAAGGGAGTGTGGCGGCTATGGCAGGACCGGGCGAAGTCGAGCCGCCCTCCGTCGCGGTCGAAGAGCAGGCGGAGATAGTGCGAGGGTTCCTCATTGGCTTGTTGGGGGCCTTTGGGTTGGAGGGTGAGGTGACGACCCGGGTCGACGGGGACATCATCTATGCCAATGTGGCGGGCGATCAGACTGAAGCGCTGATCGGGCCGAAGGGGGCCATCCTGGATGCCGTCTTGGAGCTGTGTCGGACGATGGTTCACCGCCAGAGCCAGGCGGGGGCCAGGCTGCGGCTCGACATCGGGGGCTATGTGGAGCGTCGCCGTGAGGCCCTTCGCATCTATGCCGGCCGGTTGGCGGCCAGGGTCCTGGAGGAGGGGGGAGAGGTCATGCTCGAGCCCATGAATGCAGCCGATCGGAAAGTGGTCCATGACGCTGTCGCCGAGATCGTCGGGGTACGGAGCTCCTCGGAAGGCGAGGACCCCGGCCGATCGGTGGTGATAGCGCGCGCCGAGGAGGGCTCGTAGGGGCCCAAAGGCAGAGCGCAGGGTGGCAACGATCGCGTTTGGTTTCACGTGGAACTTTGGCTACTGACGGGGACTAGGTGAACGAGTCCGCGGAGTTGGCCCGGCGGGCGGCGGCCTGGGCGAGCCGAGAACTGTCTGTCGAGCAGGCAGATCTCCTAGCCAAGTACGCGGATTGGCTACGGGGTGAGGCGATACCGGCGGGGGGACTGGGGCCTCGTGAGGGAGGGCGCATCTGGTCGCGTCACCTGGCCGATTCCCTTCTCTTCGCTGGGGCGTGGCGCGATGATCCGCCGGGCGAGATCCTGGATGTGGGTAGCGGGGTTGGGCTTCCGGGCATCCCGTTGGCGATCCTCTGGCCCCATACGACGGTGACCCTGCTCGACAGAGGGGGAAGGAGGGTGCGACTCCTCTATAGAGTGGTAGGTGTGCTCGGCCTCGCCAACGTGGTCATAGCGCAAGGGGACGCACTCACCGTCGCCGACGAGTGGGAGGGCATAGTGGTGAGGGGTGCCCTGGGAGCCCCGGCGGTCGTTGGCCTGGCGGCGCGTCTGCTCCGGCCCGGCGGTACCGCCGTCCTCGGCCTGAGTCGGCGGACGGAACCGCCGGAGCGCACGGCCGACCTAATAGGCATAGCCCGAGCCCTGGGCCTCGAGTCCGAGTTGGTGCAGGTGCCGTCGGAGATCCTTGACGCTGCGGCCTGGCTGCTTATCATGCGGCGCAGTGCGTGAGCGTCGCCGGACTTCGTGCGTGATAGTAGCGATTGCCAACCAGAAGGGTGGGGTCGGCAAATCAACTACGGCGATCAACCTCGGTGCCGCCCTCGCCCTGCGCGGCGAGCGAGTGCTGCTTGTCGACACCGACCCGCAAGCCAATGCGACCTCGGGGCTTGGGTTCACCCGGGGTGACTTCGCCCACAGCGTCTATGAGGCCCTGGTCACGGATCTGCCGATTCAGGAGACCGTGGAGCCGACCAGGGTGAAGGATCTCTATCTTGCGCCGGCGTCCATCGACCTGGCCGGGGCGGAGATCGAATTGGTGGCTCGCTTCGCCAGGGAAAGGGCCCTGGCGAGAGCGCTGGAGGGGGTGCGGGAGCGCTACGACACAGTCCTCATCGACTGCCCACCATCCCTGGGGCTGATCACGGTGAACGCACTGACGGCCGCGAGCGAGGTTCTCATCCCCATCCAATGCGAGTACTACGCCCTGGAGGGTCTGAGCCAACTACTGCGTAACATCGAGTTGATACAGGCCAACCTTAATCCTCAGCTCAAGATAGAGGGTGTTGTCCTCACGATGTACAGTGGACGCACCAAGCTGGCCGCCGACGTAGCTGCGCAGGTGAGGGATCACTTTGGGGAGGTGGCCTATGAGACGGTGATACCGCGCACCGTACGGCTGGCAGAGGCTCCCTCCTATGGGGAGCCGATAGAGCTGTTCGATCGGGGGAGCCGGGGGGCCCTGGCCTATCGGTACCTGGCGGCTGAGTTCAGGAGGAGACATGGCCGTTCGTAAATCCGGGCTGGGCCGGGGCTTGGAGGCGCTCATTCCGGCCGATACGGCGGTCCAGGGCTACCGGGCTATTCCGCTCGATGCCATTGAGCCCAACCCCCAGCAGCCGCGAGGGTCGATGTCCGTGGAGGGCCTGCAGGCTCTCGCCGCTTCGATCCGGGAAGTGGGCGTGTTGCAGCCGGTAGTGGTGCGGCCCGGGGAGGAGTCGGGCACTTTCGTGCTGGTGGCCGGCGAGCGCCGGTGGCGAGCGGCGCGCCTGGCGGGTCTGAAAGAGATCCCGGCCGTCGTACGTGAGGGTGATGCGGTGTCCGGGTTGGCCGAGGCGCTGGTGGAGAACCTGCAACGGGAGGACCTGGGCCCGTTGGAGGAGGCCGCGGCCTACAAACAACTCCTGGAAGATTTTGGGTTGACTCACGAGGAGGTCGGAGCTCGGGTCGGCCGCAGTCGGCCCTCGATTACCAATACCCTCCGTCTGCTGCAGCTGCCGGCGTCCATCCAGGGAATGCTGGTGCGGGGCGAGTTGAACGCCGGGCACTGCCGGGCGCTGGTGGGACTGGAGGACGAGAGGTACCTGGACCACATCGCCCGGCGGGCGGCGGCGGAGGGTTGGTCGGTTCGGAGGGTCGAGGAGGCGGTGCGAGCCCGGGAAGAAGCGGGCTCGGGCCGGCCGGTGAAGGCGGTGCGGCGGGAGCGGCCTGCCGAGATCCTCGCCCTGGAAGAGCGGCTGGCAGAGCGGCTGGCGACGCCCGTCGCGATCGATTACGGGAAGCGGGGCAGGGGGAAGGTGACGGTTCGCTTCCGGTCGTTGGGAGAGCTCGAACGGATCTACCGGGTGCTGTTCGGCTCCTGAGGCACCCGCGAGGCCAGCCAGGTATCCAGGCCGGCGACGGCCGCTCTTCCCAGGCGGGCTCCCAAGCTGGGGACGGTCACCAGGACGGCCGGTGCCCGGGTCTCCTGCAGGATGGGGGTGACCCGGCCTACCGGCAGCAGGCCGAGGCGGGGTGCCAGGGCGCCGGCCAGGGCCTCGCCAGCCTCGCTGTGGCTGAGGGTCGAGCGAAAGTAGTAGACGCCGGCCACATCACCCCCGAGCAGAGAGAAGGACAGCACCATGTCCACCGCCAGCTCGTTGGCCTGGCGGGCGCGCAGGCTCTCGGGGGGACGTGTGTCGGCACTTCGGGAGAGAAGAGCCCGGCCGCCCCTCTCTGCGACGAGACCGGCCGCGGCCGACGCCGCCTCCCAGGCGAGGGCTGCTTCGTGGTCGTCGCGGGAGAAGGGGTCGAGGTAGATGCGCTGCCCGGCGACCGCGGCGGGCAGGGTTCGCAGCCACTGCCGCTCGCGCAGGACGTCCCGGCCTGCCTTGTGAGTGGCCCGCACCATGAGGGCCAGCTCCTCCAGAAACTGGGGCCCGACGATGCCGTCCTCGGGTAGGTAGCGGTTCTGTTGGAAGTCGAGCACGGCCTGCAGAGTGTCGGCGCCGAAGATGGCGTCGATGGTCCCGGTGTCGAAGCCGAGGGCGTTGAGGTCGTGTTGAAGGGAGGCAACGTCCTCGCCATGGAGCATCGGGAGGCGGTAGTAGAGGAGGCGGTCGCCGGGCCGGAACCCGGCATCTACCAGATTCCTCCAGGTGGTCGGGTCGACGATTCCATCGACGCGCAGATTGCGGGAGGCCTGGAAGCGTTCTACCGACTGGGTAGTGGCGGGGCCGAAGCTGCCCGGGGGATCGGCATGGCAGGGAAAGCCGAGGGCGGCCAGGCGGTCCTGGATGTCGCGGACCGCCTCGCCGCTGTCGCCGGGTCGAGGAAGGGGCACGGTGGCCCCATGGTGCCAGAAAACTCAGGCGAGGTACTCGGCGAGCTCGCCGAGCAGGGCGGCCTTGGGGCGGGCGCCGACGATGCGGGTATGGGTGGGCCGCCCGTTGCGGAACACGATGAGGGTGGGGATGCTCATCACATCGAACTGCATGGCCGTCTGCGGGTTCTCGTCGACGTTGAGCTTGGCGACCGTGATCTTCTCGGCGTACTCGGCGGCGATCTCCTCGAGGAAGGGGGCGACCATGCGACACGGCCCACACCACTCTGCCCAGAAATCGACGAGGACCGGCTTGTCGCCGGAGATGAGGTCGGCAAAGGTGGGGTCGGTGGCCTTGACGGTCTTCTCTGCCATGCTGGGTGGCCGGGCGAGCGGCCTTCACCTCCTCGTCAGTGTGCCGCCGGTAGGGGTCAACTGGGGATTGCCTGCTCTCATTGCTGGGCCTCGAGCCAGCGCTCGGCGTCGATGGCCGCCCGGCAGCCCATGCCGGCGGCCGTCACCGCCTGCCGGTAGGTGAAGTCGACCACATCGCCGGCGCCGAAGACCCCGGCAACCGAGGTCATCGTGCCTTCGATGGTGCGTAGGTAGCCCTTCTCGTTGAGCTCCAACTGGCCGTGGAACAGATCGGTGCGGGGGTCGTGGCCGACGGCGACGAAGACCCCCTCCAACGGGAGGTCGGCTACGGCACCGGTCACGACATCGCGCAGCCGGACGCCGGTAACGGCGCCGTCGCCGAGAATTTCCTCGACGACCGAGTTCCAGCGAACCTGGACCTTCGGATGCTCGAGGACGCGCCGGGCCATGATGGCCGAAGCCCGGAGGGCGTCGCGGCGGTGGATGACGGTGACCTGGGTGGCGAACTTGGTCAGGAAGAGCGCCTCTTCCATGGCCGAGTCGCCGCCGCCGACGACGGCCACGGGACGGCCCTTGAAGAAGAAGCCGTCGCAGGTGGCGCAGGCCGAGACCCCGTGACCGAGCAGCCGCTCCTCGCCGGGCACTCCGAGCCAGCGGGCCGCGGCCCCGGTGGCGATGATGACGGTGTCGGCGTGGTGTTCTTGGTCATCGACCCAGAGACGGAACGGGCGGGTGGAGAGGTCGACCCGAGTGACCTGGGCCGCCTCCAGGTGAGCGCCGAAGCGCCCGGCCTGGCGGCGCAGCAACTCCATGAGCTCTGGGCCCAGGATGCCGTCGGGGAACCCCGGGTAGTTCTCCACCTCGGTGGTGAGCATGAGCTGCCCGCCCGCCTCGATCCCTTCGAAGACCCGCGGGGCCAGTTCGGCACGGGCGGTGTAGATGGCAGCCGTCAGCCCGGCCGGGCCGGAGCCGACGATGGCGATGCGATCGGTCATTGCCTCGGTTCCTCGGGGCTCTTGCGGCGAGTCCTCGCCGCCCAGAGCAACACCCCGAAGAGCAGAAACAATCCCCCGATCGCGGCGTAGGCGACTTCCATGGCCCAGGAGCAGTCCCCGCAGGCCCGGGCGATCAGCCCTTCGGTTATGCGGCCGAGGCCTATGAGCAGGAAAAACACCGCCAGCAACACCAGGCCGGCGATTACCAAGCCGAGGGCGAGCCACTTGAGGGCGCGGGCCGCCCGGTCGACGGTGAGCGAGCGAACCTTGTCAGTGGCCGCCTCGAGCATATCGGGGATGCGCTTGGAGAAGTCCTCCACGATGTGACGAGGTTAGTCGGCCGGGAGGGCGAAGGCCCTTAGGGGCCCAGCCGATAGGGCACTGGCCGGGCAGAACACCCTGTCCTGTTCGCCGCCGTGCCCCGCGTTTCCCCGCGTCAGGCAGGGTTCGGCTCTGCGTGCCTCGGGGCAGGTCCGAGACTCGTCCTCCCTACCCGGGCGGCCCTTCAGGGATGTGAGGCGAGCAGATCGCAGTCCACCGGGTCGAAGACGGCCAGGCGCTGTACGGTGGTCGCGTCCGTCGAGACGAACCAGACCACCACCTCACCGGTTTCCCGGAGCAGGGTGGCGGCGGCCGGGCGACTGTCCTCGCCGAGCAGGGACCCAGCTTCGGCTTCACAAGTGGAGAGATCGGCATCGGCGGAGGCGATGAGCAGCGACGGGTCGGCCAGCAGATCGTCGATCGCCTTCTCGGCATCGGTGTAGGCAGCCACCGCGGAGAACTCCGCGCCCAGGGTGCCGGCGTCGGGCGGGGAGCTATCCGCTCCCATGAGGCTCTCGGCGGCGCCGGTGTCTGCGGTGCGGGCGGTGAGGTCGGCTTCGGCCACGGTGGTCATGGCAGCCCGGTCGTTGCCGACGGAGAGCAGGCCGACCAGGGGGACCACCGCCGCAACGGCCGCGAGGGCGGCGGCGGCCACGGCGATCGGGCGCCAGGGGACCCGGCGACGGGAGGAGGCGACTTTGGCCGCCGAGGCCTCCTCCAGGTTGAGGGCGGCGGCCACGGCCCGGCGCAGCTCGGTTCGCTCCTCGGCGGAGAGCACCGGGGCCGGGGTGTGGCGGAGAGCCTGGAGGGCGAGGCGCTGGGCGGCCAGTTCGGCGGCGGCGCGGGGATCGGCGGCGATCTCCTCCCCCAGGGCGGCGGCCTCGGCGGGCTCGAGGAGCCCGGCGGCGAGGGCGGCGATGCGGTCTGGGTCGTACCTAGCCATGGTGCTCGTCTCTGAGAGGGTTGGGAACCGGCCGGAGGTTCCCGAGAGCTGCGGCCAGCAGGCGGCGGCCCCGGAAGACCCGGGACTTCACCGTGCCCACCGGGACCCCCAGGATCTCGGCGACGGTCTGCAGGGCGAGGCCCTCGGCGTCGCACAGGACGACGGCAGCGCGGAACTCCGCGGGGATGGCGGCCAGGGCGGCCTCGAGATCGGGGCGCAACTCGGCGGAGTCCAGGGCGGTGGCCGTGCGATCGTCGGTCGGGCCCCCTTCCTCGGGGAGCGGTTCGGTGGGGCGCCGCCCGCGGCGGCGGGCCTGGTCGTAACAGGTGTTCACCGCGACCCGGTACAGCCAGGTAGAGAAGGCGGAATGCCCGGAGAAGCGGTCGACCTTACGGAAGACGGTGATGAAAGTCTCCTGAGTGGCGTCGAGCGCCGCCTCCCGATCGCGCAGCATGCGCAGGCAGATGGCGAAGACGCGGCCCTCGTGGGAGCGCATCAGGTCGTTGAAAGCCCCCACGTCGCCCCGCAGGTACCGCTCGATGAGGGCGGTGTCGGGGTCGGCGTGCCGGGTCACCGGCGCAACGCTACCGGCTCGGTGGGTGAGTCGCTCAGGGCGGGCCTCCAAACGGGCGGAGGGGGGGCCTCCGGCGTGCGGGGGCAGTCGGCTCTCATGGCCGGCCGGGCCCGGCGGCAGTCCTGGTCAGGCCACCAGGTAGGTGACGCCCAGTGCCCCCGGGCCGATGTGGGTGCCGACCACGGGGCCGAAACGGAACATCATCGGCTCGCCGCCGTAGACCTCGGCGAGGCTCCGGAGAAAATCGGGGAGCTCGCTGGGGTCCGAGTGCACGACTCCGAGGCAGGCGATGGAGGCGGCGTGCTCCCCAACGTGATCGATGACGGCCGCCAGGGCCCGCTTGCGGCTGCGCACCCGGCCGATGCCGGCGACCTTGCCGTCCTCGAAGCCGATGAGCACCTTGACGTCGAGGAGGCCGCCGATCAAGGCGGCGGCCCCGCCGATACGACCCCCGCGACGCAGGTACTCCAGCGTGTTGGGGGTGGCGAAGATGCGCCCGCGCTCGCAGGCGGTCCGGGCGACAGCCTCCACCTCATCGACAGATCCGCCGGCTGAGGCCGCCTTGGCCGCTTCGATGGCGGCCAGGCCCAGGGCTCCGGATACCAGGCCGCTGTCGATGACCCGGACCGGGATGCCGGCGGTGAACTGGTCGGCGGCCAGGGTGGCCGACTGGATGGTGGCGCTGACCTTGGAGGAGAGGCAGAGGACGACGATGCCGTCGGCGCCGGCCGAGACCAACCGGGTGAAGGCCTGCTGGAACCGCCCCACCGATGGGGCGGCGGTCTCGGGGAGGGTGGAACCGGTGGTGAGACGGTGCCAGAACTCCTCGCTGCTGAGCTCCTCGCGGTCGACCAACTCCTCCTCTCCGAAGCGGATGGTGAGAGGGACCACCTCGATGCGGTGCCGGGTGAGGACCTCATCGGGGAGGTCGCACGATGAGTCGGTGACGATGCGGATCATCTCTCCGTCCAGGGCCGAGTGGGCCAGACCATACCGCGCTCAGAGGCGCTGCGCCGGTAGCCGCGGGCGGTCAGGCAGTGCGGGCCAGCACGGCCAGGTCCCGGGTGACGGTGTGGAACCCCTCGGACTCGTAGAGGGAGGCGGCCGACCGGTTGCCGTCGGGGGTGTTGAGGAGGAGAGCCGAGGCACCTTGGCGGTGTGCCCAGGCGGCCGCGGTGCGGACCAGGGACCGCCCGATGCCCCGGGACTGCCAGGCGGGATCGACGGCGAGGCGCTGCAGGTAGGCCAGGGAGGTCCCGACCCCGGTGACGGCGAAGCCGGTGAGGCCCCCGCCGGGACGGCGCACGAGGTGAACGGCGCTGCGCGGAGTGGCCTCCAGCGCCTCGCGCAGGCCGAGTGGATCCAGGCGCCAGAACGGTTCGAAGGCCGAGCGGTCCACGGCCAGCGCCTCGCCCAGGTCTCGCCGGTCGCCGGCCATGACCACGTGCTCCGGTTCGGCCAGGCCGTCCAACTCCCGCCGCAGCAGCAGCAGCCGGGCGTGCAGGGTGAACCCGGCCTCCTCCCAGGGTGGGCGGGCGTCGAGCAGCAGTGGGGGAGAAAGCACCCCGGTGACGCCCTCCAACTCCAGGAGGGCGCCGGCGCACTCGGCCAGGAAGCCGGATCCGCCTCGCTCCACCCGGAGGTGGGCCATCGGGGTGTCGTCGTTCCAGGGGCGGGCGGCCGCCCGGTACCAGCCGCGCTGCAGGATCACCAGCCCGGGCCAGGTGCCCTGGATGTGGGTTCTCACGCGCGCCTCACCGCCGGCTGATGGTAGGGAGGTTCGGCTCCCGGCGGGCCGAGATGACCCGGCTCCCGCGATGTGCGAACCTGATGGGGTGCGGCTGCTCCTCTACACCCATCCGGCCTGCTGGGAGCACGACACCGGAGGCTGGCACCCGGAGCGGCCCGCCCGCCTGGATGCGGTCATCGAGGGTGCCCACCGTTCTTCCCTGCAGGTGGAGGAGAGGGAAGCCCCCGAGGCTCCGATAGAGGCGCTATGCGCGGTGCACCGGCCATCCCACGTGGCCCGCATCCGGGACTTCTGCCAGGCCGGGGGCGGGTCGCTCGACCCGGACACGGTGGTGTCGCCGGGGTCCTGGGATGCCGCCCTGCGCGCCGCCGGGGCCGGCCTGGCCGCGGTGGAGGCCCTGGAGCGGGGGGAGGGCGATGCCGCCTTCCTGGCGGTGAGACCCCCGGGCCACCATGCCTGCCGCGACCGGGCCATGGGCTTCTGCCTGTTCAACAACATCGGGGTGACTGCCGAGGCGCTCGCCAGGCGGGGCCAGCGGGTGGCCATCGTCGACTGGGATGTGCATCACGGAAACGCCAGCCAGGACATGTTCTACGGCCGCCAGGACGTCCTCTACATCTCCACCCACCAGTTCCCCTTCTACCCGGGGACCGGGTGGATAGACGAGGCGGGGAAGGATGAGGGGGAGGGCTTCAACATCAACATCCCGCTCCCGGCCGGCACCGCCGGGGACGTCTACGAGGAGGCCTGGGTGCGCATCGTTCTCCCGGTGCTTCAGCAGATGCGCCCCGATTGGATCCTGGTGAGCGCCGGGTTCGACGGGCACGCCGACGACCCGCTCGCCAACGTCAACCTGCGGGAGCCGGACTACGGGCGCATGGCGTGTCGCCTGGCCAGGATGGCCCCGGCACGGCTCATCTTCTTCCTGGAGGGCGGGTACGAACTCGACGCCATCTCCTCGTCGGTGGCCGTGGCGATGGATGGGGTGGGGGGCGCCTTCCCCGACCTCATCGGGGATGAATCACCCCCGCGCGCCCGGCACATGGTGCAGGTCTCCCTGGCCCAGGCGGGCAAGCACTGGGACGTCGGCTAGGAGCCACCGGGGAGGCAACCGGTCAAGGGCCCCATGGAGCGTGCCGATAGGGCTTGGACGGTGGCTCACGAACTTCCTTCCATTGGGGTTTTGCTCGCCGAGACGGTGCGGCTGGGCGCTTCCGATCTGCATTTGAAGGTCGGGGTGCCGCCCATGTTGCGGGTCAACGGCCAGTTGCAGCCCACCGACTACCGGGTCGTGACCGCCGAGGACACCGAGCGGTACTTGAGCGGGCTCCTCCCCGCGCGATTGCGGGTCGAGTTCAAGGACACCCATGAGGCCGACTTCGCGGTGGCCGATGCGGAGACCGGCCGGGTTCGGGTGAACGCCTTCCTCCAGCGGGGAGTGATCAGCGTGGCCCTGCGTCCGGTGCCCCCGCCCGGGCAGACTTTCGCCGATCTGGGCCTGCCGCCCGTGCTCGGCCGGCTGGTGCAGGAGCCGCGCGGCCTCATCCTGGTCACCGGGCCGACCGGCTGCGGCAAGTCGACCACCCTGGCGGCGATGCTCGACGCCATCAACCGGACGCGGCGGGTGAACGTGGTGACCATCGAAGATCCCATCGAGGTGGTCCACCAGGACCGGCTCGCCCTGATCCATCAACGCGAGGTGGGGGAGGACACCGGCGGCTTCGCCGAGGCGCTGCGGCGGGTGTTGCGCCAGGACCCGGATGTGATCCTCATCGGGGAGATGCGCGACCTGGCCACCATCGATGCCGCGCTGAAGGCGGCAGAGACCGGGCACGTGGTGCTCTCGACGCTGCACACCCTCGACGCGGCCGAGACGATCAGCCGCGTCCTCGACTTCTACCCCGGCACCCTGCAGCGGCAGGTGCGTCTGCTACTGGCCGGCACGCTGCGGGGCATCATCAGCCAGCGGCTCCTGCCCCGGGCCGACGGCAAGGGTCGGGTGGTGGCGGCCGAGGTGCTCATCAACACGGAGCGGGTAGCGGAGCGGATCACCGATCCGTCGCTGACCTCCGAGATCCCCGACGTGATCGCCGAGGGGTCTTACTACGGCATGGAGAGCTTCGACCAGGCCATCCTGCGCCTGTTCGCCTCGGGGACGGTCACGTTCGCCGAGGCCCTGCGCCACGCCACCAAGCCCGCCGATCTGCGGCTGCGGGCGCAGCAACAGGGCCTGATCGCCACCTGACCCGCGGAAGGGCTGCCTCGGTGCGGTCCCCCGTGGCGGCCGGCCCCGGGCCCTACCATGGCGAGGCATGATCCCGGCCCGTCTCGACCCTCTGCTGCGCGCCGACGGAGTGCCCATGTCCCTCGCCCGGCTCTTCGCCGAGGGCGGTCGGGATCTCTATCTGGTCGGGGGCAGCGTGCGCGACGCCCTCCTCGGGCGGGCCCGGGCCGACGAGGAGCACGACTTCACCACCGACGCCCGCCCCGCGGAGGTGCGCCGCCTGGTGGGCGGTTGGGCCGATGAGGTGTACACGGTGGGGGAGACCTTCGGCACCATCGGCCTCAGCAAGGACGGGGTGCGCGCCGAGATAACGACCTACCGGGCCGAGGTGTACCGGGACGACAGCCGCAAGCCGATCGTGCAGTTCGCCGACGATCTGGAGACCGACCTGTCGCGCCGCGATTTCACGGTGAACGCCACCGCCCTGCGTCTCGTACCCGGCCCGGAGATCATCGATCCGTTCGGGGGGCTGGCCGACCTGGGGGCCGGCCTGCTGCGCACCCCGCTCGATCCCGGCATCGCCTTCGCCGACGACCCGCTGCGCATGCTGCGCCTGTTCCGCTTCGTCAGCTGCCTGGGCTTTCGAGCCGACGGCGAGGCGGTGGCGGCGGTGCGGGCGATGCGTGAGCGGCTGGCGATCGTGTCGGCCGAGCGCATTCGTGACGAGCTGGACAAGCTGCTGGGGGGGGAGCAGGTGGAGCAGGGGTTGTGGGGGCTGGTGGAGAGCGGGCTGGCCGGGGAGTTCCTCCCGGAGATCGCCGCCCTCCGCCTGCAGCAGGATCCCATCCACCAGCACAAGGATGTGCTCGCCCACACCGTCGCCGTCGTGGGGCGCTGCCCGCGGGACCGGATCCTCCGCCTGGCCGCCCTCTTTCACGACGTCGGGAAGCCGGCCACCCGCTCCTTCGGCCCGGGCGGGGTGGCCTTCCATCACCACGAGGTGGTTGGCGCCCGCATCACCGGGGCGCGGATGCGGGAGCTGCGCTACTCCCGCGCCGACATCGATGAGGTGGCCGGGTTGGTGTACCTGCACCTGCGGCCCCACACGTTGAAGATGGGCTGGACCGATCGGGCCGTGCGCCGCTACGTGCGGGATGCCGGGCCGCTCCTAGAGCGCCTGAACACGTTGGTGCGCTGCGATGTGACTACTCGCGACCCCAAGAAGGCCCGGGCGGTGGAACGGCGGATCGACGAGTTGGAGGAGCGCATCGCCACCCTCCGGGAGCGGGAAGAACTCGACGCGATCCGCCCGCCCATCGACGGCCACGCCGTGATGGCTTTGCTCGGCATCCCGCCGGGCCCCATGGTGGGAGAGGTGATGGACCTGTTGCTGGAGCACCGTCTGGACGAGGGCCCCTACTCGGAGGAGGAGGCGTTCCGATTGGTACGGGAGTGGGCCGAGGGGCGGGGGATCGCTCCCGCTCCCGGCCTGCCGGGAGAGGGCGGGGGGTGAGGGCTTCCGCAGCTCCGGCTGCGGGAAGGGGTCAGGGAGAGGGCAAGGTAGCGACGGTGCCTACGGCGGGCGTGGATTGGGGGTTGCCCTCACCGCCCGGCGGCCGCCTGTCGTGGGGCTGCAACTTCCGCTGGCGGGTGCCGCCTTGCGGCTCTCCCTCAGAGCAAGGAGGGGCAAGGAAACCCCCTCTCCCGCCCGAAGCGGCCGGGAGAGAGTTGGGGTGAGGGCCGGCTACCCCCCCAGCAGGTCCCGCACCCTGCCATCCGGGCTCACCAGGTTGGCGTACATCAGGTCTTCGGCCGCGAGCCCGGCGTAGCCCAGGTAGAGCCGGCTGCCGTCGGCCAGGTCGTAGACCGGGATCATCAGGCCGCTGCCCGTCTCGTAGTCGGGGACCCCTACGACGGCGCACAGGTCGCCCATGGAGATCGGCCCGTTCGCCAGGGCGGCCTCGAAGGCGGCCGGGTCGCGCACGGTGTCGGCAGCGCATCCGGTGAGGAGGTCGTCGGGGAAGGGGCGCAGGTCGCCCAGGCCGTAGCCCACGGTGGTCCTGGTCGCCTCGGGGATGTCGGGCTCCTCCGTGAACGGCACGAAGGGCACCAACCAGACGGGCTGGGAGTGCGGGGCATACGGCAGGAAGCGGTCCGAAAGGAGAAACGCCGAGATCGTGCCCCACCGCCCGTAGTCCACCAGGCCGGCCGGAACGTCAGCCTCGAAAGTGCTCCAGTCGTCCACTCCGCGACATGCCGGAGCAAGGGGGGCGCCGCATCTGATCTCAGGGAGAGACTCCCAGAGGACGCTCCCGTCGTCGTCGGTGAGCACCAGGCGCACCCCGGTCGCGAAGAAGGACACCGAACCGGCGACCACGCCTGGGCTCTGGAGCGTGCCGCCCAGGGCCGGCTTCTCGATCATGACCGGCGACATGAACTCCTCGAAGGTGAGACGCGTCACCGGGTCCACCATCGTGCCCCCGGCTGGGGGGCTGGCGCTGGGCACGAGGGCGAGGGTCTCGGCCACCACCGCGTGGGGCACCCCCTCGACCAGGAAGCTGATGTCCTCGACCCCGTAGAGCGTGGTAAGGGTGAACACGATCTGGGCCAGGGCCTCCGGGGGGGCGAGCCGGGATTCGCTCTGGAGTCCGGCCAGATCCACCGTCACGACGCCCGGTGAGACGCTCAGCCCGAGCAGTTCGGTGCCCTCCGGGATGGAGGTGGTCAGTTCGGCCTCGGCGGCGGCCACCGGGTCGGGTAGAGGTGCCGCGTCCCAGGCTCCCGGCCCGTACAGGAGCAGTTCGACGGTGAGCGGTCCCAGGTCCGGCAGCGGCCGCACGTTGAGCACGCTGAGGTCTCGCGCCACCGGCACCAACTTGCCGTCCTTGAGGAAGTACACGACCACGGTGGGGGCCTCCTCCACTATCACAGGAGCGGTGGTCGTGGTCTCGCCGGCAGTGGTCGAGGTCGTCGTCGGCGGGGCCACCACCGTCTGCCGTCCACCGGTCTGGCTCCACAGCAGCCATCCACCCCCGGCGACCAGCACCACTGAGGCGGCGGCGGCGGCGATGGCCAGGCCGCGGCGCAGCGAGGGGTGCCCGGCGGTGATCCGGCTGGCCACCGCCATGGGGGCCTCGGGCAGGCTCTCCGGGGGCGCCGGGTTGCGGGAGCGCAGGGTGTCGAAGGGATCGCGGTTCATGGCCGGCCTTCCGATTGCAGTTCCCCGGCGAGGCGCTGCCGGGCGCGGTGGAGGCGGACGGCGGCGGCGTTGGCCGAGCAGCCCAGGACGGTGCCGATCTCGCCGGGCTGTAGCTCCTCCCAGGCGGCGAGGCGCAGCAACTCCCGGTCGCCCTGTCCCAGGCGGAGCAGGGCAGCCTCGACATCGAGGCCGGTGGTGCCGGGAGCCTCGACCGTGCCGGCCGGGGAGGCCGCGGCCCTGGCCTCCAGGCGCCAGCGGCGGCGGGCCGCCCGCTCCTGGTTGGCCACGACCTTGCGGGCCACTGCGTAGAGCCAGGGCAGGGTCTCCGGCTCTGCGGGAACCCGCCCCAGCCGCCGCCACGCCACGGTGAAGACCTCGGCGGTGGCGTCGCCCGCCTCGTCGCGGCCCACCCGGCGGACGGCGTAGCCGAACACCGCCGGGTAGTGGCGGGCGAAGAGGGTGCTGAAGCGGGCCTCGGGTGAGGCCGCCCGGTCAGCGGCGCCGACGACGGTCATGGTCCACTCCACACCAGCCTATGTCCGGATGGGGGAAAGGTCTTACCGGAAGGCCCGGAGATGCAGCCTTCTTGTCCCCGTCCTGAGGCCCTCTTGAGGGGTCTTCCGGCAGCCTGTGCTGGTTCATCGAGCAGAGAGGAACGACATGGACCATAAGCGCAGGAGCCTCCTGGTGGCTCTGGCCATCGGGTTGGTCTCGGGCCCGATCCTCGCCCTGGCGGCGTCGGGGGTATTCAACACCGACGGGGCGGTGGCTTCACCTACCACGCTGGCTGCCGCCGTGGCCGCGCCGGCCGCTCTGCCCACGGGGCAGGGCGCGGCCGACACGGCGTTCGCCGATCTCCTCGTGGCGTGTGGTACCGAAGGTCGGGGGCTGGTGGCCGGGGAGACGGCGGGCTCCTTGACCGCACTGCAGCAGGCAGCCCTCGACGCGCTGCGCCCGGTCTGCGCGGCAGCCGGCCTGTCCCTGGACGGGCCTGCGCCGGCGGTCGTCATCGCCTCCGGGCCGTCGGCGGAACCTGCCCCCGGGGCCGAACTCTCGGCCTCCGGGGTCGCCTACGACGACGACCGGCGCGACGACGACCGGGTGGGCGGGGACGAGTACGAGGACGACTGGTACGAGGATGAATCCGGCGCGGGGGAGGTGGAGGGCTGATGGCCGCGCGAGAGTGGGCCTCGCTGGCGGCCGGGCTGGCCTTGGCGGGCCTGGGCCTGGGAGCCTTCGCCACCGCCTCTCCGCCCGGCGGCGCTGCCCCGGCGGCCACCACGCAGCCTGCCGCCACCTCTTCGGAGACTGTGCCGGGTTCGGCGTCCGGCGCGGTGACCCCCGCAGCCTCCTCGGCGGATGGCGCGGGGGGGACCGTGCTGGGCACCTTGCTCGCCGGGGGCTACCTGGAAGTCATCGTCCCGGGAGAAGCGGGCATCCCCGCAGAGGTGGCGCGGGTGCTGGCGACGCGCGGGGTGGTACTCCAGGTGCCCGCAGAGTCCGTGGCACCCCCCGTCCCGGGAGGGGCCCGATGAGCCGCGTCGGCCGCTTTCCGCCGGTCCGGGTGGTTCGCATCGGGGGCTGGACGGCGATGGCCACTGCCTGGGTGGCGGCCGTCATCGCCCGGGTCTCGGGTGTCGGAGGAGCGGCCACCACCCCCGCGGCCATCCCGGACCCGGTGTCCCCGGCCGCGGTTGAGCAGTCGGCCGATGTCAGGGCCGCCTTGCCGGCCATGCCTGAGGGCGGGCTGCTGGTGCTCCGCCTCGGCCGGTCCTCCGGGGCTGAGGTGACGTTGCCGAGCACGCAGCCGGTCGCTCCCGCGGCCCCGGAGGTCGTGTCGGCGGCTCCGCCCGCGGCCGCACCGCAGGTGGTGCCGGCGCCACCGACGGTGACGAGCTCGGGGTCGTGATGCTGCTGCAGCGTTTCCGCGCCATGGGGACTGGGGTGGTGGCCGTGGGTGAGACCGAGGTGGGCCTGGCTGCGGTGCGCGCCCTCTTCGAGCAGGTTGAGGCTTGCTGCTCGCGGTTCCGGGCCCAGAGCGACCTGAGCCGGGCGAACGCCGATCTGGACGTCGAGGTGGCCTTGCCCCCACTCCTGGCGGAGGTAGTCGGGGCTGCAGACACCGCGCGCACCCTTACCGGTGGGCTGGTGGATGCGGGTGTGGGCCGGGCGGTGGCGGAGTGGGGCTACGACGGCACCTTCTCCGCAGTCTGTGACCGGCGCCTGCCACCGGGGCCGCTGCCGGCAGCGGCCCCGTGGTCCCTGTCCGGCGGCCGGCTGCGCAGGCCGCCGGACACGTACCTCGACCTGGGCGGCATCGCCAAGGGCTGGACCTGCGACCGCGCCGTGGAGCAGGGCCTGGCAGTCGTGGTCTCGGCGGGCGGGGATGTGCGCTCGTCGGATGGGCGCACCACCGTCGAGATCCTGGGCGGCGAGGCCGAGGTGGCCGCGCGAGTCCACCTCGGGGTGGGGGCGCTGGCGACCAGTTCTGTCCTGCTCCGGCGCTGGAAGGTGGGAGCGGCGGAGGCCAACCACATCATCGACCCCCGGATCATGGCCCCGGTGGAGTCCCCGGCGGTGAGCGCCAGCGCAGTGGCGGCCACCGCCCTGGAGGCGGAAGCTGCGGCCAAGGCGATCCTGCTCCTCGGGTCGGACGGCCTCGCCTGGGCCGGCCGCCAGGCCTGGCTGCGCGGCGCCGTGGCCATCTGGCACGACGGGAGCGTCTTCGCCACGGCCGGCACGGAGGTGGCGGCATGACTACGACCTGGCTGATCATCCGAGCGTCGGGCTTGGTGGCGTACGGGCTGGTGGCGGCCGCAACCATCTGGGGCCTGCTGCTCGCCAGCCGGCTGCTGGGACGCTCGGTGCAGCCGCGGGCGCTCACCGTCGCCCACGAAGGCCTCTCGCTGGGCGCGCTGGCCGCCACCGGAACCCACCTCGCCTTCCTCGCCGCTGACAAGTACCTGAGCTTCGGGTGGCGCGAGCTGCTCATCCCGGGGTCTTCGAGCTGGCGTCCCGAGGCTGTGGCGCTGGGCGTGGTTGCGGCCTGGGGCCTGGTGGTGGTGGGAGGGTCCTTCTACGTGCGGCGCTTCATCGGGCAGAAGGCCTGGCGCGTCCTGCACTTCGGTGCCTTCGGGGCGTATGCCTCCGCGACGCTCCACGGTGTGCTGGCGGGGAGCGACACCTCGAACCCGGCAGTCATGAGCCTTTACGCCGGGACCGTCGCCGCCGTGGTCGTGCTGGTGGTGGCGCGATTCCTCCTTGCCGGAGGGAAGGCGGCGCCGAGCGCGGCTAGAGCCGCCCGAAACGAACCTCGACGCGGGCTCCGCCCCCCGGCCCCTCCCCGATGGTGAGGTCGCCGCCGGTGCGCCGCGCCGCGCCGCGGGCGATATCGAGCCCCAGGCCACTGGACCCGGTCTGGCTGCTGCCGCGCTCGGCCACTTCGTGGTGCGGGAACCCCGGCCCATGGTCCTCGACCAGGAGCAGCGCCGCGCCCGGCACGGGGGTGGAGACCGAGACTTCGTAGGCGGTCCCGGCTGGGGTGTGGGTGAACACGTTCTCCAACAGCGTGTCGAGGGCCGCCCCCAGCTCGTCCTCGGTGAGCGCCAACCACATGGGGCCCGGAGCCACAGCGACGATTGCTGAGCGTCCCTGCTCTTCTGCGAGTACCTGCCAGAAGGCGGCGCGCCGCCGGGCGACCTCACAGAGATCGGCGTGGCGCGGTCCGGCGGCGGGTGAGCGGCGCCGGGCCTCGGTGATCAACTGGTCGACCTGGCTCCCCAGGCGGTCGACGTCCTCGAGCAGGCCCTCGGCGCCCGGCAGGGCCTCTGCCTGGAGGCGCAGCGCGGTGAGGGGGGTGCGCAGCCGGTGTGACAAGTCGGCCAGGGATTCCCGCTCGGCCAGCAGGAGGTCGTCGAGGCGTCCGGCGAGGTGGTTGAAGGCCTGTCCGGCGTCGGCGATCTCGGGCGGCCCGGCCGGAGCGACGCGGGCCTGGAGGTCACCGGAGGCCATGCGCCGGGCGGCGCCGGCCAGGGCGGCCACGGGCCGGACCAGCGCGGCCCCCAGGCGGTCGGCCAGGGTGACGGCGGCGATCACCAGCAGCACTCCGAGGACGGCGAGGACCAGCCAGGCGGCGATCACCCCATGGCGCAGTTCGGCGTCGGATACCCAGGTGCGCACGACGAGGGTCCCGGTGCTGCCCGTCACCGGGACGAGGATCTCCACCCCGTCGGCAGCATGGGCGCTCAGGGCCCGCCCGGCCCGCGCCTGCGTCACCGCCGGCGAGGCTTCCGTCGGTGGGCCGGTCACGCTCCCGTCGGGGAGGAAGACGGAGGTGGCCCCTTCCCCGGAAACCGCGAGGACCAACTCCACGACCGAGCCCGGCAGGTCCGGGGACAGGTAGGAGGCTACGGCGAGGCCGGAGGCGACCGCTTGGGCGGTGCGCTGGGCTTCGGCCAATCCCCGGCTCTCGGCCTGCCGGCGCACCAGGAGCCCGAGCGGCACCACGAAGGCCACGACGACCATTGAGGTGACCGCGAGCACCAGCAAGGACAGGCGCCGTCTCACGAGCGGGGATCGACCAGGCGGATGCCGACGCCGAAATGGGTGCGGAGGTAGCGCGGCGCGGCGGCGCTCTCCCCCATCTTGCGCCGCAGCCAGGAGAGGTGGACGTCCACAGTGCGTTCGCTTCCCCCATAGGGCTCCCGCCAGACCTCGGCGAGCATCTCGCGTTTGGTGACCACTTCTCCGGTCCGCCGGGCCAGGTACAACAGCAGGTCGAACTCCTTGGGGCTCAGGTCGAGGAGCGCGCCGTCGAGGGTGGCGGTGCGCGCCGGGGGATCGATCTCCAGGGTGCCCACGCGCACCAGATCCCGGGTTGGGGAACCCCCGATCCGGCGGAGCACCGCCCGCACCCGGGCTCCGAGTTGGGCGGTGGTGAAGGGCTTGACCAGGTAGTCGTCGGCCCCGGAATCGAGCGTGCGCACCACTTCGGCATCTTCGCTGCGGGCGGTGATGACGATGATCGGCACCTTGCTCACCGCCCGGATCATCTTCAGAAGCTCGGACCCGTCTAGATCGGGCAGGCCCAGGTCGAGGAGGACCAGGTCGGGATGCCGCTGAACCACCGACTCCAGGCCGGCCAGGGCTGTGGGGGAAGAGGTGACGTCGTGGCCCATGTCGGCGAGCACCCGAGCCACCGCCTGGCGGATGTGCAGGTCGTCCTCTATGACGACGACGGAAGCCATGGTGAAACGATAGGGCAGACGGGCCGGAGGGGTGGCGGCCTTGATGCCAACTTGAGGCTGGCTTGAGGCCATGTTGCGCGCTCTGTGAGACGATCTGTGTCGTGCCGCGGCCCGTGCTATACGTCAGTGCCTGGTGTGCCGCGACCGCCGTGACGGCGACGGTCGCCTGGGCGGCGGTCCGCCTGGCCGGCGAGCAGACCGGGCTCGAGGCGATGGCCCCCTTGTCTGCCAGTCAGGTGGTCGCGTTGGCGACCAGTACTACCTCTTGGCCGTCGACTACCTCGGAGGGCACGACGACCACCGCGGCCTCGTCTCACAGCACCACGACCGTCGCCGTGAGCAGCACCACCGGGGTGGTGACGACCACGGACGGGGCCGAGCCCACGGTGGTGGCGCGAGTGGTCGGCGGGGGAACCCTGGTGGTGAGCCTGGCGGGAGGCCGCCTCGCCCTGGTCGGTGCCACGCCGGCGCCGGGGTTCACGGTCGATGTGGAGAAAGCGGATCCGGCCGAGGTGCTCGTCGAGTTCGACGGCGGGACTTCCCACTTCGGGGTGCGGGCCTTCGTTCTCAACGGAGAGGTGGCTTTCGAGGTCGTCGGCGATGGTGACGACGGCGACTAGCCCGACGGCCAGGCGGGCTCCTCAGCAGCCCCGTGGTGAGCCGAGCCGCCGTCGTTCGGTGGATGGCTGGCAGGGTGGGGGAGCCGGGCGCCGAGCGTTACTCACCCGGCGAAGTGGACCAGGTAGCGGGCCACTACCGCGAAGTGGAGGCTCGAGCCGGCCACTACCAGGATGTGAAATACCTCGTGGTATGAGAAGACCCGCGGCCAGAGCCGGGGCCGGTTGGTGACCAGGAGCACCATCCCCACCGTGTAGAACAGACCACCCATGAGGAGCATGAGGAGGGCCGTCCAGGGAAGGGTCCGGGCCAGGGGCCAGAGCAGGAGCACTGCCAGCCACCCCTGAATGGTCTGCAGGGCTACCGACAACGAGCGGGACAGACCGGGGAAGAGGGCTTTCTGGATGGCGCCGAAGGCCACGATGGCCCACTGCATCCCAAGCGTCGCCCAGCGGAGCCAGCCGTCGAGCGCGATGTAGGCGATGGGGGTGAAAGTGCCGGCGACCAGCACGTAGATCATCGTGTGGTCAAGGCGCCGCATGCGGGCCTTCCAGAGCGGCCCCCAGGGGATCGAGTGGTAGAGGCTGGAGACGGTGTAGAGGCTCACCAGGCTGACCCCGAACACCAGCAACGAGACCCGGTTCGCCACGCCGCCGCCGGCGAGCACCGTCAGGAACGTGGCCCCGACCACGGAGAGCACGGCGGCGGCCCCGTGGAGGAAGCCGCGCACCGGGTTGGTCATCTTGCCCAGGCGGAGGCGATCGAGGGGGTCCATGTCCGGCGAGAACCTAGCCGTCCGGTGGGATGGCCCGGCCGCAGCGCCGGCGGAGCCGGCCCGCTCGCCGCTCAACTCGCCCGCCGGGGCGGCAGGGGGAAGAAGGCGCTGGTGCGGCGCACGTACTGCTCGTAGCCCGGGCGGCGGGTGGCGATGGTCTTCTCGAGCATGGCCACCCCGCTCACCCGCAATAGCAGGAACGACATGAGCAGCGGGCCGGCCACCGTCCACCAGGTCCCGTGGCCCTCGAGAGCCACCAGGTAGAGGCCCCACCACACCAGGAAGTCGCCGAAGTAGTTGGGGTGGCGGGTGTATCGCCACAGGCCCCGGTCCATCACGCGGCCTCTGTTGGCCGGGTCGGACTTGAAGCGGGCCAGTTGCCAGTCGCCCAACGACTCGAAGAAGAGCCCGATGGCCCAGACCGCGGCGCCGGCGAGGGCCAGAGGCCCGAGCCCGTCGGGCGTGGAGGGCAGTTGGCCGCCCTGGAGGGGGAGGGAGACCACCCACATGAGCAGGCCCTGCAGGAGGAACACCTTGCCGAGGCTGATGATCCAGAACCGCCCCCGGGCCTTCTCCCGCATCGCCACGTAGCGGTAGTCCTCCCCCTTGCCCAGGTTGCGCCTCCCGAGGTAGATCCCCAGGCGCAGGCCCCAGACGGTGACCAGGGCGGCGAGGAGCAGGCGGCGGGCCCCACCGCCGTCGGGCAGGTCGTGGGCGGTGACCCAGGCGAAGACCGTCCAGGCGACCAGCACGAAGCCCGGTCCCCAGAAGATGTCGACGATCGAGGCGTCGCGGGCGGCCAGGCTCACCAGCCACAGCAGCACCATCGCCCCGGTGACGACGGCGGCGGCCAGCGCCAGGGTGTTGCCCACCCCGGCGGCGCTCACGTCGGGCACGAGTAGCCCCTCTCCTCGGCGGCGGCGGCCATCTTCCAGGCCATCCGGGGGAAGATATACGAGTGGAAGGGGGCCATGGCATACCAGTAGAGGCGCCCCAGGAGCCCCCGGGGCCGGAAGATGGCGGTCTGCACGAGGTCGGAGCCGCCGTCCACCGGCTCGATCACCCACTGCAGGAAGGCCTCCCCGGGCAGGCGCATCTCCGCTCGCAGGCGGAGGAGTCGCCCGGGGGTGATGCGGTCCACTCGCCAGAAGTCGAGGGCCTCTCCTTCCCGCAGATGCTCGGGGTGGCGTCGACCCCGGCGCAGGCCGACCCCCCCTATGAGGCGGTCGAGCAGGCCGCGCAGCTTCCAGGCCCAGTTGAGCCCGTAGTAGCCCACGTCGCCGCCGATGCGGCTGAAGGCCCAGAAGACGTGGTGGGGAGCGGCGTCGGTGGGGATCACCCGCCGGTCGGTGTAGATGGTGCCCCCGCTCCACTCGGGATCCCCGGGGGCGGTGTGGGCGGGGGCCGGGTCGGCGTCGGACCAGCGGGTGGCGATCCCGTCGGGCGGGGTGTCGAGCGCCCGGCGCAGGGCCTCGCGAAAGGGCAGGGGCTCGTAGGGGAAGAGGCGCTGGGCGGTGGGGTCGCGAACCACCGCCTCGTGGCGCAGGCTCTCGACCAGGGGCCGGGCCACCCGGGGCGGGAGCGGGGTGACCAGCCCTACCCAGAGTGACGAGAGACCGGGGCTCAGGAAGGGGACGGGGATGATCAGCCGGCGCAGGCCCACCTCGGCGGCGTAGGCGCGCATCATGTCCTGGTAGGTGAGGACGTCGGGGCCGCCGATCTCCAGCACCCGGTCCACCGTTTCTGGGTCATCCAGCGCCCGGACGAGCAGGTCGAGCACGTCGCTCACCGCGATGGGCTGGCAGCGGCTGCGCACCCAGCGCGGGGTGGTCATCACCGGGAGTACCTCGGTCAGGTAGCGCAGCATCTCGAAGGAGAGCGAACCTGAGCCGATGATGACCGCCGCCCGGAACTCCGTGACCGGGGTGACCCCGGCGGCGAGGACCCGGCCGACCTCCTGGCGGCTGGCGAGGTGCTTGGAGAGGCGGACACCCTCGGGGGCCAGGCCTCCCAGGTAGACCACCCGACGCAGGCCGGCGGCGTCGGCCGCCTCGCGGAAGTTGGCGGCGGCGAGGCGATCCCGTTCGTCGAAGCCCGGGCCCTCGGCCATGGCATGCACCAGGTAGTAGGCCGCCTCGCAGCCGGCCAGAGCGCTCGTCAGGGAGGCGGGGTCGAGCGCGTCACCGGCTACCACCTCCACCCGGGGGCGCCAGGGGACGGAGTCGAGGCGAGGAGGGCGGCGGGTGAGGCAGCGCACCTGGTGGCCGGCCTCGAGCAGGCGGGGGACGAGACGGCCGCCGATGTAACCGGTGGCCCCGGTGACCAGAGCACGCATGGCGGGCAGGAGGGTAGGCATCCTGTGGAGGTAAGGGACCTGGGGTGGGGGCCTCCGAACTCCTTCACTCCACGGACGCTGAGGCCGATCACAGGGCGGTGCGAGCCCGGTGCACCGCGTCGGCCGTAACATCACGGTGGTTCCCGCAAGGAGTCAATTGAACCTCGGCGATACGTTCCGCCGGCCCCTCTACCGGCTCTATGAGGAGCGGCTGCTCCGCTCCCTGGACCGGTCCCAGCTGCCCCGCCACGTCGGGGTCATCCACGACGGCCACCGGCGCTACGCTCGGGCGGCGGGCTTGCCCGACTACACCACCTCCTACCGGGCCGGGATGGACAAGTTCGTGGAGTTCCTCGGGTGGTGCCGCCAGCTTGAGGTCCCGGCGGTCACCTGCTGGCTGCTCTCCAAGGAGAACCTGTCCCGCCCGAGCGGCGAGCTGCTGCCCTACTTCGAGGTGCTCACCGACCTCTTCGAGCGCCTCCCGGGGGAGCCGGCGGCGGCGGGGCTGCGCATCAGGACGATCGGCAGCATCGACCTCCTGCCCGACGGGCTGCGCAACGCCGCCCGTCGTCTGGCGGAGCGGTCTCCCGACGGTGATCGCCGCCTCACCATCGCCCTGGCCTACGGGGGCCGGCAGGAGATCGTGGACGCGGTGAAGGACCTGGTGGGGAAGCTGGCCGCCGAGGGCCTGGCCGCCGCCGAGCTACCCGAGCACATCGACGCCGACTCCCTGGCCGGCCACCTCTACACGGCCGACCTCCCCGACCCCGACCTGGTGATCCGCACCAGCGGGGAATCGCGCCTCTCCGGTTTCCTGCTCTGGCAGGCGGCCTACGCCGAGTACTCCTTTGTGGACGTCTACTGGCCGGCCTTCCGCCGGGTGGACTTCCTGCGGGCCCTGCGCGACTTCACGCGGCGCAACCGGCGCTTCGGGCGCTGACCGGCGGTCGCGCGGTCGCGTGGTGCTTACAGTGGGCGCGTGCACCAGGCTCTGGCCGACCACCTCCGCCGCCACGCGCTGCGCACCGGCGAGTTCACGCTCCGTTCGGGGGCCCGCTCAGCCTGGTATGTGGATGCGCGGAGTACCACCTTCTCGGGGGAGGGAGCGCGACTGGTGGCGGCCGCGGTGCTCGGTGTCCTCGATCCCGCGGTGACGGCACTGGGCGGCCCCACCCAGGGCGCCGACCCCGTCGCGGTGGCTACCGCGGTGGTCGCTGCCGGAGAGGGGCGTTCCCTGAAGGCCTTCTCGATCCGCGCCCGGGCCAAGGAGCACGGACTCGGGGGGAGGCTGGTGGGGCCGGTGGGCCCGGAGGACCGGGTGGCGGTGGTGGAGGACACGACCACCACCGGCGGGTCGCTTATCGAGGCAGTGGACGTGCTGGCCGCCGAGGGCATCACCGTCGTGCAGGGGGTCATCCTGGTGGACCGCAGCGGCGGCCGGGTGGCCGAAGCCTTCGCCGAACGGGGGATCCCCTACCGGGCGCTGCTCCTCCCGGCCGACCTGGGGGTGGGGCCGTGATCGTCCGGGTGACTCGTTCCCCGCTGCGCTTGCTGGGCTATGCCCTGGTGGCGGTGCCCATGATCCTGCTGGCCGTGGACATGCTCCTGTCCTACCGCTTCTACCCCCACCCGGAGACCACTCAGGCGACTCGCCGGGTGGAGGGCGCCGATGGGTCGGTCGTGGAGGAGACCGTGCAGGTCTACACCGAGACCGGCCGGGCGCAGCGGCGGCGCGATGTCGGCTGGGGGGTGGTGCTGCTCGGGGCCGGCTCCGCGTCGATCGTCTGGGCCTTCGTCGGTCTGGCGGCGCCCCGTCGGCTGCTCGCCGCCGACTCCGAAGGGGTCTCTCTGTGGCTGGACCGGCGGCGGCGGGCCCCCCTGCGGCTGGCCTGGGAGGAGATAGCCGAGGTGCGCTCCGGCCTGCGCGCCGACGAAGCCGGCGAGGTGCCGGTGCTGTCGCTGCGTCTCCACTCGCCCGAGCGGGTGCCACCCGGCCCGCGCGGCGCCGTTGCCGAGCCTCCCTGGCTGCACCTGTTCGCCGGGGAATGGGATCGGCCCGCCCACGAGGTGGCGGCCCTGGTCGAGGGGTACGTCACCGGCTTCCGCCACTGGGAAGCCTACGGGTAGCCGCCATGCTGATCGGCGCGCACGTCCCCAGCGTGCACCCGCTCGAGGAAGCCGTCGCCGTGGGTGCCGAGGTGGTGCAGGTCTTCCTGTCCAATCCGCAGTCCTGGCGCAAGCCGGCGCCCCGGCCCGACGCGGCCGAACTGCGGGCCGCGCCGTTCCCCATCTACGTGCACGCTCCCTATCTGATCAATGTGGCCTCGCCCAACAACCGGGTGCGCATCCCCTCCCGCAACATCCTGGCCGACACCCTGGAGGCGGCGGCGGCAGTCGGCGCAGCCGGGGTGGTGGTGCACGCCGGGCACGTGGGCGACGATGAGGAGGCCGGTACCGGAGTGGAGCGCTGGCGAAAGGCGTTGGAGGTGGTCGAGCGCCGGGTCCCCGTCCTGCTGGAGAACACCGCCGGCGGGGGCAACGCCGTGCTGCGCGAGATCGCCCGCCTGGGACGCCTGTGGGAGGAGATCGGCCATCTTGGGGTGGGGATGTGCCTGGACACCTGCCACGCCTGGGCGGCGGGGGAGGACCTGGCGACGGTGGTCGAACGGGTGCGGGCTGCCGTCGGAGGCATCGACCTGGTGCACTGCAACGACTCACGCGACCCGGCGGGCAGCCGCCGGGATCGCCATGCCAATCTCGGGCGGGGCGAGATCCCGCCGGACCTGCTGGTGGCGGTGGTGGTGGCGGCGGCGACGACCGTGGTGGTGGAGACACCCGACGAGGACGGCTCCCAGGCGGCCGATATCGCCTGGCTCAGGGAGCGCCTCGGCTGAGGGAGGTCAGCGGCCGATCACGCGGAAGCGCCGCCCGCAAGAAGGGCAGCTCGTGGCGCGCTCCCTGGCGTCGCTGATCGCCTGGGCGCAGTATGGGCAGTGGCGTACCGGAGGGGGCCCTTCCCGGGTCGGCCGGAGGCGGGCGGCGATGGGGGCGGCGATGGTGATCGCCCCCAGCAGCACGGCGGCGATGCCGAAGAGGCGCCAGGAGTCTCCCGGGTCGTACCCCCAGACGACGGCAATCAGGAAGGCGCCGGCGGCTGCGGCCAGCACGAAGGCGGTGGGCACCAGCCGGTGGTAGCGGCCCTGGAGGTGCACGCCGGAGAGCAGCGAGGCGTAGGCCGCGCCCACCGCCACTATCACCAGGGTGGCTCCCGTCCGCCACAGGGGATAGGTATGGAAGTTCTCCCAGAGGGAGGCGATCAGCAGGGAGAAGCCGGCGACGGTGGCGACTATGCCGGCGACGGGGAGGGGGCCCAGGCGGCCTTCCGGGATGGCAACGCTGCAGGCCACCGCTACCGCCCCACAGGCGGTGATCAGCAGTGAGGTGAACAGGATGCGCGATTCCACCTCGCCCAGGCTGCCCGCCACCGCCCAGATGCCGAGCAGCGCGTTGAGGAAGATGGAGGCGAGGGTGATCCAGCGGGCCACCCGGCGGAAGCGATCGAGCCGCGGGTAAGGCGCGGCCGGGGACTCGGTGGTGTGAGGGCCGGTGGTCATGCGGGTCACAGCCTGCCCCTCCGCCGCTGGTTCGGCAAGACGCGCACCGCCCGGCGGGTGCCATGCCATCAGCAGGGCGTCCCGGAGAACCCCGGCCCGTTCCTCGTGCGCCGGGAGCACTGCGCGAGGCAGAAACCCGGCCTTCCGGTAGCAGGCGATGGCGCGGGGGTTGTCGACGTGGGGATCGATGAGAACCAGTGAGGTGCCACGCTCCTCCGCCAGCCGGGCGACGGTCCCGGCCAGTAGGCGGGTGCCCAAGCCACGGCCCCGGTCCGCCCGGTCGGCGATGAACAGGTCGATCCCCCAGGCGTCCTCGTCCTCCCCCAGGCCCACGGCGGTCCGCCAGGCCGCCACCTCGTACCGAAAGAACTGGAGGTAGCCGATGGGGCGGCCCTGCCGGTAGACCAGGCAGCGGGTGATCGGCTCGTTCCCGGTGACGTACTCGGTGCGCAGCTCCTCCTCAGAAAGAGGCCGGCCTTCCCACCACTCGTGCACCTGTGGGTCGGCGTGCCATTGGGCCAGGAGGGGCAGGTCAGCCGGGGTGACCACCCGGAGTTCGAAGCCATCGAAGGGGGTGAGGGCGCTCGGCACCCGAACATTCTCCCCCGGCCGGGGCCGGACGTCCTAGTAGGCGCCACCGAGCTTGGTGTGGTCCCAGGAGGTGACCCGCACCGGCTCGACCACCACCGCCGTGTTCTTGGCGGCGAAGCGGCCGAAGGCAGCCTCGAGTTCCCCCGGGGAGAGCACCTTCGGCTCGGGGCCGACCATGGCGTACTTGGCAGCCATCTTCCCGTAGAGGGCGAGGACGTAGGCCGGGTCGTCGACGAGGCGGGCCCGCCCCTCGATCATCACCCCCTGCAGTTCGGCGTAGGCCTCCCCCTGCTCCACCAGGACGCTCAGGCGCGAGTCGCGCTGGAGGTTGAGGATCTTCTGGGAACGGGTGAAGGAGCGGAAGACCACTTTGCCGTCTTCTACGACATACCACATGGGGACCAGGTGCGGGCGGCCGTCGCGGTGCAAGGAGGCCACCAGGAGGGTGCGGCCCTCCTCCAGGAACGCCTGGAGCTCTTCGGGGCTCATGGTGATGTCCTTGCGCGCCATCGTCCCGTCCTTTCTGTGGTACCGACCGGCCGACCCTAGGCCACCGCCGTGGCCCCTGCCAGCCGGCGGCCGGGAGAGCCGCACCTACAATCGGGTCACCTCCAGGGGCACGGGCGACCGGTTGGGCGGCCGAGGCCCGCGGTGGGGCTTCAACGGACTGCCACGCGCGTTCCCCCGACCCGACCCGGGCGGGGAGAAGGGAGCGGAGATGGGCGACAAGGTCACCGTGCCGGCGGTGCGTGCCCGCAAGGGTGGGGCCAGGCTCAGGATGGTCACCGCCTACGACAACCCCACGGCTCGCATCGCCGACAAGGCGGGGGCCGACATCATCCTGGTGGGCGACTCGCTGGCCAACGTGGTGCTGGGGCACCCGACCACCCTGCAGGTGACTCTCGATGAGATGATCCACCACAGCGCGGCGGTGGCCCGGGCGCGGCCGCGGGCGCTGGTGGTGGGGGACATGCCCTGGCTCTCGTATCACGTGTCGGTTGAGGAGGCGGTGCGCAACGCCGGCCGGTTCGTGCGGGAAGGCGGGGCGGAGGCGGTCAAGCTGGAGGGAGGGCGCAAGCGGGTCCCCGTGATCGAGGCGGTGCTTGCCGCCGAGATCCCGGTTATGGGCCACCTCGGCCTCACCCCGCAGTCGGTGAACGCGATGGGCGGCTACCGGGTGCAGGGAAAGGATCTGGAGGCAGCGCGGACCCTGGTCGAGGACGCCCGTGCCCTCGATGCCGCCGGGATCTTCTGCCTGGTGCTCGAGGGGGTCCCGGACGTGCTGGCGGAGGTGATCACCCGGGTGGTCTCCGTGCCCACCATCGGCATCGGGGCGGGCGCGGCGACCGACGGCCAGGTGCTGGTGTTTCACGACCTGGTGTGCTTTCACGAGGAGCGCCTCCCCCGCTTCGTGCGCCCCTACGCCCACCTCTTCGACGACGCGGTGGCCGCGCTGGCCGCCTGGTTCGCCGATGTGGAGAGCGGCGCCTTCCCTGCCGCGGAAGAGTCGTACACCATGCGTGCAGAGGTTGCACGGGCCCTGCGCACCGAGGTGGGCGAATCCGGCGGCTAGCCGCCGTCGTGCTGCTGGCGGCCGCCTGCTCCGGGGGCGTGCGCGGCCTCCCCGGGTTTGTCACGAGGGAGGTGGTCGTCGGCAGCGAGAGATGGCCGGTGGCGGTGGCCTACGATGCCGCCGAACGCGCCCGGGGCCTCATGGGGGTGGTCGATCTGGGCGAGTTGCGGGGCATGCTGTTCGTGTTCCCCGCCGACGGCCGCGCCGCCTTCTGGATGAAGGACACCCTGCTGGCGCTCGACGTCGCCTTCTTCGCGGCCGATGGGTCGCTGGTGGACCTGCTGGAGATGGCCCCCTGCGCCGCCGACCCCTGCCCCGTCTACCAGCCGGCCGGTCCCTACCGCTATGCGCTGGAGGCGCCGGCGGGCGGCTTCTCGGGCATAGAGGACCTGCGGCTCGACCCATCCTCGCTCCCCGGAGGTGGCTGAGCAGGCCGGCCCGGCCACCGCCGGTGCCCGGTTCGACGCCGCCCGGTTGCCGCACTTCCGCGAGCCGCTGGCGCCGCGGTAGACTGCCGGCCTTCCCCGACCTGCCCCCCGGCGGGGGCCGCCCGCGTCGGTGCGGGCGTCCGAAGGAGGTGGAGCGCGCCGTGCGCACGTATGAGCTGATTGCGATCTTCCGGCCCGAGATGGCGGAAGCCGACGTTCGGTCCGAGGTTGCCCAGATCGAGAAGGCCTTGGCCGAGCGGGGAGCCGAGATCAAGCAGACGGACTTCTGGGGCAAACGCCGCCTCGCCTACGAGATCAAGCATCTGAGCGAGGGTTACTACGCCGTGGTTTCCTTCAGCGGAGAGACGAACGCGGTCGACGACCTCGATCGGGCCCTCTCGCTGTCGGACAATGTCCTGCGGCACAAGTTCATCCGCCCGGACTAGCCGGGGTGTCACACCCGCCCTGCACAATGAGGGTGGAGCACCAGAACACGAGTCAGAAGAAGAGAGCGAGATGGCAGCGAATCATGTGACCCTCATCGGCAACCTGGTGGAGGATCCGGAACTGCGGTTCACCCCGGCCGGGGTGGCCATGGCCCGTATCCGCCTGGCGGTCAACCGCCGATACCAGCGCAACGGCGAGTGGCAGGAGGAGACCAGCTTCTTCGGGGGGACGCTGTGGCGCGAGGCGGCCGAGAACGCCGCTGAGTCCCTACAGAAGGGGATGCGGGTCATCGTCGTCGGCAGCCTGGAGCAGCGAAGCTGGGAGACCTCCGAGGGCGAGAAGCGCTCGGTGGTGGAGGTCCGCATCGACGAGCTCGGGCCTTCGATTCGCTGGGCAACGGCGACCGTGACCAAGTCGCCCCGCTCGGATTCCTTCGCTGCCGAGGGTGGCCCCCGCCTGGCCGCCGGCCCCGTCGGGCGCGAGGACTACCCGCCCGACGAGGCTCCTTTCTGAGCCGCTTCATCATCGAGGAGGACACAGCACATGCCGCCGACGAAGGCACGGGGCAAGCGCCGGGATGAGAAGCCCGGCAGGCGCCGGGATGAGAAGCCCGGGCGCCGGATCAAGAAGAGGGTCTGCTACTTCTGCGCAGAGGGCATCGACCACGTCGACTACAAGGACGTGGCCCTGCTGCGCAAGTTCATGTCCGACCGCGCCAAGATCCGCTCATCCCGGGTGACTGGCAACTGCGTCCAGCACCAGCGGATGGTGGCCCGGGCCATCAAGAACGCCCGGGAATTGGCCCTTCTCTCCTACACCAACCGATGAGGGTCATACTCGTCAAGGACGTCCCGGCCGTCGGCCTCAAAGGCGACGTCCTCGAGGTGGCAGACGGCCACGCCCGCAACTACCTGCTACCCCGGAAGCTCGCCGTGCGGTCGACTCCGGCGGCCGAGCAACACGCCGAGGGCATCCGCCGCGCGCGCCTCGAGGCCGAGCAGCGAGCGGTCGCGGAGGCAGAGCAGATGGCGCAGGCGCTGGCCGGGCAGGTGGTGGTGGTGGCGGCCCGGGCCGCCGACGAGGGCCGGCTCTACGGCTCCATCGGCATCCGGGACATCGCCGAGGCCGTCCGCAAGTTCACCGGAGTCGAGGTGGCCCATCAGCACATCGACCTCCGGTCACCCATCAAGTCGATAGGCCTCCACGAAGTGCGGGTGAGGCCGCACCCCGACGTGGAGTTCGATTTCACGCTGGACGTCATCCCGGGCTGAAGACATGACCACTCAGGTGGAGCCGCGGCGAGTGGGAGGAGGGGTTCCGGTCCCGCCTCATAACCTCGAAGCCGAGGAGTCCGTTCTCGGCTCGGTGATGCTCTCCGCCGACGCGGCCAACGTCGCCTTCGAGCAGCTGCGCGCCGAGGACTTCTACAAGCCGGCCCACCAGCTGGTCTTCGAGGCGATCGCCGGCCTGTTCGACGGCAACCAACCCATCGACGCCATTACGGTGGCCGACAGCCTGCGGCGCACGGGGCAGCTGGAGCGGTTGGGCGGAGTGAACTTCCTGACCACCCTGCTGGATGGCGTTCCCACCACCGCCAACATCGGGTACTACGCCGACATCGTGGCCGAGACGGCGTCCCGCCGCCGCTTGCTGCGGGCGAGCTCGCTGGTGAGCCAGTACGCCATGCAGACCGAACGGGGCATCGACGATGTGCTCGATGCCTCCGAGGCGGAGATCTTTCGGGTGGCCGAGCACCAGGTGGGCGACGGCCTGGCCCCGGTGGGGCCCATGCTGCAGGCGACTTTGGAGCGAATCGAGGAGCTGGGGGCCCGCGGCGAGGAGGTGACCGGTCAGTCCACCGGGTTCCGCGACCTCGACCGGCGGCTGGCCGGGCTGCAGCCGGCCAACTTGGTGGTCATTGCCGCCCGCCCGAGCATGGGGAAGACGGCCCTCGCGCTCAACATCGCCGAGAACGTGGCCGAGCGGGGCGGCACGGTGGCGGTGTTCACTCTCGAGATGAGCCGGGAGGAGGTTGTGCAGCGCCTGCTCTCTTCCATGGCCGGGGTCGACTCCCACCGCCTGCGCACCGGGCAGCTCACCCCCGACCTCTGGAACAGGGTGGTGCGGGAGACCTCCCGCCTCTACCAGATGCCCATCTACGTGGACGACTCGTCCGACCTCACGGTCACCTCGATCCGGGCGAAGTGCCGGCGGCTGGCGCGCAAGCAGGGCCTGGCCCTGGTGGTGGTCGACTACCTGCAGCTGATGCAGGGGCCGGGAATCTCCGAGACCCGTCAGCAGGAGATCGCCGACATCAGCCGCTCTCTGAAGAACCTGGCCCGGGAGCTGCACATCCCGGTGATCGCCGTGTCCCAGCTCAACCGGGCCCTGGAGCAGCGCGAAAACAAGCGCCCTCGGCTCGGGGACCTGCGTGAATCGGGGGCCATCGAGCAGGATGCCGACATCGTCATGTTCATCTACCGGGACGAGTACTACAACCCGGGCTCCGACCAGCCGGGCCTGGCGGAGGTCAACATCGCCAAGCACCGGTCGGGGGCCGTGGGCACGGTGATGATGAACTTCGCCGCCGAGTTCACCCGCTTCCGCAACTACACCTCAGAGGAGGCGATGTAGAGAGGCTGACTCCCAGGCGATGGGGGCCAGCGGGCGGGCAGCCGCGCCGGGGGCGCGTGCCCGCCGGGAAGCCTCCGACAAAGCGCAGCCCCCTCCGGTCCAAGAGGGGGCTGCTATGTCCGGTGGCCGCTCGTAGGAGGAGTCGGAGGAAGGGGGGTGCCTCCTGTCCGTTTGCATGGGACTGAGCGGGCTCCGGACTCCAGCATATATCGGCCTCCCGGCCATCACCTTGAGTGGTTGTTGCCGTGACGCGCTGCGGTTGGACCGGCGGGCCTATATGACCTGGAGGAAGTCCTCGATCTTGACCTGGGCCGATTCCATGACTTGCAGGGCCAGGCTGCTGAGGGCGCGAGCGGTGGCCAACTCCTCCCCGACGAGTGGCATGGGCCGATCGTGGGGGTTGCGCCGGGCGCGCCCGGTGGCCTCGAAACAGTCGCCCCGCAGGTTGAGCACGGCGTGGACCAGAGTGTCGGTCTCGTCTTCCTCGATGCGGACTTCGACGGCGATCGTCTGCTGCATAGGAGCCTCCTGGGTTGATGGTCGCGCCGTCGTGGGCCGGCCTCAAGGGCTAATCGCCCCGGCCGGGTACTCCCGGGAGGGCGGTTAGCCTGACGCGGGAGGAGGAGACATGGAGCGCTTCGCCTACGGTTTCGGGGTGCGCACCGGCCTGTCGCCCGCAGAGGCGGAGGAACGAGTGCGCCGGGCGCTGGCCGCCGAGGGGTTCGGGGTGCTGACCGAGATAGACGTCGCCGCCACGCTCAAGGCGAAGCTTGGGGTGGACCATGCTCCTTATCGGATCTTGGGGGCCTGCAACCCGTCCCTGGCCCAGCGCGCCCTGGTCGGCGACGAGCTGATCGGCTTGCTGCTCCCCTGCAACGTGGTGGTGTACGACGCCGGAGAAGCCACGGTGGTGGCCGTCATGGACCCGGCGCTGATGTCCCGCCTCTCCTCGAGCCCCGGTCTGGCCGAGGTGGTTGCCGAGGCACGCGAGCGCCTGTGGCGGGCCATCGGCCGGCTCGAGGAGGGAACCCCCTGAGGCGAGCCCGCCGCGCGCGACCTATCAGTGTCGATTGCCCGGATTGGATGGCTTGGCTGTGGAGCGGGCGCCCGGCCCCCGATCACTCGGGCCGGTGGAAGTCCTCGTGGAAGCGGCTGGGGGTGGGCCCGCGCTGGCCTTGGTACTTGGAGCGCACCTGCGTGCTGCCGTAGGGGAACTCGGCGGCAGTGGTCAACTCGTAGAAGCTGAGCTGGCCGATGGGCATGCCCGCATAGATGGCGATTGGGAGTCGGGCGACGTTGCTGAGCTCCAGGGTCAGGTGGCCCTCAAAACCGGGGTCGACGAAGCCGGCGGTGGAATGGATGAGCAGCCCGAGCCGGCCCAGGCTCGACTTCCCCTCGAGCCGGGCCACGATGTCGTTGCCGAGGCGTACCCACTCCAGGGTGGACCCGAGCACGAACTCCCCGGGGTGGAGGATGAATGGATGGTCATTCTCGGAGAGAATCTCGGCGGTCAGGTCACCTTGCGGCTCCCGCGGATCGATGTAGGGGTAGCGGTGGCCGGCGAAGACCCGGAAGTGGGAATCCACCCGGATGTCCAGTGAGGAGGGCTGGACCATGGCCGCTTCGAATGGTTCCACCGAAATCCGGCCCTGGGCGACGGCCTCCTTGATGGAGCGGTCGGAGAGGATCACCCGGGGATGGTAGGCCTGGGTCGGCAGCCGCGTCTCCCGGCGGCGAGCCTGGCTGCGGTTGCCCCCTCCACGCCTGCCCGCGGCAGACCCGCCTGCCTGTGGGCTGGGCCGCTGCGTGCCCCTCTGCTCGGGCCGGTCGGCCCTCGCGTCTCCCCCGGGCGGTCGGTTGGGTAGTTGCCCCCTCCGCGCCGCGCTTCCAGCGCGGCGCGCCTCCCCCGCACCAGCGGGGGAGGCGATTACAGAGCGGGCGAAGGGAATCGAACCCTCACTTCAGGCTTGGGAAGCCCG
>CAYGYX010000001.1:0-34432 GCA_964354255.1 uncultured Acidimicrobiia bacterium | reverse complement strand
CGATTACAGAGCGGGCGAAGGGAATCGAACCCTCACTTCAGGCTTGGGAAGCCCGTGTTCTGCCATTGAACCACGCCCGCGTCGGCGGCCGATGGTACCCGTCCCCCGGAGGGGCCTCAACCGCCCGGGACCAGCGAGGCGGCCACCCGGTCGGCCATCTGGATGAGGCTCTCGTCCACCTCTCCCCAGCGGGCGACGACCAGGGTCGGGCCGTCGGTGCCCATGGGGGCAACGAAGGCCCGGAAGCCCCACTCGCCCTGGGTCGACTGGTAGGCAGTGGCGGCCCGGCCGGCCACCTGCACCTCCTCCTGGGTCACCGCGTTCTCGGTTAGGAAGGCCAGAACCTCGTCGAGAGCGGTCCCTTCGAGCACCTCGACGGTGAGGGCTGCCTGGCTGAAGGCCTCCTCGGCGGTGAGGCCCTCCATGGAGGCGGGGTCGAAGTAGGCGCAGTCCAGGTCGGAGGTGGGCGGCTCCCACACGAACCACGTCGCCGGGTACTCGACCTGGAAGCCCCAGGTGGAGTTGGTGCACGACGCCCAGTCGCTCTCCCCGGTGGGGACGGTCGTGTCGATGGAGGCGTAGTCCGAGTTGCCGCCGTAGTCCCACACGGTGAGCTCGGCATAGATCGAGATCCCGGGTTCGAGCGTCTGGAAGTCGTAGAGCAGGTTGGGTAGGTCGGCCCAGAGGCCGACGTCGCTGGTCTGCACCCACTCGTAGGTGCCGTCGGCGCGCCATTCCAGCATCCAGGGCACGATCAGGCCGGTGGGGTCGGTCTGGAACTCGCCGACCGTGCCGAATTCGTCGAGGAAGTAGAAGCTCTCGGTGAACTCGTCGGTGGCCACGTTGTAGGTGAGGTGGAGGGTCACGTCCTGGTACTCGGAGCTGCCCGGCGGGTAGTAGGCCAGGGGCACGTCGAGGATGAAGGTGTTCAGGTCCTCGCTGAAGGAGATGTCCTGGTAGGCGGTGGCCTGGTCCACGCCGTCGTCGAGGATGAGCAGGGTCAGATCGTTGGAGCCGACGGCCTGGTTGCCCTGGTACAGGCCCTGGTCCTCGCCTATGAAGGTGATGGTGCCGTCGTCGCCGACCACCCCGGTGTACAGGATCGCGTCGACGATGTTGTCCACTGCCCCTTCGTCGAAGGCTGCCTCGACGGTGAGGCCGTACTCGTCGAAGTAGTAGCTGGCCTGGTTGTCGATGGGGGCGAAGGAAGGGCGCTTGTCTGCGGGGATGGCCTCCCCGGCGGCGTAGTAGGCATCGAGGAATTCGGGCCAGACCGGCGCCTCGGTGGCCACGTACCAGCCGGGGTAGTAGTAGTCGAGGTAGGGCGGGAAGTGGATGGCGAGGCCGGTCGCCCCGGCGGCGGCGTCGCCGGCGTCGCTGGCGACGACCATCTCCTGGAAGACGGCCAGGGCGGCGGCGGCCGAATCCCCGAGGGGAGCGCCGGCGCCGGCGAGGTTCTGCAGGAAGACCCCTATGTCCACCATGTAGAAATCCTCTTCGGGGAGGGGGCTGGCGCCGAAGGAGGGGGCTGCCGATCGCCCGCGGCCGATGGTGGAGGCGAAGGTGGCCATGTCGGGGGCGACGGCGCCCCGGAACCCATCGAGGGCGGCGACCAGGTCGTCGGCCAGGGTCAGGTCGATCATGGACATGGTTACGGTCGGGTCGTTGGCCCCGCTGGTAGCTACGTAGCGTTGCACGATCTCCACGCCCAGGCTCCGGGCGGTGACCTGGTCGGGTTGGGCGGCCAGCAGGTCGAAGGCGGAGTAGTCCCAGCCGTCGTTGGGCTCGACCTCCTCTGAGGCGATCATGTAGTCCGCGACGGGGGCCACGGCGGCCGCCACTTCGTAGGCGGCCATGAGGCAGGCATCGAAGCCGATGATGTCGAGGCGGTCCACCCCGGCCGCGGCGAGCCCGTCACGGATGCCGGCGGCGATCTCGGGGAGGGAGAGGCCGTCGCCGTGGGACTGGTCGGAGCCCACCCCGGCGATGGAGCCGTGGTCCCATAGGATCAGGGCGTAATGATCTGCCGGGTGCCCGGCGATGCCGCGCGTGACGAAGTCGGTGAGAACGGCCGGGTCGCCCAGGTTCAGCTCCCCGAGGTCGGTCTCCTCGGCGAAACCGGCAGGGCTCACGGTCAGGATCTTGGCAGTGTCCCAGTCGCCGATGCCGGCGAGGGCCTGGTCGGTGTAGTCGGGGGTGCGGTCGACCAGGGCAACGAACGTGAGGTCCGCCGCCGGGACCGCCGCCATCTCGTCGAGGTCGTTGAGAAGGTCGGCCTCGAGGTTGTTGTCGCCGAGCCCGTAGACCAGCACCGTCCAACTGCCCCCGGCTTCGGGTTCAGGGACCGTCGTGGTGGTGGTGGCGGAGGTCGTGGTGGTGGTGGCGGAGGTCGTGGTGGTGGCCTCCGTGGTGGAGATGGCCACCACGCTGCTGGTGGTGCCCGACTTGTCGCCTCCTCCGGCAACCGTGGCCACGACGATCGCGGCAACGGCCACCACGGCGATGCCGGCGGCCAAAGGGAGCCAGGCCGGCATGCGGGAAGAGGTGCCGGCCGAAGTGGGGGGAGGGGGAGGCGGGGCGCTCGAAGATTCGGGGGGGTAGCTCACATCAACTCCTGTTCACCGGGCACGGCGAGCCGCGATCCCGCGTCGGCGGAATAGGTTGAGACTACTCGTGCTCCTTTTGCTACTCGGGTCGCGCGGCCGCGCGGCCCGGCTGGAGCCGGGGGAGGGTAGGGCGAGGCCGATTCCCGGGGTCGGGACCGAGGGTGATCGGGTCCCGGGCACGGGGCCGTTCCCTGGGCGGTGGGGCCCCGGGTGGCGGCGCTAGGTTGGGGCCGTGCGCGACTGCCAGGTGCTCCGGGTGTTCACCCGCGGAGAGGTGGGAGGCAACCACCTCGGGGTGGTGATGGACGTCGCCGGCCTCGATGCCTGTGCCATGCAGGAGATCGCCTCCGGCCTGGGCTTCTCCGAGACGGTGTTCCTCGACTGCACCCGGCCGGTGCCGATGGCCCGCATCTTCACCCCGGCGGTCGAGATCCCTTTTGCCGGGCACCCCCTGGTGGGGGCGGGGTGGGTGCTGGGGACGATGGGGCCCTGGCGCCGGCTGGCCTGCGGCATCGGGGAGGTGCCCTTCCGCAGCGAGGGCGACCGGACCTGGATCGAGGTAGCCATCTCCCGCGACCTGGAAGAGGTGTCGCCGGCGGTGGCAGCGGGGACGGGCCTGCCGGTGGCTACGGGAGCCTGGATGGTGCGACTGCCGCTGCGGTACCTCCTGCTCGAGACGGCCACGGCTGGTGCCGTGCAGGTGGCCCGCCCGGACTACGACCGCCTGGCCGCGGAGCCGTGGGAGGGCACCCTGCTCTTCGCTCGTGCCGGCCAGGCGGTGAAGGCCCGCTTCTTCGCCCCGGCCCTGGGCGTGCCCTGCGAGGACCCGGCGACCGGGAGCGCGGCGGTGGCACTGGCCTCGGCCCTCAGCTTCGCCGGGGAGGAGGAGGGGTCGCTGGTGATCGACCAGGGGGATGAGGTCGGCGCCCCCTCCCGCATCTCGCTCTGGTGGAGTGGCGGCATGGTGACGGTGGGCGGTACGGTACGCCGCGCTGAGGTGCGGCGGCTGCCGCGTTAACGGCCGGTCCGCCCTCGTAGACTCGGCGACCGTGGCGACTTCGGAATCCCGGGCGGTGGTGGTATTGGCCCTGGTGGCCAACGTGTTCATCGCGGCCGTCAAGTTCGTCGCCGCTGCCATCAGCGGCAGCGCGGCCATGCTGGCCGAGGGCTTCCACTCGGTGGCGGATTCCGGTAACCAGTTGTTCCTGCTGCGCGGCAGCGCCGCCAGCCACCTCCGCCCGTCGGTGCGCTACCCGTTCGGGCGGGGCAAGGAGCTCTACTTCTGGTCTTTCCTGGTGGCAGTGATGCTTTTCGTAGGCGGCGGGGTGGTGGCTTTCATGGAGGGCCTCAACCGCCTGCGCCACCCCCATCCCCCCGAGGGGGGCCTCGCCTTCAACCTGGTGGTGCTCGGTGTGGCTGCCTTCTTCGAGATCGTGGTGGCCTTCCGCGTCGCGGTGAAGGAGTTCAACCGGCGACGGGGCAGCCGCTCGCTGGTGCGCGCCGTGCGGGAGGGCAAGGATCCGGCCCTGCTGGTGGTGCTCTTCGAGGATTCGGTGGCCGTGCTGGGCCTGGCCGTGGCCGCCGCCGGCCTGCTGCTGGCCGAGTGGACCGGGGCAGCCGAGTGGGACGCAGTGGCTTCTATGGTCATCGGCGTGCTGCTGGGGGCGACCGCTTGGATCCTGGCGGTGGAGACCAAGGGGCTGCTGGTGGGCGAGTCGGCCGGGCGCGAGGTGCGATCCGCCATCCGGGCGGTGGCCACCGCGGTGCCGGGGGTGGAGACGGTGGACCGCCTGCTCACCATGCACCTGGGACCCGACGAGATCCTGGTCAACATGGACCTGGTGGTGGACGCGGATCTGACCGAGGCGGACTCCGAGGAGATCGTCCGCCGGGTGGAGGAGGAGATCCGGCGCCTCGTCCCCGAGGCGACGCGGGTGTTTATCGAATTGGGTCGGCAGGGCTGAGGGGCAGGAGCCCGCACAGCCGGCCGGCGGCGTCGATCACCGGGACCGGGGCCCCCTCGAAGAAGGCCGAGAGGGCGCCGATCGCCTCGAGCCGGTCGTCGATGCGGGCGAACGCCGGGGCCTCCATCAACGAGCCGAGGGGGGCGGCCGGATCGGCGTCCTCCAGGGCCGGGCGACGGACCAGGCCGATGAGGCGGCCGTCTTCGGCGATCGGCAGCACCGCGTCGGTGGTGAGGCGCAGGGCCTCCCCCGCCGGCATCTGCCGGCCCATGGCGGCCGGCTCGCCCATCTCATGGAAGCAGCGGCGGGGCGCGGTGCGCACCACAACCGCCCCGGCCGGGGCTCCGGCCTGCAACTGGTGGCCGGGGCCCAAGAACTGACGGCGCCACCAGGCGCCGCCGGGGGCGCCGAGTATCAGTAGAGACCCCGGGGGCAGCGCCCGCACCACCGCCCCCGGGTTGGCGGCGCGCACCACGCGTCGCTCCGGGAGCGGGGCCAGGGCGGCGGCTCGTCCCAGCGCGGCTTCGGCCGCTTCGTCCGAGCCGGCGTCGGCAGAAGCGGCCACCAGTGAGGTGGGCACCCCCAGCGCCCGGCCGAGGCGTTCGGCTACCCGGGCGGCGAGCAGTGAGTGGGGACCACCGGCTACGGCGGCCACCACCGCCCCGACCGCCTTGGGGTCGAAACCGTGGGGCACCGCCACGGAGACCAGATCAAAGGAGGTGAGGCGGCGGGCGACGAGCAGGTCGGCGCGGGCCTCGATACAGGAGGCGCGCAGGTCGGGGCCGACGCGGCGGGCTTCCCCGACGGCGAGCAGGCTCGCCAGTTCGGGGCATCCCTCGCCGCGGGCCCACACCACCGACCATGGGCGGTGGCCGGGGTGGGAGTTGTGCTCAACCAAGGCCGGCTCCGCCGCGGCGCCGACGGGCGCGGTCCCGGTCCGCGGAGGCGGGAAGGGACACGGGCACATGATGCCGCGGCCGACGCCTCCCGGAAGGGCCGAACGGCCCGGCCTGGTGCGGCGCGGGCCGACAGCCACCCATCGGCTGGGATGGGCAGATAGCGTTGGGGGCGTCACCGAAGGGAGGCAGGCATGTCGGCGGGACCGGACCGGGAGGTGGGAAAGGTCGGGGAGATCCTCGAGCAGGCCCGGGACGTCCTCACGGTGAAGAGGGTGTTCGGCGAGCCCTACGAGAAGGATGGCTCGTTGGTGGTCCCGGTGGCCGCGGTGCGCGGCGGCTTCGGCGGCGGCACCGGCTCGGATAAGGGCGGCGGCACCGGTGTCGGGGGAGGCTTGGGGATCTCGGCGCGCCCGGTCGGGGTGTACCGAATCCAAGGAGACGCCGTCTCCTGGTGCCCGGCCGTGGACACGACGCGGGTGATCATCCTCGGCCAGATCGTGGGCATCGTGGCTCTGCTGGCGGTTCGCTCCATCGTCAAACTGATCGCCTCCCGGCGCTAGGCACTGGGGTGACAGCCTCGCGCGAAGAGGACCACCGCGACCGCCGTGGCCAGATTGAGGCTCGACACGCCGGGCCGCATAGGGATGGCCACCCGGAGTTGGGCGGACTCGAGCAGTTCCTCGCCCAGGCCCCGCCGTTCCCCACCGAAGGCCAGGATGGCCCGGGGAGGGATCGCCGCGTCCCAGAGGGACCGGCCCTCTGGGTCGATGGCCACGACGGGGCGGCCGGCTGGAGGCAGGGCGGCGACGCGGGTCACCGGGAGGGCGAAGTGGAGGCCGGCGCTGCCTCGCAGGGCGGTCGGGTGCCACGGGTCGCGTTCCCCGGAGGTGAGCACCGCGGCGGCGCCGGCCGCCGCGCTCACCCGTACCACCGCCCCCAGGTTTCCCAGGTGGTTGGGTCGGTCGAGGAAGACGACGGGGCTCGGCCCGGTCGCGGCGAGCACCCCGGACGGGTCGGCTGCCGGGCGCCGGGCCAGGGCAAGCAGCGGCGTTGGCGGCGACGACGGTGCCGCCCGGGCGAAGTCGTCGGAGCCGACCTTCCCCAGCAGTCTCGCCAGGGTGGGCGCGATGTCGGGGGCCAGGTCGGCGGCCAGAGCGAGCACCGCTGCCGGGTCGGGAGTGATGGCGGCCAGGATCTCGGCTCCGAACCGCAGGGCGTGCTTGACGACGTGGAAGCCCTCGAGCACCGCCAGCGTCGGGTCGCGACGGGCTCGGCGGAAGCGGTCGGCGTCGGGCACGGCCCCAGTCTGGCCGGTGGGCGCCGGCTTGGAGCCGGGTTGACGCTCCGCTTCCCTCCGCGAAGGTCCCGGTAGCCTGGCGGGGTGCGGCGAGCCGGGGATTACGCGGTGCGGCGATGCATGGGAGCCCTGGTGGTGGCGGCCGTCCTGCTGGCGGTGCCGGCGGTGGCGCTGGCGCAGTCGGGGGGCAGCGTGTCGGGTCTGCTCGTCCGGGTGCAGGGCGACCTCGTCCTCGACGCCGACGAATCGGCCGACCTGGTAGCGGTGATCAGCGGCGACGCGGACGTGCGCGGACGGGCAGGGGTGGTGGTGGTGATCGGCGGGACGGCCCGCCTCGTCGACGCCCGGGTAGGGCGGCTGGTGGTGGTGCGGGGGACGGCCGACCTCGGCGGGACCACGGCGGTCGACGGCGACGTGTGGCTGCTGAGTGCCCATCTCGAGCGGGACCCGAGGGCGACCATCGGCGGGTCCGTGCAGCACGGGTTCGGCGATCTGGGCTGGCGCTGGCTGGCCGGGGAGGCCGTGCTGGCGGTGGGGATGCTGGCGCTCGTGCTCTTCGGCGGGTGGCTGGCGGTGGCGGTCGCAGCCGGGACGATGCGCCGTGCCGGGGAAGCGCTGACGGATGATCTCCCCGGGTCGCTCGGCGCCACCCTGCTGCTGTTCGTGGTGGCCCCGGCCGTGGCGGTGCTGTTGTTCTTCACCGTGGTGGGGGTACCGCTGTCGCTCACCTACCTGGTAGTAGTGCTGCCGCTGCTCGCCCTGGCGGGCTTCTCGGTGTCCGCGCTGCGCCTGGGGCAGTGGATGCTGCGCTCCGACTCGCCTCGGCCGTACGGGGCAGTGCTGCTGGGGGGCGTGGTCCTGGCGGCGGTCGGCCTCGTTCCCTTCGCCGGCCAAGTTCTCGTGTCGGCAGCCTGCGCCCTCGGTGCCGGGGCACTGGCCGTCGTCGCCCGGGAGGCCTATGAAGGGGAAGCCGGTGGAACCCCGGCAATCGGAGGAGACTGAGTGCTCGGGCTGGTGACCGGATCGGTCGCGATGGCTGCCCCTGCCCTTGGGGGCGCGTCGCCCGTGACGCGATGGAGGGCGTCGTGAGCGTGGTGTGGCGGTTGCTGAGTGTGGCGGCCCTGGCCTTGTCGGCCGGGATCCTGTTGTTCTCGATCATCACGGCTCGCCGGGAGCAGCGGGTCCGGCCCGGCCTCGACTTGCTGCGCCTGGCCATCACCGTCGTCACCACCACATTGATGGCCCGCCTCCTCGGTGTCACGACCCCGGAGGCCCTGATGGGAGCCGGGCTCCTGGGAGGCCTGGTCGTCGGTTTGTACGAGGGCCTGCACCTGCAGGTGCGGTTCCTGGGCAAGCGGGCCTTTGTCCGGCGCACCGTCCTCGGGGTGGCCGCCTGGGGGGCGGGGGTGGTGGTCGTCCAGACGGCCGGGGTCATCGGTCGAGTCGGCTTGGCCGACCTCGGCCTGGCCATGTCCTTCTTCGGCATCGGGCAGGTGGTGGGCCTGCTCACCGGGCGCTGGCAATCGGTAGTGGAGGCGCGGCGTGCTCGCGCCGGGAGCCTGGCCGGTGCCGCCCTGGTGGTGCTGGCCGTGGCCGCCGGCTTTCTGCCGGGCTGGGCCGCGTGGGCGCAGCCGACCGACACTGAGACCGAGGACCTGGGCGGCGGCGACGTTCAGGTGACGCTGCGCTGGTCCTCGCTCGCCGACCTGGACCTGTCGGTGACCGACCCGGCCGGGGACACGGTGTCCTTCAACAACCCCACCATCGCCTCCGGGGGCCAACTCGACCGCGACGCCAACTTCCCGTGCGACACCGCCACCACGGCTCCGGTGGAGAACGTCTTTTGGCCGCCCGGCGAGGCCGCCCGCGGCTCCTACCGGGTCGCCGTGACCTATCAGACCGGCTGCGGCACCGAGCCAGCGGAGAGCTACGAGCTGACCGTGCTCTTCGGCGATGAGGTGGTCAGACAGGTCGACGGCACCATCGACCCCGGTCAGGTGATCGCCGTCGATCTGGTCTACGAGGGGGGAGGCCGCCCGGCGGGGAGCGGCGATCTGTCTGCCGCTGAGGGCACCAGCGCGGCGATGGTGGGCCTGGGCGGGACGGCCCTGCTCCTGGGGACGGCCCTGATGGGGAGTGGGAACTCGGTGGCCTCGCTGGTGGGGGCGTGGAAGGGGGGCAGGGTGCGCGGGCTGCGCGACCTGGCCGCCGGCGGCCGGGGCGGCGGCGGGGTGGTTCCCTGGCGTGACCCGTCGCTGGAGCTGAGCCGGGGGCGGGCGGCGGCGGCCCTGGACCGGCTGCCGCCCGACCTGCAGATCACCGCCCGGGAGGCGGTGTTGGCCCGCCTGGAAACAGAGGAGACGGATCGTTTGGTGGACATCGTGCGCGGGGTGATAGGCGCCCCGGAAGCGGGGGCCGATCCGGCGGCGGCGCTGGCGGCCGGCGAGAAGGCGGCGGGCCTGCTCTCCCGCCTGCCGCCGGAAGTGCGGGAGCGCGTCGAAGGGAGACTGCTCGGCGGCCTGCGTGAGGAGCGCCTGCAGGGCGCTATTGAGGCGGCGGCTGCCGGCGAGGGGCTCGGCCCGGGGGTGGAGCTTGATGCCGAGGCGGACCTGTCGGTCGGGTTGCACCGCGATGGCCGGGTGGAGTCCGTGCTCGCCGATCTGCCGGGGGAGATGAGAGCCGAGGCGGAGGGCCGCCTGTTGGAGCGCCTGGAGGCCGAGCGCCTGGGACGCTGGGTGGAGAGACTGCGCGGGGTAGCCGCCCCGGCCGTCGGCGAGCCCGGCGGTTCGGTGCTCGACACGGCCGAGGCTCAGCACCTGTTGGCGGGCCTGCCTCCCGGCCTGCGCGAGAGAGTGCAGGCCCATGCTTCCCATGTGCTCGAGAGCGAGCTGGTCGAGGATCTCGTCGGCCGGGCGAAGCGGGCCATTGAGCGGAGCCGGGCGACGGAACTGCTCGCGGCGGCGTTTGGCCGGGGCGACGGCGATCGGGCCGACGCGGTGGTGAACGCGGTCGGCGCTGCCCTCGATCTGACAGGGGAGACCGATCTGGAGCGTCTGTTGCGCCAGGCAACCGGAGGGGGGATCCAGGGCTTGCGGTCGCTGCCGCGGTCGGGCGGGGTGGTGCCGCCCGTCGATCTCACCGGGCACCTGGCCGGCGAGCCCGACCTGCTGGCCGCGGCCCGCCGGGTCGAAGGCGTGGAGGCGGTCCTGACCGGCGCCGGGCCCGGCTTGCGCCCGCAAGTCGAGCAGGCGCTGGTCCAGGCCCTGGACGAGGGCCGCATCGACCGGGTGGTGGAAGAGGCCGCGCAGGCCCTGGGCTCGGCGGGCACGGCGGCGGCCGACGTGATGTCGGCCGTGCGGGATGTCCCGGGGATGAAGGGCCTCTTCCAACGTCTGGCCGAGGTCGCCCGGGACCCGGCCTACCGGTTGTTGGGCGAGCGCCTCAAGGCGAACCGGGTGGAGGGCGCCGTGGACGAGGTGAGCCGGGCGGTGAACCTCGACCGGGCGGAGGAATCCCTGCGCGCGGCGGCGCGAGTGGACAACCTGGACGCGGCCGATCGGATCCTGAGGGACCTGTCTGCCGAGGAGGCGCAGGACGTGTCCGCCGCGGCGCTGGGCGAGGCCTGACCAGGGCGGCCCTCAGGCGGTGCCGCCGCCGTCGATGACCAGGGTGTGCCCGGTCACGTAGGAGGCGGCGTCGGAGAGCAGGTAGACCACCGCCCCGGCGATCTCCTCGGGGCGGCCGGGACGGGATATGGGGTTGTCGCCGAGCATGCGCCGGCGAATCCCCTCGTCCTCCAGGAGGGCGGCGGAGAAGCGGGTGTCCACCAGGCCGGGGGCGACGGCGTTGACCCGGATGTCGCCGGGGCCCAACTCCACTGCCAGGGTCCGGGTCATCGAGATGACCGCCGCCTTGCTCATCCCGTAGACACCGAGGAGGGGCGAGGCCCTCAGCCCGGCGTAGGAGGCCACGTTGACGATGGCCCCGCCCCGGGCCCGAGCGGCGAACTCCCGGCTCGTGTAGAGGTAGCCCTTGACGTTCACCTCGAAGATCTTGTCGAAGGCGGAGTCGGTGACACCGAGGGTGGGCCCGAAGTAAGGGTTGGTGGCGGCGTTGTTGACCAGGCCGTCCACCTTGCCGAACTCGGCGATGGTCCGCTCGAAGAGGGCGGCCACTTCGTCGGCGTGGCCGGTGTGACAGGGGATGGCCAGGGCCGTTCCCCCGGCTGCCCTGATGGCCGCGGCGGTGGCCTCGAGGGGCGCCACCTTGCGGGCGGCGAGGGCGACGGAGGCGCCCGCCTCGGCGCAGGCCAGGGCGATGGCTTCCCCGATTCCCCGGCTGGCTCCGGTGATGACGACGGCTCGCTGGCGCAGGTTGATGTCGGCGGTCATGGTGCCGAGGGTACCAGGGGTGCCGGCCGGAGCAGCCCCGGGTTGCAGAGCAGGGCCGGAGCCGCGAACCTATGGGCCTCACCGGAAGACCAAGGACCTATGGGCTCTCTGATCAAGAAGCGGCGCAAGAAGATGAGCAAGCACAAGTACCGCAAGCGCTTGCGCGCCGACCGCCATAAGCGGAAGTAAGCGCGGCCGCGGTGCCGGCCCATCTCGCCGTCTCGAGAGCCCGTCTCCCGAGGCTCCGCCCTGCGCGGTAACGTCGGCCGGGGAGGTGTGCTTTGGCCGGCACCGGGCAGCCCGATTTCGAAGAGGTGCAGCGGTTCCGCCACCCCGGCGTGTGGGCTCTGGTCGCCGTCCCGGTGGGCTTCGCCTGGTTCGCCGCCATCTGGCAGGTGATCCTGGGCAACCGTTTCGGCGATAACCCGGCGCCCGACTGGGTGCTGGTCGCCGTGTGGGCGGTGGCCGGGGTGCTGCTTCCCTGTTGGCTGCTCGCTCTGCGGCTGGTGACCAGGGTCGACGAGCAAGGGGTCGACGTGCGCTTCCGTCCGCCGTTGAGCGGGCGCCGGTTCGCTTGGGGGGACATCGAGCGGTGTGAGCAGGTGCGCTACCTGCCCATACGTGAGTTCAGCGGCTGGGGCATCCGCTGGGGGCGGCGCGGCGACGTGGCCGTGGAGATCACCCTGCGGCAGGGCTACCGCTTCGCGGTGGGGTCACAACGACCCGATGAGCTCGAAGAGGCGATCCTGGCTCGCCTCGGGAGCCAGGATCGGGGTTGAGCAGATCGTCACGAACTCCAGGCCGCGGGCGCGCAGGCCTTCGATGATGGCGGGCAGCGCCCCGATGGTGCTCCATCCCGCCGAATCGTGGAAGAGCACGATGTCCCCTCCGCCGGTCTTGCGGAGCACGTGCGAGGCGACGGCTGCCGATCCCGGGTGCTTCCAGTCCCAGGGATCGACGTCCCACATGATGGTGGTCAGGCTCAGGCCGGCCGCCACCGAGCGAACACGGTCGTTCACTGCCCCAAAGGGGGGCCGGTAGCAGTGCGGGAGGTCGCCCGTGGCCCCCTCGATCGCCTGGTTGGCGCGCTCTAGCTGGTCGGCGATGGTGGTATCCGAGTAGCGGGTCAGCCAGTAGTGGCCCCAGGTGTGGTTCTGCACCGAGTGCCCTTCGGCCACCATGCGCTGCAGCAGCTCCGGGTTGTCGGCGGCCTGGCGGCCGATCACGAAGAAGGTGGCAGGCACCTGGTACCGCTCGAGGATGTCGAGGATCTGCCGGGTGTTCTGCGGGAGCGGCCCGTCGTCGAAGGTCAGGGCGACCTGGGTGGGGCCCGGTCGAAACCGGGGTTGGGCCACCTGGCCGAATTCGGTGGCGGCGAACTCCTCGCAGGTGGCGGCCTCGTCCCGGCCGTCGCCCCCGTCGCAGCGATCGCGACCGTCTTTGCCGCGCAGGGTGTCGTCGCCGTCCCCGCCGGAGAGGAAGTCGTCGCTCGCGCCGCCGAAGAGCCGGTCCGGCCCCTCCTGTCCGCGCAGGGAGTCGGAGTCGTTGCCGCCCTGTAAGTAGTCGGCCCCCGGCCCGCCGTAGGCCACGTCGTCGCCGTCGCCACCGCTGAGAGTGTCGTCGCCGTCCCCGCCCGACAGAGTGTCTCTTCCATCCTCCCCGAAGAGGCGATCGGCGCCGGCGCCGCCCCGGAGCAGGTCGTCGCCCAAGCCGCCCATTGCGACGTCGTCGCCCGGCTCACCGACGAGCAGGTCCCCTCCGGGGCCGCCGCTCAGGCGATCCGGCCCGTCGTTGCCGTTGAGTGAGTCGTCGCCCTCGGCCCCAAGGAGCGTGTCGGCTCCGGCGCCACCGGTGACGGTGTCGTTACCCGGCCCGGCGCAGATCAGGTCGTCCCCGCCTCCGCCGGTGACCGTGTCGTCCCCGTCCCCGGCGCAGATCACATCGTCCCCCCGGGTGCCCTTCAGCCAATCGTCGTTCGGTGTGCCGATGATGGTGGCCGGATGCCCCTGGCAGCGCGGGGCAGGCGTCTCGGCCGGCCAGGCCGGCGGCGCAGCCAGCCAGCCCCAGATGAGGAGGGCGCAGAGCACCGCGCGCCGGGGGGTGATCAGGGACATTGCCTACCTTGAGAGACGCGGCCACAGGCTAGACGGCGGCACCCCGTCGCGGGATAGGGCGGTGCCGTAGGCTCGTCATCAGCTGAGAGGAGGCAGGGTGAGCGTCCGATACCGGCGGAGTGGTCACGCGGCAGTCATCACCATCGATCGACCGGAACGGCGCAACGCGGTGGACCTGGCCACCGCCGAGGCGCTGCTGCGAGCCTGGCGCGATTTCCATGCGGACCCCACCGCCCTGGTGGGCGTGCTCACCGGGGAAGGGGGGGTCTTCTGCGCGGGGGCCGATCTCCTGGCCTTCGACCTGGCTGATCGCCCTGAGGGCTGGCTCGGGTTCACCCGCACCATGGCCTCTAAGCCGACCATCGCCGCCGTGGCCGGGCACTGCGTCGCCGGCGGCCTGGAGCTGGCGCTGTGGTGCGACCTGCGGGTGGCTGGAACCGACGCCGTCTTCGGGTGCTACCAACGCCGCTTCGGGGTTCCCCTGGCCGATGGGGGCACGCAGCGCCTGCCGCGGCTGGTGGGTCTGGGCCGTGCCCTCGACTTGATCCTCACCGGGAGGAGGGTGGATGCGGAGGAGGCGTGGCGAATGGGGCTGATCGACCGCCTGGTCCCGGCGGGGACCGAGCTCGAAGAGGCACTGCGCCTGGCCGAGGCGATCGCCTCGTTCCCTCAGGAGACCCTGCGCAGCGATCGCCGCTGCGTCTATGAGGGGCTGGGGCGCCCGTTGGAGGATGGCCTGGCCCTGGAGGCGGCGGCCGCCCGGGGGGTCCTGGCCGAGGCAGTCGCCGGGGCGGCCCGCTTCGCGGCCGGGGAGGGCCGCTCCGGAGCGGGGGTCGAGCCCGGCTAGTCCCGGCGGTCGCGCAGGAACTGCTCTATCTCGGAGATGAGGCGATCGCCGCTCTTGGGATCGAGCCGGGTGGGGAGCGGAGGCCGGGCCTCGGCCTCCAAACGGTGGACGTAGGCGAGGAAGGTCTCGTTCTCGGCCATGGCGGAGTCGACGCGTCCCTGGAACTCGTCGGCCACCTTGGCCAGTTCTGCGGTGTCGATGGCCACCCCGAGGACCTCGGCGGCCTTGCCGAGGAGGGCGAGCATGGCCCGGGGATTGGGATTGGCGGCCAGGTAGTGGGGGACCGCCGCCCACAGGCTCAGGAGTGGGAGGCCCATCTCGCGGCAGGCCTCGAGCAGTACTCCGATGATGCCGGTAGGTCCCTCGTAGGAGGAGGGCGACAGGTGGTGGGCGTGTACCAGTTCGGGGTGGGTGGCCGCCCCCATGAGGGGTACCGGGATGGTGTGGGCCACCTGCCCTATGAACGCCCCCAGGGTCACCGCCGTCTCCACGTCGGCGTCGGCGAGCACCTGGGTGACCAGCCGGGTGTAGGTCTTCCAGCGCAGGTTGGGCTCGTCGCCTACCACCACGACGAGGTCGTGCGGTTGGTCGGCCATCTCGACCGCATAGAACCGGGTGCCCGGCCAGGTCAGGCGGCGGGTGCCGCCGTCGTCGGTCTGCACGGTGGGGCGGTGGGCCTGGAAGTCGTAGAACTCCTCCGGTTCGATGAGGGCGAAGGGCTCCAGGTCGAACTGGCCGAGGAGGAAGGCGGCCGCCCCGGAGGCGGCGTCGCAGGCGTCGTTCCACCCCTCCCAGGCGATGAGGGCGCGCGGCCGGCGGAGGGCCGGCCGGCCGAGACGGTGGATGGAGTCCATGGGGCCAGGGTAGTTGGGGGCGTCCTGGAAGGGGCCGGGGTTGGGGCCCTCTCCCGGGGAGAGGTTGGGTCTCTTCGTCCGGCCCGGCGGGCCGGCGTGGGAAAACCCCCGGCAGGTGGTGGTTGCTGTGGGTGTGCCTGGCGGCGGTGGCCTGGTATGGCTTGCACCGCTTGGCGTTGTGGGCCGAGGGCAGGGGCTGGATCTACTACCGCTCGCACCGGATGCCCGCCGGCGCCGGCGGCCTGGCGATGCTGGAGGTCACCACGCGGGCGGATCCGGCGACGGAGCATGTGATTGCACAAACCCGGGCCGAGCAGGCCCGCGCCGAGCAGGATGAGAGCGGGGAGGGCCTACCCGGGCCCGGCCGGTAGCCGCCCAGGACGGCAATCGATCAGCCCAGGACGGCCGTCGGCGCCGGGTGGGGGGCTCCGTTGGCGATGTCCAGGTGGCGCTTCGTCCAGCGGCGCAGGCGGGCCAGGCGGCGCTCGGAGAGGCGGTCGCAGACCCAATCCCAGTGCATGGCGACGGTGTCGCCCGGGCGCAGCGGGTCGCTGAGGCCGACCCCTCCCCGGGCCCAGGTCACCGTCTCCAGGCGGGCCAGTCCGTAGCCCAGGGCACGGCCGTCCCAAGTCAGGGGCCGGCTCTCCACCACCGCCCGGTCACCTTCCACCCGGCGCACCACGCCCCAGCGGATGCGGCACTGGTCGAGGACCCGCAGGGGGTGCTCGACGTTGCCTTCCCGGAGCAGGCCGACCCAGGGGTAGACCCCGAAGACATGGAAGGAGTGGTGGGGCACCGCCCCCAGGGGCACGGCCTCGGCCAGGAGTGGCCAGGTGCGGGCGGCCATCCGGGGCCGGAAGCGCTCGTCGAGGGCAGCCCCCATGGCCGGCATGCCCACCTGCTCGAGCAGGGGGCTGCCCACCCAATAGGCCTCCACCACCCGTGTGTCGAGGGGGTCGGCGATGCCGTTGGCGGCGGCGATCAACTGCAGATAGGGGTAGGCCCCTTCGAAGGCCCGGGCCATGGCCGCCAGTTCGGCGGCCGGGGCAGCCTCGGTAGCCATCTCGAAGAGGCCCTGGTGGTCTGTCGGGCCGCAGTAACCGAGCCGGTTCGGAGGGAAGGCGAACCGGGCGAAGAGCAGTGGGCCCGGGGTCATCAGGCCTTCTGCCGGGCCGCCCGGGCGGCGGCCAGGGCGGCCAGCACGGCCCCGACGGTCACCATCGCCAGACCGGCGGCCGACGGGAGTGCCACCCCGCGGATGCCCGTCTCGAGGAGGGCGGTGACCACTGCCCCGAAGACCAGCACGGCGGTGACGTCCACTGCCTGGGCCCGGGCCAGGGCCCCGTACCAGGTGGCCACGTAGCCGGTGAGGACCAGGCCGGTGACCAGCGCCCAGCCCCAGTGAATGGCGGTGAGCGCGCCGAGGGAGGCGAACCCGCCGGTGACGGCCGTCCAGCCGATCAGCACCGCTGCCCCGATGCCCATGCGGGCCACCGCCACGGTGGGAGCGGGGATGTCGGCCAGCAGGCGCTTGGCGACGATCACCTCGGCTGCCCAGAGCAGGGTGGCCGCCAGGATCATGGCCTCACCGGCCCCGAACCCGAGGTTGCCTACCCCAGTCATGACGGCCTGGCCGACGACGAGCAGGGCCATGGCCCCGACGTGCACGGCGCTGAGGCGCTCGGCGAGGAGGGGGAGCGCCAGCAGGGCGACCCAGACCAGCAGGGTCTTGTGGATGAAGGCGGCCTGGCCGGAGGAGGCGCGGGCCAGGCCCTCGAAGAAGAGCAGGAAGGGGACGCCGCCGCCGATGACCCCGACCAGCGCCAGGCGGCGCCACTGCGAGGTGTTCTGCGGCCGCAGGGTGCCGGCCGGCGAGCGCCGGGCCGCGGCGTAGGCGATCGTCCCCAGGAACAGGGCGGCCACCAGGTTCTTGAAGGTGGTGTAGGCAGCGGTCGAGGCCCCCGCCCCGGCCCACGAGCGGACGCCGTACCCGTTGATGAAGACGGCGAAGCCACTGATCAGCGCGGTGGCGGCTGCCAGGACGAGCCCCCACTTGCGGGTCTTCGGGATACGGACGTGCGAACGCATCACCACCTCGCTGTTTGTCGCCCCATCAGTGTGGCCCGTAGAGTAGGTCGACGGGCGGGGCCATTCGTCCCGGCGGCCGCTGCCATTGTCCCTATTGCCGGGAGTGGGTCGGGGCCGGAGGATGGCATCTGGAGGAATTGATGACCCCTGCACAACTGGTGCTCGATCGGGCCGGCATCGACCGTCTGATCGGGGCACTGTCGGCTCGCGGACACCGGGTTCTTGGGCCCACCGTTCGCGACGGCGCCATCGTCTACGGGGACGTGACTACCACCGATGACCTGCCGGTCGGTTGGAAGGACGAGCAGGAGGCGGCTACCTACCGACTCACCCGCCGTGGCGACGAGGCCCTGTTCGGCTATGTGGTTGGGCCTCAGTCTCCGAAGACCTACTTCCACCCTGCCGAGGTGGTGGTGTGGGCCGGCGCGCGTACCAAGCAGGGTTTTGCTGCTTCCCCACCGGCGGCCCCCCCGCGCTATGCCTTCCTAGGGCTGCGCCCTTGCGAACTGGCGGCCATCGCGGTCCAGGACCGGGTCCTGCTCCGAGGCGAGCCTGACGCGGTCTACGGGGGTCGGCGGGACGGCTCCTTCCTGGTGGCGGTGAACTGCACGGAACCGGGCGGGACCTGCTTCTGCGCTTCCATGGGAACGGGCCCGAAGGCGGTCTCCGGCTTCGACATCGTCCTCACGGAGGTGCTCGACGGGGCCGCCCATTACTTCGTCGCCGAGGCGGGGTCTGAAGGGGGGTCTGGCCTGCTGGCCGAGATCGGTGCCGTGGAGGCCAAGAAGGCGCAGGTGAAGGCGGCCGACGGTCTACTGGCGGAGGCGGCCGGGCACATGGGCCGGGAGATGCAGACCGAGGGTCTCGCCGACCTGCTCCGCCAGGGCCTGGAGCACCCGCATTGGCAGGAAGTGGCCAGGCGCTGCCTCACTTGCGCCAACTGCACCCTGGTCTGCCCCACCTGCTTCTGCGCCAACGTCGAGGACACCACCGATCTGACGGGCCAGCACGCCGAGCGGATCCGGCGTTGGGATTCCTGCTTCAACTACGAGTTCTCTCTGATCCACGGCGGTCCACACCGGGCGAGCGCGGCCGCCCGCTACCGCCAGTGGATGACCCACAAGCTCGCCTGGTGGTTCGATCAGTTCGGCACTTCCGGCTGTGTGGGGTGTGGGCGGTGCATCACCTGGTGCCCGGTCGGCATCGACATAACGGCCGAGGCGGCGGCCATCAGGGGTACTGAGGAGGTGGCGTGATGGCAGGGTCCGATCAGCCGGGGCCGATCCCCGAAGAGCTGTTGGCCGCCCACCCATTCGTGGTGGGCATGGAGGAGTCGCAGTTGCGCTGCATCGCGGGGTGTGTCGTCAAAGTGGTGCAGTTCGCGGCCGACCAGGTGATCTTCCACGCCGGGGGGGTTTCCCGGGTGCTCTACCTGCTGCGCCGCGGGGACGTTGCTCTCGAGGTGGTCGCCCCCGGCGCGGGCACCCGCATCGTGGCCACTCTCCACGGCGGCGACGCCCTCGGTTGGTCGTGGATGTTCCCTCCATACCGCTGGGCCTTCGACGCCCGGGCGCTGGCGCCGACCGAAGCGATCGTGGTCGACGGGGAGAAGTTGCGGCAGTGCGCCGAGGCGGACCACGAGCTGGGGTATCAGGTGGTGTGGCGGGTGGCGCGGGAGATGGCCGACCGCCTCCAGGCGACCCGGCTCCAGTTGCTCGATGTGTATGGAGAGCGGTCTTGAACCGGCGGGTCGGTCGCCGGGCTCAAACGAAGCCGTGGAAGGAAACGGGGTAGAGGTGCAGCCCAGGCAGAAGATCCTGGTCATCGACGACGAAGAGGTGGTGCTCGACTCCTGCCTCGCCATCCTGGCCGGTGGTGACTACGAGACCACTACTGCCACGAGCGGTGAGGAAGGCCTGCGCCTGGCGGCGGAGATCTCTCCCGATCTCGTGTTCGTGGATGTGAAGATGCCGGGCCTCCCCGGGCTGGAGGTGCTGGAGCGGCTCAGAAACAGCGATCCTGCGATCGTCGCCATCGTCATCACCGGCTATGCCACGGTCAGCCTGGCCGTCGAGGCCATGAGGCGCGGGGCTTTCGACTTCCTCCCCAAGCCGTTCACCCCGGACGAGTTTCGGCAGATGACGCGCCGGGGCCTGGAGCGCCGGGCGGAGGTGCTCGAGCAGGTCCGGGAGAGGGCGGCCAGCGAGGCGGCCGGGCCGCTCCCTGGGGCTGGTGCCGGGCCGATCGCGCCGGTGCCGTGCCGCGTGCTCGGTCAGTGGGAGGAGACCCACGACACCGTCACCCTGGCACTCGACCCACCGGCGGGGTGGAAGGGCTTCCGGCCCGGCCAGTTCAACATGCTCTATGCCTTCGGGGTGGGCGAGTCGGCGATCTCGATCAGCGGCGATCCCGCCGACTCGGGTCGGCTCCTGCACACGGTGCGCCGGGTGGGCAAGGTGACCGAGGCGCTGGCGGGCTTGCAGCGGGGGGATGTCGTCGGAATACGCGGCCCTTACGGGACTCCGTGGCCCTTGGGCTACTCGGCTGGTCGGGATGTGGTGGTGGTGGCCGGAGGCATCGGCCTGGCCCCGCTGCGACCGGCCATCCACGAGCTGCTGGAGAATCGCGAGCGCTACGGCCGGGTGCTCATCCTCCTCGGTGCCCGGACTTCGGCGGACCTGCTTTACCCCGATCAGGTCCAGGAGTGGCGCGGGCGCTTCGACGTCGACTGCCAGGTGACCCTGGACTCGGCCGCCGGGGGCTGGCGAGGCCGGGTGGGAGTGGTCACCACCCTGATCCCCCGGGCCGAGTTCGATGCCGAACGGGGGGTGGCCATGGTGGTGGGCCCCGAGATCATGATGCGTTTTGCGGCCGCCGAACTGGTGAACCGGGGCATGTCGCCCAGCCGGGTGTTCCTCTCTCTCGAGCGGAACATGAAGTGCGGCATCGGCCTCTGCGGCCACTGCCAGGTCGGGGCGAAGTTCGTCTGCCGGGACGGCGCCGTGTTCGGTTACGACGAGGCGGAGGCGTTGTTCTCCGTCCGGGAGGTGTGATGGCCAAGCCCAAGCTCGGCGTGTTCAAGTTCGCCTCGTGCGACGGTTGTCAGTTGAGCCTGCTCGACTGCGAGGACGAGCTCCTCACCGTGGCCGGCGCCGTGCAGATCGCCTTCTTCCCCGAGGCATCACGCGAGTACGTGGAGGGGCCCTACGACCTGACTCTGGTCGAGGGGTCCATCACCACCCCCCATGACCTGGTGGCGATCAAGGAGATCCGCGCGCAGTCGAAGTTCCTGGTGACCATCGGCGCCTGCGCCACCGCCGGCGGCATCCAGGCGCTGCGCAACTGGAAGGATGTGACCGAGTTCACCCGGTACGTCTACGCCCATCCGGAGTACATTTCCACGCTGGACACCTCCACCCCGGTGGCCGACCACGTGCCGGTGGATTTCGAGCTCCGGGGCTGCCCTATCAACAAGTGGCAGCTCATTGAGGTGGTGAACGCCTTCCTCCATGGCCGCAGACCGAATATCCCCACCTACAGCGTGTGTGTGGAGTGCAAGCGCCGGGGCACCACCTGCGTCATGGTGGCGCAAGGCATCCCCTGCCTGGGACCGGTGACCCAGGCCGGGTGCGGGGCCCTGTGCCCGGCCTACAACCGGGGCTGCTACGGGTGCTTCGGGCCCATGGAATCCCCCAACGTGATGGCGCTCGGCGATTGGTGGCGGTCGATGGGGGTCGACGATCGCACCCTGGTGAATGCCCTGCGCGGCTTCAATGCGTACGCCCAGCCCTTCCGGGAGGCCAGTGATGTCTACGCCCAGTCAGCCTGAGACGCGGGCCATCAGCGTCGATTACCTCGCCCGGGTGGAGGGCGAGGGGAACCTGAAGGTCCGGGTTCGGGATGGGCAGATCGAGATCGTCGAGTTCGGCATCTTCGAGCCTCCCCGTTTCTACGAGGCCTTCCTGCGAGGCCGGCTCTTCAGCGACGCCCCCGACATCACCGCCCGCATCTGCGGCATCTGCCCGATCGGCTACCAGATGAGCTCGTCTCACGCCATGGAGTCCATCTTCGGGGTGAAGATGGAGGGGGCGCTGCGGGAGCTGCGCCGCTTGATCTATTGCGGGGAGTGGATCGAGAGCCACGTGCTGCACGCTTTTCTGCTCCACCTGCCTGACTTCCTTGGTTACCAGAGCGCCATCCACATGGCCGCCGACCACCGCCCCGCGGTCGAGAAGGCACTGCGCCTGAAGAAGGTCGGCAACGACCTCGTCACCCTCCTGGGCGGGAGGGAGATCCACCCCATCAACGTCAAGGTGGGCGGCTTCTACAAGGTGCCGACCAAAAGACAACTCGAGGCCCTCGTTCCCGACCTGGAATGGGCGCTTGAGGCCGCCACCTGGGCGGTGGAGTTCACCGGCGGGCTGCCCTTCCCCGCGATCGAGCAGGACTACGAGTACGTGTCGGTGAGCCACCCGGACGAGTACCCCTTCAGCGAGGGGAATATCGTCTCCAACAAGGGTATCGACGTCCCGCCGGCGGAGTTCAACCGGGTGTTCGAGGAGGTCCACGTGGCCCGCTCCAACGCCCTGCAGTCGAAGGTGCGGGAGCGGGGCTCCTACCACACGGGGCCCCTCGCTCGCTACAGCCTCAACTTCGATCGGCTCAGCGAGAGGGTGCAGCGGGCCGCCTTCGCCGCCGGGCTCCGCGCAACCTGCTTCAACCCCTTCCAGAGCATCGTGGTGCGCTGCCTGGAGGTCCTGCATTCGGTGGAGGAGGCATTGCGCATCATCGACGCCTACCGGGAGCCATCTCGCCCCGACGTGCCCTTCGTGGTCGAGGCCGGCGAGGGCCACGGGGCGACCGAGGCTCCGAGGGGGATGCTCTACCACCGGTATCGAATTGACGACCAGGGTTACATCCTCGATGCCCAGATTGCCCCCCCGACGGCGCAGAGCCAGATGAGCATCGAGGACGACCTGCGCCGGGTGCTCGAGGCCTACATCGACCTGCCCGACGACGAGCTCCAGTGGAAGCTGGAGCAGACGGTGCGCAACTACGACCCCTGCATCTCCTGCGCCACCCACTTCCTGAAGGTGGAGATAGATCGTGGGTGAGGCCGTCGTCATCGGCGTCGGCAATCCAGATCGAGGGGACGACGGGGTGGGACCGGAGGTACTGGCCCGGCTGGCCGGGCGCGTGCCCGACGGGGTGCGCCTGGTGCGCCTGGCGGGCGCCGACCCGGCGGGGATCATGGAGGCCTGGTCCGGCTCGGGGCGCGTCATCCTGGTGGATGCCATGGTGTCCGGCGCCATCCCGGGCACGGTCACCCGCTTTGACGCGACTGCCGGGCCGCTGCCGGCCGGGGTGCGCCTGGCCTCCACCCACGTCCTGGGGGCGGAGACGGCGGTCGAGATGGCCCGTGCCCTGGGGAGGCTGCCCGACCGGCTCGTCGTGTACGGGGTGGAAGGGGAGAGCTTCAAAGTGGGGGCGGGCCTGGGCCCCGCGGTGTCGGCTGCCTTGCCGGCGGCCACGGAAAGGATCCTCGAGGAGGTGGGTGGTGCATGAGGCCGGCCTGGCCAGGGACCTCATCCGCAAGGCGGAGGATCTGGCGGTCGCCGAGGGCGCCCGCCGGGTGACCGCGGTCACGGTGCGCATCGGCGCCCTGGCCAGTGTGACGGGGGATCACCTGCGGGAGCATTTCGCCGCGGAGGCCAGGGGCACCATGGCGGAGGGAGCGGTGGTGGAGGTAGTGGAAGGTCCCGGCGGCGAACAGGCCCTGGCCGACCCGCACAGCATGGACCTGCTCCTTGTGGGCATCGAGGTCGAGGAAGGGGGCTGACCGTGTGCCTGGCCCTGCCGGGGAAGGTGATGTCCATCGAGGGTGAGGGCCTGGAGCGGTCCGCCGTGGTCGAGGTGGGTGAGCAAACCCGGCGGGTGAGCCTGGCGCTGCTGCCCGAGGCCGAGGTGGGCCAGTGGGTGCTCTTCCAGACGGGCTACGCCCTGCAGGTGCTGCCCGACGACGAGGTGGACCGCCTGCTCGAACTGATCGGCGAGGTCGAGAAGTTCATCTAGTCATGATCTGCCTCTCCCGCGTGGCGGGAGAGGCGCGCCGCGCCGGAGGCGCGGCGCAGCGAGGGCGATTTGCGGCCCTTTCCCCTTCCCGCCCGTCACTAGGCCTCGCGACCCGCCTAGGGTTGGCCGAGGAACGGACTCGGAGAGAGGAGCAGCCCTATGGGTGTCTTCAAGCAGATCAAGGACATGAAGAACACGGTGGCCCAGATGCCGGGCATGGTTGAGCAGGCGCAGAAGATGGCGCAGCAGGCGCAGCAGATGCAGGCGGCGCAGATGCAGGCGGCGCAGATGGGGGGCGCCCCCGCCGGGGCCGTCGACCCGGCGCTGATGGAGCCGATCGCCGGGATCTCGCTGGAGAGGTACGCGCAGCTGGCCCGCTCGATCGGCGAGCGCAAGCTCGACCAGGCGGGGGTGGAGAGCTTCGTCAAGCTGCAGGGTCATTCCCCGGAGGACTGGCAGGCCGCCTACGACGGTTGGAACGCCCGGTTCAAGGGCAACATGTCGCTCTCCGTCCAGTTTGGCAACCTGTACCAGCAGGCCCGCTCCCTCTGACCGAAGGCTCACCATGGGATTCTTCAAGGACATCAGCAAGCTGAAAAAGCAAGCCAAGGAGCTCGACAAGACCTTCGATCCGGGCGCGCAGATGCGTCAGGCCAACGAGGCCATGCAGGCCGCCAGTCTGATGATGGAGCAGCAGACCGTCGCCGCCACCCTGGCGGTGACCGGGGACCCGGCCACGGCCCAGGTGAACCTGGCCCGCGACACCGGCCAGCTGATCAACATGCAGCCGGTGATCGAGATGAGCCTGCTGGTCTTCCTCGAGGGGCAGCCGCCCTACCCGGTGACCCTACGGCAGATCGTGCCGCTGGTCCAGATGGGCCGGCTCGCCACCGGCTCCCGGCTGACCGTCAAGGTGGATCCCAAGGCGCGCGAGACGGTCTGGATCGACTGGGCCGCCTCCTGACGCCACTACCCCGGCTCTTCCGGAAGGCCCGGCCCCGCCGGGCCTTCCGCTCGTCCGGCGCCCCGGCGGAGGCTCACCCCGCCGCCAGCGGCGGCTCGACCTCGATGGAAGGGTCGTTGGGCCGGGAGAGGCGGAAGCGGGTGAAGATGGTGGCCGTGAAGTCGGCCCACCCGAGTTGCTCGGAGAGGCCGAAGATGCGCCGCGCCTCGGCCAAGTCGGTCTGCTCCTCCACCTCGATCTCCATGACCCATCCCCCATCCACTGCCCGGGCCACCTCGTAGTGGGTGATCCGAGCCGCCCGCGGCGGCGGGTAGCCCAGTGCCTCGAGGGCGGCCGGGTCGGCGGCCAGATCGGAGCGGAGCACGGCTACCCCGTCGAGGGTCTCGAGCGTGCCCGTCGATTCGGGGAGGCGGTGGTAGGCCGTGTCCTCCCAGAAGAGGGGGTGGCCGGGGCACAGGGGCAGGTCGGAGAGGGCGGACGGATGGCGGAGAGGCACCTCCTGGTAGCCGGTGAGACCTTCCAGCCACACTCGGGTGCCGACGGCCACCAGGCTGGAGAGGACCGTCTCCTGGTCCCCGGCGGTGTGGGCCAGGCGGCAGGAGGTGCGGTCGGGGCCTTCGAACTCCCCCGTGACCTCGATGTTGAACGCTCCGAGGGAAGTGGCGGAGTCGATCCCATAGGAGTACTCGAAGGCGAACGAGTCGAGCAGGGCGGTAGGGGCCGCGGGCAGGTCGAGCACGGCCGGATCGCGGGGACGGATCTCGCCGCTCAGAACGGCCAGGAGGCGGTCTTCGACCAGGGGGCCCAGCGCATCGACCACGGCGCCGGGGTCGTCCCCAACGGCCCAGACCCAGGCGAGGGTCGCCCCGGCGCGGACCACCCGGACGACGCCGTTGCGCTGAGGAAGGTCCGGGTCGTCCCGGGTGATTGTGTACAGGGCGCGCACCGCTTCGTCCCCGGCGGTCACGTCGGGCGAGGGGGTGAAGGAACTGAGATCGGAGCCGCCCGTCCCGGCGTCGGCCGCGCCCCGGCCCAGATCCTCTTGCCAATCGGCCAGGTAGCCGCCGGCGCCCAACGGGTCGGCAAAGGCGACCGCCTCCACTGCGACCCACAGGCTGGCGGTGGTGCCGTAGGCGGCGACGAAGTCGCCGAGCAGGCCGAAGCGGACGATGTCGTCGGCCTCGTCGTTGGGCTCCAGGGCGCTGGAGAGGCTGGCCCCGGCGGGCCGGAACCCACTGCCGGCGGGATCGAGGGTGAGTGAGGTGTAGACCTCGGGCAAGTCCTCGGGGAAGAGCACGATGGCGGCCAGCACGGCGGCATCCGCGGCGGCCGACTCAGTGGTGGAGGTGGCGGCGACGTCGGTAGCCGTGGTGACGGCGGTCGTGATCACAACGGGCGCAGACGACGTGGTCGCGGGGGTGGGCTCGGAACTGGCCGAGTCGGAGCGGGCGGTGCAGGCACTCGCCAGTAGCACCACCAGGGTGAGGGGGACGACGGCTCTCACTCGAGGTCCTTGACGTGGGCCAGGGTGCGGCGGGTGGCCGCGAAACCGAGTCGCTCGTACAGGGCGGTGGCGCGGGTGGTGCTCTGCTGGTCGACGGTGAGGCCGGCACGGGTGAAGCCGGCGGCGGCGGCGGCGCGCAGCACCCCGCATACGAGGGCGGTCGCCAGCCCCTGCCGCTGGTGGGCGGGGATGGTGGCGACCCGCTCCACCCATATCTCGGCAACACCCTCCCGGGCGTTGTGTTCCGCGTCCACGGAGGCCAGGCAGAGTCCCACCACCGTGCCACCGCTCAGCGCCAGGCGGCTCAGGTCGGACCGGAAGGTGGGATCGGTGCACACACGCTGCTGCCAGTCCTCCGGCCCGAGGGGCAGGGAGTCCCAGTGGAGGGAGAAGGCGTCGTTGGCTGCCAGCCTCGCCCCCTCCTCGAGTGGCGGGGACCAGGGGACGATCTCGGTGCCGGGGGCGGGTGGGGGTGCCTCGGGTGGCTCCCCGCTGAGGGGCCGCCACATCTCCACGAAGGTGCGGGCGTGGCGGTAGCCCGCCTCCTCGAGCGCCCGGCGCCGCCGCAGGCGATGCTCCTCGACGTGCTGGCGGAGGTAGCGACGCCCCCCGGCGGCGGCGGCGGCGAGGCGGGGCCGGGCACAGGCCTCCGCCCAGGCCAGCAGGAAGGGCTCCAGGTGGAGGTGGCCGGGGTGAGCTTCGATCCAGACGATCGCCCGGGCCGCCTCGTCGGCCGGCTGTACCCACACCCAGGCGAAGGCCTGAGCCGCGCCGTCGGGAGTGAAGGCGAGCAGGGTGTCACGTTCGGGATCGAGGCCCGGGTAGGACAGCTGGCGCCGGGCGCCTTCGGGCCCGAGGGCTTCTTCGAGGCCTTCTGCCGCATCCACGGCGTGGAGCAGGTCGGCCAGGGCGGAAGCGTCCTCGAGCCGGGCGGGCCGCCAGTGGTAACCGGGGGGCGGGGCAGGGCCGGCGGGCACGGGCCGCCAGCGTACCGGCGCGGTGGGGGCCGCGCCGATGTGCGGTGAGCCGGCCGGGGTGGTTCGCCAGGAGGCCCGGGGAGCGCGGGGAGGGAAGGTGGGAGCTGCCGTCGGCGGGGTGGCGCCGCGTTCGGCCCTGTCGGCAGCGACGGACGCCCCTGCCGGGCCCCCCGGGCGCGTGGCAGACTGGGAGGGTAGAAGGGAGCGACGGTGGGGCCGGTTCGGCCGCGTCAGCGCCGCGAGCATCGCCGCTCTGATGCCGCCCGAGGGCGTCGGGGGGTAGGGGGACGCCCTGGGAAGCCGGTAGGGGCAGGGCCGCCGTGAGCCGCTTCGTCAAGCTCATGCTCGCCTTCCTGCTGATCATCGGTCTGCTCAGCGCCATGTTCAGTGGAGTGGCCATCTTCCTCATCGGTAACCGCGTCCTGGATGAAGCCCAGAACCGGGTCGACTCCGACCTGAGTGCCGCGCGGGAGATGTACTACGCCTACTCGGCCGCCCTGTACGACCTGGTTCGCTTCTCGGCCGACCGCTTCTACCTGCGTGACGCACTCATCGCCGGGTTCCCCGATATTGCCGCCGGTGAGCTGCGCGGGACGATGCTCCGAGAAGGGCTGGACTTCCTGACGCTGACCGACGCCGACGGGGTGGTCTCGCTGCGAGCGGCCAACCCCGGGGTCGCCGGAGATCCCCAGGCCGCCGACAGCGTGGTGGCCGCCGCCCTGGAGAGCCGGCGCCCGGTGGTGGGTACCGCCGTGTTCGCCGTCGACCGTCTGGAAGCGGAAGCGCCGGCAATGGTGCAGCAGGCGCGGCTCGAACTCGTCGAGACCCAGGCCGCCCGCCCCCGGGAAGACACGGTGGAGACCAGCGGATTGGTGCTCGAGGCAGCGGCGCCGGTGCTCGACTACAACGGCGAGGTGCTTGGGGTCGTCTATGCCGGGCGACTCCTCAGCCGCCGCGTCGAGATCGTGGATTTGATCAAGGAGACCATCTTCGCCGGGGAACGCTATCGGGACGAGGACATCGGCACGGCCACCATCTTCTTGGACGATGTGCGCATCGCCACCAACGTCCTGAGCGATGACGGCACCCGGGCGCTGGGCACGAGGGTCTCCGAAGAGGTGTACCAGCGGGTGATCCTGGAAGGGGAACGGTGGGTGGGACGCGCCTACGTGGTCCACGACTGGTACATCACCGCCTACGAGCCGATCACCGATCTCGACGGCGTCCCCATCGGGATGCTCTATGTGGGGATACTGGAGCAGCCCTACGCGGACCTGAGGATGCGGACCACCCTGCTCTTCGTAGGCATCGCCCTGGCCGGGGTGGCGCTGGCGGTGGTCATCTCCTTCGTCATCTCCCGCCGGCTCTCCAACCCGGTACGGGCGTTGGTGAAGGCCTCGCGCCAGGTGGCCGAGGGTAACCTGGAAGCCCAGGTGCCGGTGAACTCCCGGGACGAGCTGGGGAGGCTGGCCGGGGCTTTCAACTCGATGGCGGCCGCCCTCAAGGCGCGGGATGAGCAGCTCAAGGAGTTCGCCCGCAAGAGGGTCATGGAATCGGAACGCCTGGCCGTGGTGGGCCAGTTGGCCGCCGATGTGGCCCACGAGCTGAACAACCCGATGCAGGGGATCGTCACCTACTCCCACCTTCTCCTGGAGAAGCTGCCGGCCGACGACCCCAAGCGGGTGTCGGTGGAGAAGATCGTCACTCAGGCCAACCGCTGCAGCACCATCGTCCGCGCCCTGCTCGACTTCTCCCGGCCCAAGAAGCCGGCGAAGAAGCTGGCCAACCTCTACGCGATCATCGAGGAGTGCTTCTCGCTGCTGGAGGCCCGGGCCCTGTTCCACAACATCGAGGTGCTCCGTGATTTCGCCGAGGGGATCCCGCAGGCGGTGGTGGACCCGGCCCAGATGCAGCAGGTGTTCATGAACCTCATCATCAACGCTGCCGAGGCCATGGGCGGGGTGGGGACGCTGGCGGTGACCACCCGCTTTGAGACTGCTCGGCGATCCATCCAGATCACGTTCCGGGACACCGGGCACGGAATCCGCGAGGAGGATATCGGGCGCATCTTCGATCCGTTCTTCACCACCAAGGAGGTCGGGCACGGCACCGGGCTGGGCCTGGCGATCAGCTTTGGGATCGTCAAGGAGCACGGCGGCACGATTACCGTGGAAAGCCAAGTTGGGGTGGGGACCGCCTTCACCGTCGAACTGCCCCTCGGCTCCGTGGCGGAGGTGGGATCGTGACCGAACCGCGGCGGCGACTGCTGCTGATCGACGACGAGGAGGTGGTGCTCGACTCCTGCCTGGCCATCCTGGAGGGCGCCGGCTACGAGGTGGCCGTGGCGGTGAGCGGGGCGGAGGGGCTGCAGAAGGTCGGCGAGTTCGCGCCCGACCTGGTCTTCGTCGACCTGAAGATGCCCGGCATGTCGGGCATGGAGGTTCTGGAGGAGCTGCGCTTGCTCGACCCGACGATCGTCTCGATCGTGTTCACCGGGTTCGCCACCATCGAGTCGGCGGTGGAGGCCGTGAAGCGGGGAGCCTATGACTTCCTGCCGAAGCCGTTCACACCGGATGACTTCCGCGCGATGATCCGGCGAGGCCTGGAGTGGCGTCGACTGGTGCTGGAGGCGACGGCGCTGCGACGGGAGCGGGAGGCGCTGCGCGACAACTTCGCCGCCATCGTCTCCCACGAGCTGCGCTCGCCCCTGGGGGCGATCCAGCAGAACCTGTTCGTGCTGATCCGGGAGCTGTCGGCCGTCATCTCGGAGGATCAGAAGCGGCGGCTGGGGCGAATGAGTACCCGCATCGAGGACCTCCTCGGGCTGATCAACCGGTGGTTGCGGGGATTCTCGGTGGATTTCACCGGGCTCAAGGAGAGCTTCCGGCCCGTGGCGATCGGTGAGCCCGTCGCCAAGGCGGTGGAGAGCGCTCAGGCCGAGGCGGTGCGCAAGGAGGTCGACATCGAGGCCACCGTCGAACCGGCGGCCGTGGTCTTCGGGGATGAGGGCACGCTCACCGAGGCGCTGCTCAACCTGATCGGTAACGCGGTTAAGTATTCGCGACCGGGGGGTAGAGTGACGGTGACGGCCGTGCGGGAGCTCGAGAAGGTAGTGGTCTCGGTGGCGGACACGGGAGTTGGGATCCCTGAGACGGACCTGCCCAGGATCTTCGATGGCTTCTATCGCGGGCAGGCCGCCGAGAGTGGCACGAGCGGCGCCGGGATTGGGCTGGCCGTCACTCGGCGCATCGTGGAGGTGCACGGGGGATCGGTCACCGCGGCGAGCGAGCCCGGCCGGGGTAGTACCTTTGTGATCACGCTGCCGGCCCTCGAGACGGCCCCGGCCGACGCGGCTGGGGCCGCCGAGCAGGTTCCGAAAGGAGAGGCGGGATGAGCGAGCGCAAGAAGGTGCTGATCATCGACGACGATCCTGATTTCGTCGAAGGGATCAAAGCCATTCTCGACGGCGCCGACTATGAGACCGAGGTGTCCTATAACCCGAAGGACGGATGGGCGGCGCTGAAGGAGGGCAAGTACGACCTCCTGTGCCTCGACATCATGATGGGGCGAGGCGCCGAGGGAGTCATGCTGGCCAGGAAGATCCGCAAGGATGCAGTGCTGCGGGAGATGCCGGTGCTCATCATCACCAGCATCCGGGAGCAGATCGCTTTCCTCTTCCCCGGCCAGGCGGTGCACCCGGGCTTCGTGCCGGTCGACGAACTGGTCGAGAAGCCCGTCGAGCCAGAGTTGCTGCTGCAGAAGGCCAGGGCACTCATCGCGGCCGCCGAGGCGCGGCGAGCACCAGGCGAGTAGGAGGCGAGGGTGGTGACGACGACGGGTAGGAGGGTTTCTTTCCGGGAGGAGGTAGAGAACCTCCTCCATGCCGAGGAGGGTGCCTCTCTGGTGCGCTGTATCCAGTGCGCCACGTGCTCGGCGGTCTGCCCGGTGGTGGAATTCATGGACCACACACCGCGGTACTTGATCGCCTTGATCAACGCCGACATGAAGGACGAGGTCATGTCCTCCAACACCTTCTGGACGTGCGCCTCGTGCTACGCCTGCACGGAGAAGTGCCCGGAGGGGATCCGTCCCGCCGATGTCATGTACGCCCTCACCCGGTACTCGCTGTGGAAGGACAGCTTCAACCGGGACTGGGTGGCGCCGGAGTTCTCGCGTCGGTTCACCCGGACGATCCTGCGGACCGGCAAGTCCTACGAGCCCGGCTATGCCCCAGCCTTCATCTTCGAGGGCGGGTTCCCGGGGATGGTGCGCGAGATGCAGATGGGGCTGAAGCTGCTGGCCAAGGGCCGGCTACCCCTGATCCCCTCACGGATCAAGCGAATCCAGAACCTGCGGAGCATGGTCGCCCGGGTTCTCCCCCTGGACGGCATCGAATGACCCGCTACGCCTACTACCCCGGCTGCTCGCTGGAGACCATGGCCGCCACCTACCACGTCTCGTCCATGGAGGTCGCCAACAAGCTCGGCATTGAACTGGAGGAGCTCGAGGACTGGAACTGCTGCGGGGCTACCGCCTATTCCCACGTCGACGAGCTGCTGGCCACCGTGCTGTGTGCGCGCAATCTGGCCATCGCCGAGAAGCAAGGCCTCGACATCGTGGCTCCGTGCAACGCCTGCTACAAGAACCTGTGGACCACGAACGCGGCCCTGCAGCGCGACCCCGACCTGGCCGAGCACATGAACTACGCCCTCGAGGCCGACGATCTGCATTACGGGGGCGGGGTCGCCGTGAGACACATCATGGACGCCTTCGTCTCCGACGGGGCGTTGGACCGCATCCGCGCCAAGGTCAACGACCGCATCAAAGGGCTGCGGGTGGCCCCGTACTACGGCTGCCAGATCGTGCGGCCCCGCCGCCCGGGCCTGGAACTGAGCGAGATCGACGACCCGCACTACTTCGAGGACCTGTTGGCGGCGGCGGGAGCGAACCCGGTGCCCTATCCCTACAGGCTGCGCTGCTGCGGTGCCGCCCTGATGGTCACCAACCGACGGGCGGCGGTGCAGATGCTGCGCGATCTGCTGCAGAGCGCGGTCGATTCCGGCGCCGAGGTCATCGCCACGGCTTGCCCCCTGTGCCAGACCAATCTGGAGTGCTACCAGTCGGAAGTGAATCACGCCTACGGCACCGACTACGCCATGCCCATCCTCTACTTCACCCAGCTGCTCGGCCTGGCGCTCGGGGTGGGGGTCAAGCGGTTGGGGATCGGCAAGGAACTGGTCTCGGCCCAGGCCATCATCAGGCGACCCACGGGGGCAGTGACGCCGACGGGTTCGTAGCGGAGTCGCCGGCAGGGAAGTCGTCGCGGGGGCCAGGGTGGCTGCAGGTGTTGTCCCGCCCGAAGCGGCGCAGGCGCAGCGAGTTGGCTACGACCGAGACGCTGGACAGCGCCATGGCCGCGGCGGCGATCATCGGGTCGAGTAGGCCGGCGGCGGCCAGGGGGATGGCCGCGCTGTTGTAGGCGAAGGCCCAGAACAGGTTCTGGCGAATGGTGCGGAAGGTGGCGGCGGCCAGGGCGAGGGCGGTGCGGACCAGGGCCGGGTCTCCCGACATGAGCACCACATCACCGGCTTCGATGGCCACGTCGGTGCCCGTCCCCACCGCTATGCCCAGGTCGGCCCGGGTGAGGGCCGGGGCGTCGTTGATGCCGTCGCCGACGAAGCCGACGGTCCTGCCTTCGGCCTGCAGGCGGGTGACCGCGTCGGCCTTCTGTCCGGGCGATACCTCGGCCAGCACCCGGCCGATCCCCAGGCCGGCGGCGATGCCCTCGGCGGTGCGCCGGTTGTCACCGGTGATCATTGCCACCTCCACCCCGGCGGCCCGGAGGGCGGCCACGGTGGGGGCGGCGGAGGGGCGGACCGTGTCGGCCACCGAGAGGGCCGCCCGCACCTGCCCTTCCCAGCCGGCGAGGAAGGCGGTCTCCCCGGCAGCCTCCATCTCGGCCAGGGCCGCGGCGAGGTGGCCGGGAACGGCCAGGCCTACCTCGGTGAGCAGCTGGGGCCGCCCGGCGACGACCTCGACCCTGTCCACGATGCCGCGCACCCCCAGGCCGGGCAGGGCGATGAGCCCGGTGACCGGCCCGAGTTCCACTCCAGCCTCTTCGGCACCGAGGGCCACCGCCCGGGCCGCCGGGTGTTCCGAGCCGGCCTCGAGGCTCCCGATGAGGTAGAGGGCGCGTCCCCGGTCCTCGCCGGTCTCCAGCCGGCGCAGGGTCATCGCCCCGCGGGTGAGGGTGCCGGTCTTGTCGAAGACGACCGTGTCGATCAGGCGGGACCGCTCGAACACGTCGGCGCCCTTGAAGAGCACCCCCAGCTCGGCCCCGCGGCCGCTGCCGACCATCACGGCGGTGGGGGTGGCCAGGCCCAGGGCACAGGGGCAGGCGACCACCAGCACCGCCACCGCCGCCCGCATCGCCTCGCCGGTCTGGCCGGAGAAGGCGAGCCACAGGGAGAAAGTGGCCAGGGCGATGGCCAGGACCACCGGGACGAAGATGCCGGCGATACGATCGGCCAGGTGCTGGATGGGGGCGCGGGTCGCCTGGGTTTCTTTGACGAGGCGCACGATCTGGGCGAGGGCGGTGTCGGCCCCCACCCGGGTGGCCTCCACCAGGAGTTGCCCGTGCTGGTTGACGGTGGCCCCGTATACCTGGTCGCCGGGGCGCCGCTCCACCGGGAGGGACTCCCCGGTGAGCATGCTCTCGTCGATGGAGGAGATGCCCTCGGCCACGCGGCCGTCGGTGGGGAGGCGCTCTCCGGGGTGCACCACCATGAGGTCGCCGGGGCGGACGGCGGCGATCGGGATGGTGACCTCCTGGCCGTCCCGCCGGACCCGGGCCTCCTTGGCGCCCAACTCCAGGAGGCGGGCCACCGCCCGGGAGGCGCGACCCTTGGCGCGGGCTTCGAAGAAGCGGCCGAGGAGGATGAAGGTGATGATGACCGCCGCCGTCTCGAAGTAGAGGTGCTCCCCGGCGAAGAAGGCCCACACCGAGTACCCGTAAGCGGCCAGGGTCCCCAGCGACACCAGCGTGTCCATGCCGGCGCCCAGCGAGCGCAGGCGCTGGGCGGCGTTGCGATGGAACTGCCACCCGAAGATGAACTCCACCGGGGTGGCCAGGGCCCAGGCGGCTGCCCGCAGCGCGTTGCCCTCCATGTCGGCCAGCATCGAGATGAGGAAGAGGGGGAGGGTCAGGAAGGCGGCGGCGGCGAAGGAGCGGCCCTGGTAGTGGATCTGGGTGTCGTAACGATCCGCCACGGTGGCGCCGACTGTCTGGGGCCGGGCCCGGGTGGCCCGATAGCCGAGGCGGGCCACCGCCGCCTCGAGGGCGGCGACGTCGGCGCCCGGCGCGGCCTCCACCCGGGCCTCCTGGCCGGCGAAGTTGACTACCGCCGAGGTCACCCCCTGCTGGCGGGAGAGGACCCGCTCGATGCGCAGGGCACACGAGGCGCAGGTCATCCCCTCGACGTCGAGGAGGATCGTCTCGGTGGCGGTGCCGGCCACGGCTGGCTCAGCCCTGGGCGGGCACCGCGTAGCCCTCGCTCTCGATGGCGGCCACGATCTGGTCCAGGGTGGCCGGGGCCTCGAAGGAGAGGGCGACGGTGGCCGACGGTATGTCGACCTCGGCCCGCAGCACCCCGGGCACGGCGCTGGCCGCCCACTCGATGGACGTCCTGCAATGCCGGCAGTGGATCTCGGGCACGGACAGGGTGATCTCGGTCACGGTCCTCCTTTCGAGGGAGCGTCACGCCACAGGGTATCGACGCGTTGCCGGTTACCGGAAGGGCCGGCGGGCGCCCCGATGCGGGCGAGGCGCGGCGTTGCGGAGGCCCCCGCCGGAGGG